>RFNV01000302.1 GCA_009927005.1 Pseudomonadota bacterium
ACCAGGACTTGAACCTGGGACCTATCGGTTATGAGCCGACTGCTCTAACCAACTGAGCTATGGGCCCCCCACAGGACCGAGAAATTTTAGTTCTCTATGAAAGCTTTAAGGCGCTTGCTTCGGCTTGGATGTCGAAGCTTTCGAAGCGCTTTCGCTTCAATCTGACGGATACGCTCACGGGTCACGTTAAAGTCCTGCCCCACTTCTTCCAGGGTATGATCAGAAGCTTCGCCGATACCAAAGCGCATGCGTAGGACTTTCTCTTCACGAGTCGTCAGAGTCGCTAAAACCTTACGTGTTTGTTCCGACAAGTTCACGTTGGTGACTGCATCCGAAGGTGAAAGCATCGCTTTGTCTTCGATGAAATCGCCCAAGTGTGAATCTTCGTCTTCGCCAATCGGAGTTTCGAGTGAAATAGGCTCTTTAGCAATTTTAAGAACTTTTCGAACCTTATCGACCGGCATTTCCATTTTCTCAGCGATTTCTTCAGGTGTGGGCTCGCGTCCCAATTCCTGAACCAAATACCGTGAAGTACGAATGAGTTTATTGATGGTCTCAATCATGTGGACTGGAATACGGATGGTTCGAGCCTGATCCGCAATGGCTCGAGTGATTGCTTGTCGAATCCACCAAGTTGCGTAAGTCGAGAATTTGTATCCTCTTCGATACTCAAACTTGTCGACAGCCTTCATCAAACCGATGTTTCCTTCTTGAATCAAATCAAGAAACTGAAGGCCTCGGTTGGTGTATTTTTTTGCAATCGAAACAACCAATCGTAAGTTTGCTTCTACGAGCTCAGCTTTAGCGATGTCCGACTTTTGTTCTCCGGCGACAATCGCTTCGTACATGTCTTTTAGTTCTCGAGCGCGTAAATTAGCTTCTTTTTCAACCACATCAATTTTCTCGGCAGCCAAATTGATGATGTGCTCAATTTCCAAGAGACCTTGGTAATCCAAGTTGTACTTAGCTTGTACTTGTTCTTCGATTTTCTTGTTCTTCTTTGCATCTTTGAGAAGGTTTCTGAACTTCCCGATTTGATCGGTGCCCACTTTTCTTAGGGCACCGTAAACTTCTCTTTCAGCTTCTTCGATGCGGCTTACTTGCGTCTTAAATTTAGCAACGATCTTATTAATCGTTTTACGATTGAAGTTGATGTCTTGAAAAACATCTACGATCTTTTTTCGGTTGGAAGCAAGCTTCTCTCGAAGTTTCTTTCGTTCTTCGGGATTTAGGCCCTGTTTCAAAAGCTTTGCTTCGACTCCGCTCAATGTTTTTTCAAAGGAGCGCACCAAAGCCATGCCTTCCAGAATTTTGGTTCGGGCTTCGCTCTCATTCAGTCCGCCGACTAGGGTCGTGGCGGCTTCTCGCTCTTCGGCTTCTTCTTCCTCTGCAGCCGCTTCAACAGCTACCGGCTCAGCCGAAGCTTCTCCTTCTTCGCTGCTTTCCCCTTCGCTCTCAGCACCTCGCAAGACATCTCGTGCTCGCAGCTTTCCTTTTTCAATTTTATCTCCGATGGCCAAAAATTCTTTTACGCCCATCGAGGAATTTAAAATCACATCCAAAACTTCCGCTTCGCCATCTTCAATTCTTTTTGCGATCTCAATTTCGCCTTCGCGAGTCAGAAGGGCAACTGAACCCATCTTTTTCAGATACAAACGAACGGGATCCAGCCCGCGGCTAAGAGTGTCTTCTTTCTCTAGCTCTTCTTTATCTGCCGCGACTTGTTTTTTGGCTTGCTTGAATTGTTTTTCGTTTTCAACAATTTCAATGTCGTTGTCTTCTAAAAGCGTCATCACTTCATCAATGGAGTCGCTTTCGGAAATTTCCTCAGGAAGGGCGTCGTTGATTTCTTCGTAAGTTAAAAAACCTTTTTCTTTTCCGAGTACAACTAGCTTTTGAAGTTCTTTTTTCTTGTCGATCTTCGGCATTGCGTCATTACTCCTTTTAGAGCAGGCTCCCGCATTTTCAAAATAAGCTCAGATATGTATCACTGCTTGTGCGGGGTTTCAATGGTCCTGGGGACCGGTTTTTGGACCCGAGGGGTCTTGGGGACTAGAGGCACCCGAAGACCTTAAATTCCTTAATTGTTCCAATAACTTAATTTGCTCTTGATCGTCCCCTAATCTTTGGCTCATTCGGACTTGGTTCGCGAGTCCATGAATTTGAGCCTTTTTACGCCTTTCAGATATCCGTTTTGCGACTTCCGTGAACCACTGCGGTTCGTTTGGGGAGGAGGCAACATCCTTTAAAAGCGGTTCTGAAACGGCATCCAAAATCTCAGGACAAGTTTGGGATTTAGAAAGCTCTTCTAAAATCTCAAGCATTTTAGAAGCTGAGCGCGTCTCCCAAAGGCGGAGCAAGATGCCCTCAAGTTCTTGTTCTTTGAGAAACCCCACCCAGTCTTCCTTTGGAAAACTTAAAAAAGCTTCGGGGTATCTGAGGGCTCCTCTAAAAAACTCCCAATCCAAAGGAAACTTTTTCTGACGAGTTTCTTTGCGAGCTGGAGCAGGTCGGGGCTGGGTGACCACCGGAGAAGGCACCGGGGCATTCGCTCTTGAAGGAGACTCCTGAACCAATTTTTTAATCGCATCAAAAGAAATAGCGAGCAGCCTCGAAACGTCGTCCCAAAGCACAGCTCCCTTGTCAGGGAGACGGCGACTCGCAACCAAAATGGGAATGAGTTCTTGAATGTATCGGCTTCGATCTTTTTCTCCGAGGACTCCTTTATCCGCAATTTCCTTTAGGTACTTATTAATCTGCTGTGGAGCTTTGTCGCAGAGGTCGTAAAACTTTTCCGACCCCTCTTTTTTTACAAACTCATCTGGATCGAGACCCGCAGGCAAAGTGACATCTTTTGCAAAAAGCCCGGTTTCCAAGAAAATAGGCATGCTTCGATGCCAAGCACTGATTCCAGCGGCATCAGGATCAAAGACGGTCACTACTTTTTGAGTGAGCGATTTGATTTCTCGACAGTGTTCAGCTGTAAGAGCGGTTCCCATCGGGGCGATGGCATTGGATACTCCTGCTTCAAAAAGCCCCACGACATCCATATAGCCTTCGACGACCAGCGCCTCCCCTTTCAATCTGATATCACGTTGATTTTCAGAAAGACCGTAGAGAATTTTGCTCTTATTAAACAAAGGTGTGTCGGGCGAATTTAAGTACTTAGGTTCGTCGCCCTCTTTTAGGGCGCGGGCTCCAAAACCAACGACACTTCCATTTTTGTCGGTAATGGGAAACATCAAGCGTTCTCGAAAACGATCGTAGCCTTTGTATTTGGAATCTTCTTTAGGAACCACCAAACCTGCGAGAAGAAGATCATCCCAAGTAAACCCTCGCTTCGTCATAAATTGGATGAGCGTGTTCCAACCTGGTGGGGAAACTCCCAATCGAAACTTCTCAATCGATTTTTTTGTTAGGCCACGGTTTTCCACATACTTAAGAGCAAAGGCATATTCTTTGTTCTGGGTAAGCAAGTGATTAAAATATTTTGCAGCAAGCTCTAGTGCTTTTGTTGCCCGGACATGGCTTTCTGAAACCGGTTTGGGAGGTTGTCGGACAAAGTTTTTATCTTCTTCTATTCGCACGCCCACTTCGCTAGCCAATTTTCGAACGGCCTCTGGAAATGAAAGGCCATCGTGCTCCATAATGAAAGTAAAAACGTTGCCGCCTTTGGCGCAGCCACCAAAACAACGATAAACCTGTTTTCCTGGGTGAACATGAAACGAGGGAGTTTTTTCATTGTGGAAAGGACACAAGCCTTGATAGCCCTGCCCGCTTTTTTTTAGCGAAACATAACGACCAATGACATCGACAATATCGCAGCGGCTCCGAATTTCGTTTAATGTCGAATCCGAAAACAAAATCTATTCCTTTCCCTATCGTGAGAGCCAAGGGCTGTTTTTAATAAAAAATCTTAAATGCTGGTCTTTTGCCTTACTGATGCCAATCCGAGGTGATGAACCAATCTCAGCCTCGCTCAAAACGTTTCCTAAGTCGATAATTTTAAAGTCCGGAAGATCAAATTTTCTACCATCAAAAGTACGATTAATGCCCAAGGCCTGGGTGAGTTTCCCCGGGCCGCTTAAGAGTTTTTCAGGCTTGGAAGGTTCTTTAAGCTTCCGATTCCTTTGCATTTCTTTATGGCCACTTAAAGGGGCGGCCGCTCTAAAAAGAACTGCGGCCCCGATGCCCTTTTCTTCGGTAGCCACATTTACACAAAAATAAAAACCATAAATTAAATAAACGTAAGCGGTTCCTCCCGCTTCAAACATGGACCGATTTCTAGGGGTCATTCCCCGGAAGCTATGGCTCGCTTCATCCCGTTCCCCCAGATAGGCTTCAACTTCTACGATTTCGCAGAGAAACTGAGATTTATTTTTTTTAACGTAAAGCCCCTTACCCAAAAGGTCTTTGGCTACCGTTACTGTATCTCTTTGATAAAATTTAAGCGGAAGGGGTGAGCTTTGCTCGGGCAATTTCATTGACTAATTTTCCGTCGGCTCGTCCGTCGGCTTTTGCAAGAGCAGCTTTCATTACTTTCCCAATGTCGTTAGGCCCAGTGGCCCCAGACTCTTGAATAGCTGCAACTACTAAGGCCTCGACTTCAGCCTGAGATAGTTGTTGAGGCAGATAGACTTTTAAAACTTCAATTTCTGCTTTTTCTTTATCGGCTAAATCAGCACGACCACCTTTTTCAAAAGCGATCACCGATTCTCCACGCTGTTTGATAAGTGTGCTGATGACTTTTTGAATCTCGGCAGTATCCAGCGGGGAACGCTTGTCAATTTCGCGCTTTTTGATCTCCGCTATGAGCATTCGCAGACAGCCCACTTTCGTGGAGTCTTGCGACTTCATAGCGGATTTCATATCGTTTTGCAGAGTGGTTTTTAAATCCATAAGGATCTCACCCTGAGCGACGCTCAAAAACGCGTTTCGAGGCTCTTTTTCGAGCAGCAATGGACTTCTTCTTTCGTCGCACTGAGGGTTTTTCATAAAACTCTCTTCTGCGAACGTCTGAAAGAATTCCACCTTTTTCGCACAGCTTTTTAAAGCGGCGAAGCGCTCCTTCAAAAGGCTCGTTGTCTTTTACCTTTAGGCTTGGCAAAGGAATCACTCTCCAATCAAGTTAAGGATTACAGCGAAACAACTCACCAGAGTTGGCAGCTGGCCTATTAAAGTGCTCAAGGGTACTGGTTTGACGCCCCGATCGTCAAGGTGGAGTTTAGAGAATGAGCATGGCATCGCCATAACTATAGAACCGATACTTATTTTGGATGGCTTCTTGATAACTTTTTTACAAAGTTCTTGGCCCAAAAGCGCGGAAACCAGCACATAAGAGTTGATAAAGGAAGATGGAAATTAGTAATCAACCCATTGATTTCTTTAAACTCATAGCCGGGCGTAATAAACAAGTTGGTGTTTCCTTCGGCCCCAAAGAGGGATGAGGACTCGAGCGACCGCAAAGAAGTAGTTCCCACCGCGATGACCCGCTTGCCAGCAGCCTGTGCTTCTTTGATTAGGTCCCAAGAATTTTGGGGAATGCTGTAAAACTCCTCGTGCATGACATGGTCTTGGAGATAAACCCCACGCATCGGAGCAAAAGTCCCATAGCCCACATGCAGAAGAACATCTGCAAACTTAACCTGGTTGGTCTTCAATTCTTCGAGAAGTCTTTCGGTAAAATGCAGTCCGGCAGTGGGTGCTGCGACGGAACCCATCGCATTTGAAAATACAGTTTGGTACCGCTGGTAATCCTCAGGAGTGATTTGTCTCTTAATATAGGGAGGCAGTGGGGGCTCGCCCACAGCTTCCAGCCAGCTCCAAAAATCTGATTTTTCTGGAAGAGAGACTTCAAAGTTTTGGGAGGGGCTTTTTCGTACCTTAATGGCTGTCTGATCTTTTAGGACGAGGGGCGTTTCTTCGCGGACCTTCTTGCCGGGCTTAACCAAACAATCCCAGACGTTTGGCTTTTCCGATTTCCTCTTCAATAAGAAAACTTCAAATTTTTTTCCATCTAATGAAAGGCAGGGAATTCTCGCTGGAATAACTCGCGAGGTGTTTCGCACGAGGCAATCACCCGCTGAAAGAAACTGAGGCAAATCAAAGAAATGGTGATGGGAAATTTGCCCAGATTTTCTGTCGACCACCAAGAGTCTTGAATGGTCTCTTGGATTGACGGGCTCCTTTGCGATGAGGCTTTCCGGCAGCTCATAATTAAATTCTTCGATTCGCACTTGAGTGTCATAGAGAAAAAGGACGGAAAAAGCTAGCGCGAAACTCTAAGAGTGGCTCCAGGATAATAATGCGAAAGGATTTCTCGATACGTCTTCCCCTTTTGAGCAAGGTGTCTCGCACCCCACTGGCACATTCCCACTCCATGACCATTGCCAACACCTTGAAAGACCACCAGTTCGCCATCGTGTTGGAAATCAAAGTTAGCGCTCTTTAATCGGGTGTAGCCAAGATGGCTCCGTAACGCATCCGTGTCGATAGTAGCTCTCTGTTCCCCCGAAATAAGTTGCAGGCTCGCTAAGCGCCCAGATTGCCCCCGACTTCCTGGCTCAATTTTAAAGTTTCGACCAAAGTCTAGGCCGGTCCATCGCAGTAGCTCATCGATTCGAACAAACGTCTGCCAAGAAAATGGATTCTTAAGACAGTAAGGGCATGAAACTTTCTTTTGAGGGTAACCTTTTTGGTGGTTCCACACAAAAGCTGGAGTTTCAGTGCTGCCACCACATCGCGAGTGAAAAAAAGCTTTTATCGGATGCTCCTGAAAAAAAAGGACTTCACCAGCAGTTTCCTTTACTGCTTGAGACACTCGCGGATGTTCTGATTCCACTCCGCCATAGACCTGATCTTGAGTGGTTTTTTCTAAGTCAAACTCTGAGTGCTTTGGGTGTTGAATCATGTACAGCGCATAGGTTCGTGAAGCAACCGCTTGGGCTTTAAGGGCTTCCAGTTCCCACGAGGGGCTCATCTCACTTCCCAAAGTGCCCAGTAAATAATCTTCGAGACTTAGGTAGTTCACGACCGTAAAAGAGCGATCTTGATTGCGGCTCCACTTTAAAGCACCTCGAAACAATCTTCCGTGGAGGCTAATTTTGTCTGAAGGGTTTCTCCCACCCCGAACATAAACAAAGCTATCTTGAACCGGAGTTGAGTTTACTAAAATCGGACTGTGTTGCGATGGGCCGTGCGAGATTTCAAGATTTCGCTCTGCGCGGATCCAACCTCGGGCCGGCTGTGAGCGATAATAGGTAGAGTAAAGAAGAGATTGAAGTCTTCCTTTTGGGATCGCCTTGTCTAGAAGAACTCTGATAGCTGTGTTACTATCTTTAGAACTAGTTACTCCCTCACTGATCGTCGCAACAAATCCCAAAGAAAAAAAGAAGCCAAGAAGGTAAATGTGTCGAAGTTTTGTGTTCATCAAGAGTTCCAGATGAGTAAGACGAGATGCCGGAAGTGGAAGTTTAATTGTATTCGATTCCTGGTGTTTTTGATTGCATTGAGCGTCACTCAAAACTGGTGCGTTGCGAAAGAACCTCCCTCGCCATTCGAAGAATCAGCTCACGACCTCCCGCACCACTTTGATCGCGAACAAAATCTATTGATGAGCCCGGTGAATATTGTTGAGCTTGAGAAGCCAGCTTCAAAAAAGATCGAGAATCAAAAGCGAGTAATGGATCCGGATAAGGAAACTGCAAGTTATCGACTTAAAGTAATGATTGATCCTGGACATGGTGGAAAAGATGATGGGGCAGCTGGACGACACGGGATTCGAGAAAAACATGTGAGCTTGAACATTGCTAAAAAAGTGAAAAGAGAAGTTGAGAGAATCTCAAAGCTTCAGGGATATCCCATCGAGTTACGCCTTACGCGGGATGAGGATTTCTTTATTCCGTTAAAAGAACGAGCGCGAATGGCAAATGAGTGGGGGGCGGACATGTTTGTGAGCGTTCACCTCAATTCCTCTCCTGTTTCAAAAGCTCGAGGCTTTGAAGTTTATTTTTTAAGTCCTGAGGCGTCTGATCCGGAAACAGAACGGCTTGCATTGAAAGAGAGCGAAGGCCAAATCCCCTCGGGTAAGGACGATGTACTTTCCATTTTGTCTGATGTTCGAACCACTTTTCACACGAATGAAAGCGCCAAATTTGCGGAAGAAATGTTTTCCTCCATCTCAAACAAAGTTCTCTCAAACGGACGGGGTGTGCGGCAGGGACCCTTCACAGTTTTGCATGGAACCAATATGCCTGCCATCTTAGTGGAAGTGGGGTATGTAACCCACCCCGAGGAATCCAGTCTTCTCACGAAAGAAGCCTACCTAAAACGCCTGGCCAGTGCTATAAGCTCGGGCATCATTGAATTTGGTCTTAGAACTAAGAAGTTAGGATAAAAATAATGTTACGACATAGCGGCCGCAGTGCCGATCAACTCCGCCCAATCAAAATTACTCCTCATTATTTGTCACATCCCCCGGGATCTTGTTTGATTGAAATGGGGGGCACGCGCGTTGTTTGCTCTGCCATGATTGAGGAGTCCGTTCCTGGTTGGCTAAGAGGTCAAGGAAAGGGTTGGTTAAGCGCCGAATATTCGATGTTGCCAGCAAGTTCAGGCCAGAGAATTCAGAGAGAGAGAAGTAAAGTTGGCGGCAGGACCATGGAAATTCAAAGGCTGATTGGACGTTCGTTGCGAGCGGCGGTTGATCTGACCTTGCTCGGGGAGCGTTCTGTATTGGTGGATTGTGATGTGATTGATGCGGATGGCGGAACGAGAACGGCATCGATAACGGGAAGCTATGTTGCCGTGATGTTAGCTCTTCAAAAAATGTCTCAGAAAATTCCTTCGTTGAGCCAAGTTGGCCGGAAATCAGTGGCTGCGATTTCGGTTGGAGTTGTAAAAGGAGTTCCCGTCCTTGATTTGGACTATCCCGAAGATAAAGATGCTGAAGTAGATATGAATGTTGTGATGACCTCTGAGGGAAAATT
The DNA here is from genome assembly GCA_009927005.1 of Pseudomonadota bacterium. Taxonomy (GTDB): domain Bacteria; phylum Bdellovibrionota; class FAC87; order UBA2466; family UBA2466; genus RFNO01. The sequence continues at coordinate 8,988 of RFNV01000302.1, forward strand.
TGTAGAGGTTCAAGGAACTGCTGAAAGCGAACCGTTCGACAGAGAAAGTTTACACAGCCTCTTGTCTTTAGCTGAAAAGGGAATCCAAGAGCTTTTTCAAATTCAAAAACAGGTTCTGATGAAGTGAATTCTGTTTTGATAGCGACTCAAAATCTAGGAAAGCTAAAAGAATTCCAAAATCTTTTGGCGCCCCTCTTTAAATGTTTGCCTTCCGATCATCGCGCTCCCGAAGTCGATGAAAATGGTACGACTTACCGAGAGAATGCTTTTAAAAAAGCCAAAGCTTATGCGGAAATTTACCAAGTTCCTGTGCTTTCAGACGATTCAGGGCTTGAAATCGATGTCCTCCACGGAGCTCCGGGCCTTTGGAGCGCTCGTTTTGGGGGAGCAGGAATATCCTGGACCGAGCGATTTCAAAAGCTCTATGCCCAGTTAGCCCCGTTTCCAGCTGAACAGTGGTCTGCCCGATTTCGCTGTGTCCTTTGTTTCTTAATTCCCCACCAAGAGCCCTTCTACTTTGAAGGGGTGTGTGAGGGACGAATCGACCAAAACCCCCAGGGAAGCGGCGGATTTGGTTACGACCCCATCTTTTATTCCAGCCAGCTAGGAAAATCCCTGGGAGAAGCGACTTCTGCCGAAAAAGCCCAAGTAAGCCACCGGGCTCAAGCGGTGCAGGCCCTCTTAGAGTGGGCGAAAAAGAATCCCCACAAGCTCTCTTGACCACCCCCGACCGAGAAGATACCTTCTTAGCTCTTTTTGTACGTGTTCGGCTTGCCCAGGTAGCTCAGTCGGTAGAGCAGAGGATTGAAAATCCTCGTGTCGGCGGTTCGATTCCGTCCC
>RFNV01000005.1 GCA_009927005.1 Pseudomonadota bacterium
TGTTTAGTCCCACGATTTGGTGGTGTGGATTTTTACGAAACAGCTTGGGGTTTTCGGTGAAGTTTTTGATACAGAACTCCATGGGGGTCATTCTGTTTATCGCTGATAATTTCTTAGCACAATTATAAGCAATAATAAAGTCATTTATGTGTTTTTCAAGCTGTTCTTTATTTGCGTAATAATAAGTTTTGGTTGTGGCGTCTTTGAGCGTACGATTAAAGCGTTCAACTTGACCATTTGTTTGTGGTGTATAGGGTTGTGTCGTGCGATGCCGAATCCCCAGTTCCTGACATTTTTTGGAAAAGCAATGCTTATGAAGAACTTTTTTAGATTTCATAAATTTTGCAATATTCGTAAATTGAGATCCATTATCCGTCAAAATCGTATGGATTTTAAACGGCATAGCCTCTACAAGATTTGTCAAAAAATTAACAGAATTCTCGTTTGTTTGACGGTCATAAAGCTGTGCGTAAGCATATTTTGATACCCTGCAAATCCCCACAAACAGGTAATATTTTTCTGTTTTGGAAAGGGTTATCGCTGTAATATCAACATGAACGTACCCAATAGGATAATCTTTGAACTTCTTTTTTTCTTTGGTCATCTCCTCTTGTTTCGGCAATCTTGATAAACCATGACGCACCAAACAGCGATGCAATGCTGACCGCGTTAAATACGGTATCGTATCCTTTAGACTGTCCAAACAATCATCAAGCGGTAACAGCGTTTTCTTACGAAACTCGATAATAATCGCTTCATCAATCGCCGTTAATTGCGTGTTAAATGTTTTTTGGGACCCGTCTTATGATCACAAACACCCTCATTTTTACGAGAACGCCATTTCACAACCGTCTTGGGGTTAATGTTAAATCGCTCCGCAATCTTGGCTATGCTCTCTTTACTCTCTTGTATGTCCCTACGCACCGCCGCTGTCGTGCGGGCGCAACCATGTAAAATATGTCCCATAATATCTTCCCTTTAAATATATAACGATATTGATAACTTATACCATCAAATTTTGGGACTGTACAGGTAGGAATCAGAAGATGCGTAAAGGTTATCCAAAAGAATTAAGAGAAAGAGCTTTGTCATGTTTATCAAAAGGTATGTCCTTTCGGCAGGTGAGTGAGCTTTTGGATATTTCTGTTTTTGCATTACAAGATTGGAAGAAGTTAGAGGCATCAGGGGATATATGTCCCGTTCGTCCAGACGTAAGGCGGACACCCAAGCATGATCATAAAGCGATTTGTGAGTATGTCAAAGAACATCAAGATGCTTATTTATACGAAGTTGCGGCAGTATTTGGTGCGGCAGTTTCTTTGATACATTATGTATGTAAAAAAAACGGACTATAGCTAATCCGTTAAATAAAGCAGATTGACAAAAATTTAAGAAAGGCTGTAATTTTTTGGATAAAAATTATGTATGGATGATTCGTTATGGCATATTCTGTTGATTTTAAAAGGTTAGCGGTGAGATTATTAGATATAGAGAAGAAGACGCAAGAAGAGGTTGTGGTTAATTTACAAATCAATCCTACGACATTGACCAGATGGTTAAAGTTAGATAGGGAGGGGAAATTATACGAGGTAAAAGAACGTGTGCGTAAGGGGCGTAAGGTCAGCGATAAAGAATTAAGAGCTTATGTAGAGGCACATCCATTTGCAGGATTAATCGAGATTGGCGAAGCAGTTGGATTATCACGGAGCGGTACACATGATGCCCTAAAAAGATTGGGAATTAGCTATAAAAAAAAACGCCTTACTACAGCGAGCGTGACGAAAAATTAAGGGTAGAATACCAAAAAACGATAGAAGAATTAGAGGCAGAGGGCAAAGAATTAATCTTTACAGATGAAACAGGAATATCGAGTAAACTCAGTGCGAATTACGGACGAAGTGAGATGGGCAAGCGAGTTTGTGGCGAAGTTAAGGGAAGACGCGGGGAGCGAGTTAATATGATTGGTGCTTGGTCTAGCAAAAAAGGCTTGATTGCAGAGCAATTATTAGAAAATGTAACCGTTAACAGAGAACGCTTTATGTTTTGGGTCAAAAACCATCTCGCTCCGACGTTAAGCAGTGCGAGTGTCGTGATTATGGACAATGCCGTATGGCACAAAGGCGATGAAATCAAAGAAATCATTGAAAATACTGGAGCAAAACTTTTATTCCTGCCCCCATATTCACCTGACTTTAACCCAATAGAACATTACTGGGCAAACCTAAAGCACAAAATCCGCAGATGCCTCGACAAAACTTTAAGCGTGTTGCAAAAAATAAATAATGCAATAGAAATGTTACAAAACCATTTTATAGCGGATTAGCTATATT
>RFNV01000004.1 GCA_009927005.1 Pseudomonadota bacterium
TACCTGTTAAATACTTAATTGTATCTTCACGACTCATGATTTCTTTGAGTGAATTAATTTGAGTGCTTCCTGATCCTACACAACCAGTAGCTTTGAAAAATAATTGGAGATCGTGTAATACTTTCAACATTTGAGCCAAGCTAATTAATTTAGCTTCAATTCCAGCTAATTTGGATAAACCATCAGCAATTGCTTGTTGATCATCAGGATTGATTGTTAATCCTGCTTGATCAAGTTTGTGAATGTTGTCTATAATGATAGATTCGAGTGCCGAAGCAGTTCCCTTGAATCCGCCTACCATCATACCCATTCTTCCTGGAAGGAATAATTGTCCTTGTCCAAGAACTGCATTTGAAAATGGAGTAGTTAAATTTCCTGGAATAGTTATTCCGAACGGAGGGTAAGAAGATGTTGCTCTCAATGCGACACCAACAATATCAGCTTCTCCATTACCATTTTTAGGGTATGGATTAACAAATATATTTTTATTTAAAGAAGCAGCATAAGCATTCTCTTGAGTTAATTCAGTTGCTCTATCATTTGATTTCATATTATTATTTAAAATTACTGGATTTGATTTGACAAAATTGATAACACCTTTAATGTATGAGCATAATCCATGATTTCCCAAGATTGCTTCCTTTACGGCTGGTTTCATACGAGATACAACATTTTCAGTCCAAGATTCATAAGAGTCTGGAGTTTTGACGCCATTTTTCTCTCTAATGTTGACACCAAATGTTTTCAAAATTTGAAGGGCAACGCTTGGGTGAACATTTTGTAATTCATCATGTGCTACCGTGAATAAATTTTGATCGCGTAAGTTGTCAATGCATTTGGATAAATCATCAGAGTTTCCGGTTAAGATGCAATCTTTTACTACTGAGCATGTTTTGCTGTCGCCAGAAAGACGTGTTCCCAAGCAATAAGCATGGGGAATGTTATCAGCGTTATAGTCTACTCTTCTTCCATCAACCATTCTATATAAACCATTTTCATCTCTGTTGTATACTACTCTAGTAGCCATATCTTCGAATAAATCTTCGAATACTATATTTTTCGATGGTTTTCTGACGGTGGGATCTTCGTTATTTCTCGCTACGTAGTTTCTGAGAATTTTCACGTCATCAAGTTGAAAGTCAGAAACATTTCTGGCCACACTCGAGAAAGTATTTGGTAAGGACAATACTGTGGAACCAATGACACATTGACTTCCATTGTACACACAATTGTATATTTTTCTGAGGGAATCAGCCGAGACTTCGTTGGCTTGAACAGTTTTAAGTAAGCCAGCAGAATCGGTATACCACAAACCTGTGCCTTTGGGTAAATATGGTAATGTATTGCAAAACATTGTTTCGGTACTTCCGGGCATACTTTTCATTAAATTGAGGCGATAATCTTCGTTTGGATTTAAGTTGAGTGGTTCATTTCCATTTTCCATGACGTTTACCCAAGCTCCACTTCCTCCTGCCGCTCTGCGGAACAAATTCAAGTGCAAGCGATAGAAATCTCTTGCGTCAGGATGTAATCTTTCCCAATTGAAAAATACAGCATTCATTAATTTCTTAGCATATTCATTTCCGGTAGCTTGTGAAGTTGTGGTATATTGTCTTGGAGATAATGTATCGGCATTTATTTTATCATGCAAACTTGATACAAGGCGTTCCGCCAAATTATTTTTAGCGGACGAATTATTTCTAAGTTCATTTAATTTTTTGGTTAGTTCACTAGTTATACCCGCCAACGTTTTTCCAGGGCCCCAATATTGTAATAAATTGTGGGTGGCTATTAAGTTGTAAGCGTAGTTAGTTAGTTCGTCAGCCATTATATAACTCAATGCAAAGATAAGTTGGTTGTGTTTTCCTCCTGTGTTTAAATTTAAGCCATTTAATAAATTGAGAATATTTGAATTCGAACTTCCATTGGGTCCAGCAGTAAATAAGCTAGCTAAGCAAAAATCACTATTTGATTCGACTGTTGCTTGAGGAGTCAAGCCAGTAGAGTCGCAATTGCCAGCTAGTTTCAGCATGGCGACGTACATAGTTAAATTATTTCCAGCAAAATTTGGTACCATTGCACTCTTAAATGAATTATAATCACTCATCGCG
>RFNV01000358.1 GCA_009927005.1 Pseudomonadota bacterium
TGCCGCTTGTACCACGCCCAGCTGATCCCCCCCCAGCTAAGGAGGCTAGAGTGTTTGCGAGATCTTCAGCTTTGGCATGTTCACAGTAATAGACTCTTATTTTTCCCGAAGACGCTTTGACATCTAAGCGAGAGACCAGTGATTTTAAACTTTCGAACCCAGCTTTATTAGCAAGTACGAGCAAGCTGTTTGTGGTTTCATCTGGAATAACTTTGCTAATGACTCCGCCTCCCCGAGTTCTTTCCATGGTCGTCTTTCGAAATGTCCTGGGTTGACCGGGTTTGGCTTTTTCATCCCCATAAATTTCACCCAGCATATCCGCAACTGCTTTGGCCGAATTGTTTTTGATGGGAAGAACATGGAGTGTGGTTTCGTAGGTCTTTACGTCGAGTGAATCGAGGATGCCTCGGATCCTCTGAATATTGGAGCCAGTATCCGTAATAATGATGGAGTTTGTGGGCTCATAAGCAAAGAGCTTACCTTGTCGTGTTACAAGATCACGGAACTCTCTTTGAACTTCGTCTGCATTGATGTATTTCAATTGGAAAATGCGAGTGATGTATTGATCATCCACGGGGGCATATTCACCAGAGAAGGTCTGCACCGGTGCTCTTCTGGCTTCTGCGGATTCGATAATGCGAATAAACTTTCCAGCTTGAACCGTGGTTAAACCATTCGCATCAAGAGCAGAAAGGAAGGCTTGGTAAGCTTCCTGAAGGCTAACTTGGCTGGGACCCATGATGGTAATTTTTCCTCTGACTTTTGAGTCCAGAATAAAATTCTTTCCAGTCCATTTGCTAATGAGGGTTACGACGTCCTTTAGATCTTTATCCGGCAAATCAAAGTTTTTTACTTCCAGACCCTTTACGGAGGAGTCTAGCTCCAAGTAGTCCGCAAGCTTCAGAGCTGCGGGAGGGGTCTTTTCTTTTTTTCCAGTCGGACCGGACTTTGTCGGAGCCTGTGCTGGCGGAGTGGGCTGAGCCACCACGGGAGGCCGCGGTGCTGGAATACTCGGTCGTGCATTGGGGGCCGATGGCATTGGCGGCATAGGGCGCGATGGGCGCGGGGGTTGAGGCGTGGGTTGACCTAATGCGGGTGGCTGGGCCCCCTCCGGCACTGGGGGCGGATTGAACCCTTCCATATTGTTTCCAGGGGGATTTAGAAACCCATCATCTTCTTGAAAATCAGGATCGACAGGTGGTGGAGTTTCAAAACCACCAAATGGATTTTCATTGGCGGGAGGTTCTTCACTAAAGCTGACAGGATTTATTCCTAAGCTCATTTGAAGAATGAGAATCATGGTTAGGAGTTTTTTTGTTTTCATAGTTCCCACCTTATTTAACCTCGTAAGAAATCACTTGGTCTTGTCCGCCCCGAGTAACCGTAAGCTCGATTTTTTTAGAGCCTTTAAGTGCGGTAAAAGCTTCCAATCCTTTTCCTGCGTTATCTAAGACAATCCCGTTCACTTCTTTCAGGACGTCGCCAGCTCCTAAACCAAGTGAGGAGAAGACGGAATCCTCTTCAATCGATTGAATGAGGAACCCTTTCATCTTTCCGCCCTCGATTGCGGGGACGGCCTTGGCTGTTTGTAAAACATTTGAGAGATCACCTAACTGAGCATCCAAGTAACTCTGGTTAATTTGAAAACGGTTTTCGCCAGTGGTTGTAATTCCATCTCGAACTGAGGCGCCACCTGTGGTGAGGCCTCCGGCGATCATTCCGCCCTCTTCCGGAATTTGGATGTATTCAAACTCCTGAGTGGACTTCACTTGAAAGCACAGGCGTTTTCGGTCGACTTTCATGACCTGAAATTTATTTTCGAAAAACAGCTCGTCTTTTTTAACGGCCTGTTTTTGGTTGGTACCTTGATTTTCAACTAAAGCGACAGAAAGGCTTTCGTCGTTCATTACAATCGTTCCAAGCAAACTAAATCGTTGGGTAGTTGGCCGCGCCTGACTCCAACAATCCAGCATTCCCTGATCAAAGGGTTCGGGGATCATGTTTTCATTATCAAAAATATTTCGTTGCTCGATCACACTTAAATCTTCTGTGGGAACAGGTTCCCGTTGGGCCAAAATCGGCTTGGGAGGAATAGGCGTATAAGTGGGTTTGATGAGGAGAGAAGCAATTCGAGAAGCGAGGGCACTTGCGAGAAATACCGACAGAACCAGTAGGCCCAGGCTAAACTTTTTTTGATGTTCGGAAATGCTTTCCAGCCGAATTTTTTCCGGATCGAATTTTACATTTTTTAATTTTGATGCCCACTCGCCACGCTGTCGTTTACGCGTGACGGTGACCGTTTTCGGTTGTCGTCGGGCAAAAATATTTTTAAAAAACTTCTTCATTCCTGACCTTCGAAATAACTCAGTGCGTTTTTAAACAGGGAAATCCACCCCCTGACTGTGCAACTCGTGGGCCAGTTTGAGACTCAGGTTTTTACGCTCAGAAAAAGCCTGATCTTGAAGGGAAACCGATGTGTGATCGGCGAAAAGTCAAAACAGCTCTGAGCGGAGAGTCGAGGAATGACAATTTGGCAAAGCCTTGGGGAGTGTTTTTGTGACATGACGAATGAAACTGCGTTCGTTACAGTTGCAGAACATGGTAGATGACCGATTTTATAGAGCTTGTGAGCATTTTGATAACGAAGAGTACTTTGAAGCCCATGAAGTATGGGAAGACTTGTGGAATGAAGCCCATGGAGCTAGGCATGCCTTTCTTCAATGTTTAATACAAGTTGCTGTGGCGCTTCATCACGGACGAAATGGCAACTGGAACGGTGCAAGAAAGCTCTGTGCCAGTGCGTTAGGGTATTTGGAGAAGGGGCGCGAGGAAGGCAAAGAAGTTGATCTCGACCGTCTTCGAGATCATGTCTTGGAACTGGAACTTTCGATTCAAAAATTGATGACTGGTGAGCCAGGAGAAATTAGTTATTTTAAACTTCCACGCATATGAAACACGATCACGAACATAACCATTCGGTTTCCTCATTCCAAAGGCTGTGGTGGGTTTTTTCGCTCTCAGTGATTTACATGATTGCGGAAATTGTTGGAGGCCTATGGAGTAATTCACTCGCCCTTTTGGCGGATGCCGGACATATGGCGATTGATTCTGCTGGGATTGGACTGGGGCTCTTTGCTGCTTGGGTTTCTTCTAAACCCCCCAACGATAAAAAGACATTTGGGTATTACCGAGCTGAAATTCTTGCAGCTTTTGTGAATGGAATTTTTTTGATTGGAGCTTCTCTCTGGATCCTTGTTGAGGCTTGGAATCGATTTGCAGATCCGAGACAAATTCAAGGTGAGTTGATGTCAGGAGTTGCTCTAGGCGGTTTGATCGTTAATCTGATTGGGGTAAAACTTTTGCACAGCCACTCTCACGAAAATCTCAATTTGAAGGGAGTTTGGCTGCATTTGCTTTCGGATCTTCTCGGGTCCGTTTCGGCCATTTTGGCAGGCGTGTGCGTGTGGAAACTGGGGTGGCTTTGGGCGGATGCCGCTAGTTCTGTTTTGATTTCACTTTTAATTTTGGTCGGAGCTTGGAGACTCGTGAGCGAAGCTGTGCATGTTCTTTTGGATGGAGTGCCTCACCGAATTGAAACTTCAAAAATAAAATCGGCCTTTGAAAAAGTTCCTGGGGTTAAAGGGGTATTTGATTTGCACGTCTGGGCGGTTTCTAGTGGCGTGCATGCTTTAAGCTGCCATGTTGCTATCGACGAAAAGGTGGTTCACGCTTCGATGTTGGAAAAGCTCAATGAGATTCTCGAGCATGAATTTTCAATTACCCACAGTACGATTCAGCTTGAGCCGGAAGGGTTTCACCGCGAAGGCCATCATCCAGACCATTGTGAACTGGGTCATAAACATTAAAAAAGGTACGGCTTTACTTTTGGTGGGCTAAAACACCCCACCAAAAGTAAAGCCGTACCTTTTGGTAACTACATGATATTAAAG
>RFNV01000306.1 GCA_009927005.1 Pseudomonadota bacterium
ATCAAAGCTGATGAACAAATGCGAGGCTACATGAACGTTGAGTTTCAAGTGATGGCCTACTTGTTTCCGCCTGAGGAGCCATAAGCTATGTCGAAACCTAAAAAAAGCACCCTATTTCTTTGTGTTGCGGTTTTTATTTTTGGTTTGATTGTCTTTTTTCCACTGCAGAATCTAAAGGGAATGATTTTCCAACAAATTTATCAAAGCACCGGAATCCTGATAGTTGCTGAGGAGATCCACCCTCTGCTTTTGGGGTGGCCAGGAATTCAGATTAACAACGTGAATGTTACACTCCCTGCTGGGGGTGATGATATTGAGCTCGCGAGTAAAACTTTAAATGTTCGAGCGCGCTTGGGTTCTTCATTTATCCCATCCGCCTCTTTATCTTTCAGCGAGCTAAAAGGGGGAGGCGATCTTTTCCTGCAGTTTGGACAAAGGGGCACTGTAGTTTCAGCTGCGATGGAATCCAACGCTTTTAATTTAGCTCAGATTAAACTTCCTGGCCTTCACCAACGAGTGGAGGGGATTCTCAATTCGGATATTTCCTTAAAATACAACGACGCTCTTTTTTCGGACACAAAGGGAACGATAGAGATGACAGGGAAGAGCATCAAGACGCCTGCGATCTTGGTCAACAACCCAATGCTCGGCCCCCCCTTTCAGATCCCAGAGCTTGAGGCGGGAGATCTCGACATCAAATTAAAATTTAATGATGGAGCGATGACGATTTCGAGTTTTAAACTGGGCAATCCTAAAACAGATCTCAGCGGAAGCATCACTGGCGATGCTAAGCTTGGACTGACCCCAGACCAGACTCAAATTAATCTGACCCTTCGTTTAATCTTTTCCCAGAAAATTTTATCCAATCCAGAATACAAAACTTTCCTGGATTTTCTGGGAGCGTATCGAACGGGAACCGCTGGCGAGTACGCCATGAATTGGAACGCCTCCATCGCCGAAATCCTGAATCTCACCAAAGCACTCCCCACCGCAGTTAAATAACCAGAAAACCAGAAGGTACGGCTTTACTTTTGGTGGGAAGCATCTGATACGATTAGGCATCCACCGTGCTAGGCACCATGATGATGCCTAGAGCGAGACTCATTCGTACCACCCAACACCCCTATCACATCGTTTGCCGTTCCAATAACCGAGAATGGTTTTACATCCCAGTTTCCAATTTTTGGGAAATACTTATTGAGGTACTCGCAAGAGAGCCAGTGAGCTCTCGACTTCGAGTGCACGGACTCGTACTTATGTCGAATCATTTTCATCTCCTGGCATCCTCAATCGATGGAAATTTGGATGAGCCCATGCGCTATCTTCTTAGAGAGGTATGTCGCGAAGTAAACAGGGAAGCCAGTCGGATCAATCATGTATTTGGAGGACCCTATAAGTGGTCACTGATTACCAATACAAGCTACTATCTCCATTGCCTCAAATACATTTATCGTAACCCAGTTAATGCCCAAATATGCGAGCGAGTTGAAGACTATCCGTTTTCGACCCTAACCGCTCACACTGCCCCAGAAAAGGTGCCGTTTTCTCTTTGTCACTGGAAGTGGGCTGGTGATTGGCTTAAGTGGGGAGACTTTCAGTCTGTTTTAAAATGGCTCAACACGCCCTATCCTCACGGTCTAAATGACTATCTGAAAGCAGCATTAAGACACCGGAAATTTGAAATCCCTAAAAATCGGAACACCCGACGGGTTCCCAGTTACTTCCGAGAGGAGCTAGACGCTGCTTTCAATTGGTGTTCTGTTCCTACCAAAAGTAAAGCCGTACCTTTTGGTGTTAGCGGGGACGGCGGAGGGAGAAGCGGAATATGAGAACTGAAAGAACCAACCAGACAAACCAGAGAAGCAGATGGCCAGCGGGAAATATCCCCTGGCTAAAGGTTTGCTTGATGTTGAAAATGAGTTCGCCCAACGGGGGAAGCAGTTGGTAAATCTCAGAGTAGCCTTCGAAACCAAATCGAAAAAGAGTGCCAGCCACCTGGAGAATAATAAAACTGCCCGCAGCTATAAAAAGGGTCATCATCTGACCTACGCTCATGGAGAGAATGCCAAAAAAGAAGAGAAGAAATTCAAAAGCCAAGGTTTCAATTAGTAGGCAAGTTCCCAAGGCTCCCCATGAAAAGCGCGGTGATAAAACTGCTTCTTCACCAAATACCCACGTAAATGATCCTATGAGTATTCCATACTCGAGAAGAATGAGAATCAAGAAACTCAAAGCATAGACAAACGGGTAAAGCCACTTTGAAACCGGCAGAACAAAAGTAAGGGCACTTCGCTCACCTTGATGAAAGTAAGGAACCATCCAAACCCCGTAGATAGCGGAGAGAAAGAGCCCCATAAAGAGAGACAGATAAATCGAAACAAACATCCCTTCACGAGGACCCACAGTAGATACAATTCCTTGGATTGAAAAAGTAGCCTGCCTAACGAAAGATAGCCCAACGTAATGAAGCAGAAATGAAAAAATCAAAAGCAAGAAGAGAAGCCGCGATCTCACGATATACCGAAGACTTTCTTTGAGAAGAATCCAAAACCTCATGGTCCTCCCACTTTCTTTTCAAAAGCCTTTTCAATTCCGCCAAATTCCCTTTGAATTGCTTCGAGTGAAGAATCTAGTACCAGCTTTCCATCTTTCAAGATAATTGCCCGCGAACAACATTTTTCGACCTCAGAAAGAATATGAGAAGAGTACAAG
>RFNV01000251.1 GCA_009927005.1 Pseudomonadota bacterium
GAAGATGAGTCGTCTTTGCTGAGTCGGGGGAAGGCTTGCAAAACGGTCGTAGGCCATACCAACGTACTTGTTCTCGTAAAGTACGGTGAGCATGGGAGCTTGTTCTTTAATCCAAGACCTAAATTTTCCTGTTTGTTCCATATTATCTCCCCACCACTCTTCCACTGATTTCAAACTTTCCAGCTTCATCTTTCTGTGTGAGATCAGCGAAAAGCTGTGACGCCTTCAGCGCTTCTATCACTTGATTGAGATCACCTTGATAGAGTGTGCCTTTCATGAGGAGGCGCTTATCGTCAATTTCAAGAACTCTGACATCAACTTTAACCGTTGGAGGAAAGGCAGCAGATACTTTCTTAAAGAGAGTTCCCATCGCGACATGGCTCTTTGAAGCTAATTGAATTTTCTGGTCCAACTCCCTAACCTTTTGGTCGACAAACTTTCTTAAGTCCTCGGGTTTGTTAATGAGGCCCTCGCGAACCTTTTGTGGAACTGAACGAAAGGTGTCCTGAAATACTTTCGAAAGCCCGTCTGCAGCTACTTTTTGTTGTTGAGAGGCCAGAATCGAAGAAAACGTCACGTGAACAAAGAGGATCACAGCAAAAACTGCTGAGAATTGGAGCAATTTGACCAGGTGGGGATTTTTGAAAACATTGCCCACATCGTCGAGAGAGGTATGTTTAGCCAATTCCTTCTTTCTGAAGTTAAAAAGAAAAGGGGATTTTCTTGCAAACACCTGTGCCCGACCCCAGCTTTCTGTGAAGCGATAGGCATTTCTTTGTTTTAGCTCCTCTTTAACCGGATTTTGAGCAAAGGGTGAAAATCGAACTGTGTTGAGACCCGTTGCTTGGGTTAGAAAGCTGTCAAGTCCTCGAAGCTCGGAGCCGCCACCTGTAATGTAGAGAGTGGCAATGTCTTTTTTGTTCGCTGATCGATAAGCCGCTACGGTGTGGCTGATATCTGTGACGAGCTGGCGAAGAATTTGTGTGATTCCTTCAGTGGTTTCGCTTCCGATGCCCCCAAAGTCGTCGGCGAGAAGGTCTACTTTCTTGTGCTTGGTTTCTTCAGCGTCCTCTAGAGCCTGAGCCCAGGTTTCAGCGAGAAGCTCGGTAATTTTAAATGAACCCCAGCCGAACGTTCTAAAGAGCGTAAGATTGCCGCCCTCAAGAACGGCGAGAGTGGTCTTCGTGTGCCCAATATCACACAAAATATTTGCACCGGTGGTACCTGTAGCGTTTTTGTCTGGCGGATTTGCCAGAAAAAGATTGATGGCTCCCATCCCGTCGAAGCAGAGCCAATCGGGGTCGGCGCCTACGCTTTGGTACCATTCGAGCTGGCTTTTCACGAATCGTTTGGGCGCAACTGCTGCAAAAACGAGACTGCCTTTCCCATCGGGGGAAATTCGGTGCTCTACGATGGAGTCTTCGAGCTTGAAGGGAATGCCGTCTTCCAGTTCGAACTGGTACATCTGTTCTACTTTCTTCTTGCTAGTAATGGGAATGCGAAGAAAGCGAAGCCCAGTTTTGTCCGAAGAAAGTGAAGTGACGATCTTGTCTGGGTGGCTTGGCAGCGAAGCCAGAAGCTGTTGGAGAGCTGCTTGATACATCGGCATTGGCTCCTGCAGCTGGAGCGGCATCTTTACCTCGTGAAAATCGAGAATCTCAATGCGACGCCATCTCGATTCCATCTCTACTGCTTTGATACTCCACGTACCGAAATCTAGTCCTAGAATGCGCATAGGTTCCTCATTTAGTTATGACTCCAGCCAACTGTAAATTTTTAGACCGCCCCAAAGTGGCTCTGCATTTTGTGCGCGCTCTGGAAAGGTAAAACAGGGGCCAACCCCGTCATCTCGTAAAGCGACTATGCAACCAGCTTTGCCTGAATTCTTATCATTAGTACAAAGGGTCATCCCCTCGCCCTGGCACTCTTGCGAGTCGAAGGGAGGATACACACACTTACCTGTCAGCCATACTCCTCTGCCGGTAGCGGGCAAGTTCTCACACTGAGTCTTATCAGTATATTGTGCTAATGGACTTCTAAAGCGGGGGGGATCAAATGAAACAGCAATCGTTAGATTGCTCTCGATAGCACTGCCACTCTTTTTGATGGTGCCCCTAGACTTAATAAGATAGTGGGAGCTTTCTACAGTAAAAAACTCTCCGCGAAGATTCCGATCATAGAGATTCGCACTTACACGATCTACGTCTTCAAGAAATTTAAAAAAGTTGTCCACCGATCCCCAGCCAGTCTGCCCAGCAGCTATATTTCTCGCATATTGGTCGTTAAGAATCTTAAGCGAATACTCTGAGAGCTGTGGAAAGTAGAGTTTTAATGTTCCTCGTTGAGTTGCCTCATTTAAATTGTTTTTCCCCTCTTCAGAAAAAACCGTGATGTAAGGCTTAAGTTTAAGAAAAAGCGCAGGGCTCATATCTTTCACAAGTTTAACTTCATCTAAGGTAAAGAATCGCCCGTGTTTCGCCTTGTAAGGCGGCGTTTGACGCTCGTACCATCCGCTATTATCTCGACTACGTGACTGCCCCGGAGGGGAGATCCACTCGATAATATTCTCAACTATTTCTTCCGGCCTTACGTTTCCAAACTCATCTACGGGACTATCAGACTCCTTAAATAGCTGTACGATCTTTTGATAAAGGGTGTAGGCAATAAAGCCGCCAATTGCCTCCGGTCCTTTTTGGGTAGGTAAACTTTGAAAACCACTCGTCCCAGCAGTAGCCAAAAGATTGAGATTCAGCTTCGAAGTCTCAGATGAGATCGAGTAGGAAAACTGGCCTTCGGAAATCCGCGTATCTTTGAGTGCCTCAATCTGCTCAGACTTTTCCTGAATCGACAGTTTCTCAAGTGAGGCTCGTTCGGGGGGATACGCCGGGAAAGGCACGTTCCAGATCAAATCAAGCAACGGCCTGATCATGGGATCGGAAAAGTATTTCTTATTCTTATTTGCCTGTCCATAGGCTCCGAGGCGGAGGAGGCCAATTCGAACTCCGGATTTAGCTAGATAATAGGTTTGTATTTTATTGAGGTCGTTGTAAGCAAGCTTGCGCTCGATAAGAGAAGTGTACTGCAACTCAAGTGTCATTAGGCTGATGAGGAGAAGGGCAACCAAAACCGTTAAAAGCGCCGCGCCCCTGGGTTGTGACCCTCCTTTAAATGTCCTTAAATGCTTCACGGCAGGGTCACCACGTAGTCAGTATTGTTTGGAAATCCGATTTTAAAGGTTGTCTCAATTGCGACTTCCTTATTCGATTTCGGGTCGACTGTAGCTACTCGCATTTTTACTGCGGGGGGAAAGCTATCTCGTGTGGTGCCTGCATCAGAATTCCAGTCCTCTATCCACCTTAAGAGCTTTTCGTCCCAATATTTAAACTCCAGCTGGGAGACCCCCTCTAAAAGATTGTATAAGGAACCTCCCTCAAACAAATCTCCATCAATAAGTGGGCTTTCTCTTTTCATCAAAGAAGCGAGGCCGTTTCTGCTGGAGGGTTGCAGAAAATAAGAAATCTCCGCTTGTTGGCCATCTCTTCTGGTTGCATAAAAATTTCTATGGCTCAGGCTCGTGAAAATAATCTGATTGCTCCGACCATCAAAGAGGGTGTGTGGAGCAGGTTCGCTTCGTTGTACTCGTCGCTGAAGATCTGCGCCCAGATCCCGGTAGCGCTTGTGGAAAGTCTGGCCCAAGTCATCACGAATAATTGCAATGGCCGACCGTATGGCATCGAACTGCTCAATCTGGCTAAGAGCTGCATCCTTAGTGTTTCGAATGACATTAATTTGATTAGAAGTGGTCAGGGCAATCATGCTGAAAATGGCCAGGGCCAAAAGCACCTCTAAAAGGGTGAATCCCGACTGTGAAATGTTCATTCTCAGTTTCATTGTAGATTAGGTATTGGCAAACCGTAATTCACAAAATGGGTTGTAACATCGATTACTCGCGGAGTTTTTCCCTGCATCCAGCTTACTTCCGCATGAATTTCTCTCGAAGCAGTTGAAATATACTTGCTCATTGCTTCCAAAAGCTGCTTTTTGTAAAGATTGATAGTTTGGGCATTATCCGATTGTTCCTCCGCCCCCTCCCCAAGAATCTTGCTCGCTTCTTCGGAAAGCCTAAAGTCGATTTCCGAACAATAAGTCACATACGAAAACTTTTCATGAGGGGGTTCAAAGGTTCCCTCCTTCTTTTTCTCGCACGCCTTTTCAATGCCCTCACTCTCAAGCCGTGTTTCCAACTCCACAATCACTTTCTGCAAGAGCCAAGTCGCCATGGTGACATCTTGTGCATCCTTTACCGCCCGCACGGATCCGCGAGCGAGGTCCATCGCAGCGAGAGCAGCCATAACAAAGATCACCGTCGCGATCATGACCTCAATGAACGTAAAACCTGAGTTATTGGACCTGAGTATCTTCAAAGTTCTGTACCCTGCGGTTAAAAACTTCTATTTTTCCATTCGCAGGTCGTATGTATAGTGAATACCCGCCAGTCTCTACTCCCTGCTTGTTTAAATACACAATCGATTGTTCCGCGTATCCACTCGGAAAAAAATGGATATAAGCTAGACCCGATCGAAGAAGTCCATCTCGTTCCGTAAGCACTCCATCGAAAACGACTCCGCCCGGAAGCTCTCGTGGTTTTTTTCCATATTTATCTGCAATGCTAAATCCGGATGGGGGAGGTGCAGGCTTCTTGGGATCGACTGCAGCTTGCCCCTGGCTCTCAGAACCTAAAAGCTCTAGTTTCGCTTGTTTCTCAACCCACCACGTTTGATTTTCAAAATCGATAGCTAGCCGGTAAATGCGGTTTAATAAGATAGCATCGTTTCTCACCGACCTCAGCGTGCCCACGAAACGGCGAGTGGTACCCGCAACTCTCTGATAAGTAAGTCTCCCCACGGCTGGGATTCCGATGGAAGTGATCATCGCAATGATTCCCAGCACGAGGAGAATTTCAATCAGCGTAAAACCACGAGAACGCTTATTCTGACTTGATGTCGTCAGAACTGCCTTCTTGTCCGTCTGGTCCAGCGGATGTGATTGTAAAATTTTGGCCATCTTCGCAAACATAACGATAATCATTTCCCCAAGGATCTTTTGGTAGTTCTTTCTTTCCTAAGTAGCCCCCTTCAGGATAGTTCTCAGGAACTTTTCCAACAGACGGTTTCGCAATCAGCGACTGGAGCCCTTGAGCCGTAGTGGGATAGTAGCTGTGTGAAAGATAGTAAGCCTGCAGGGCTTGTCCAAAACCGGCAATTTGCGTTCTTGCAATGTCTTGTTTTCCTTTGTTGAACATTCCAATCAGCTTCACACCGGCATAGCTACCCAGCATTACCACGAGAGCCAGCACGATCATGATTTCTACGAGGGTAAATCCTTTTTCTCTTTTTCTGTCTTTTCTTCGTTGGTTCTTCATAGTTCTCCTTAGATTAGTTTCTTGTTTAGCCAGGACCCCCCGCGAGGTTATTGAGCTCGAGAAGAGGCATGAAAATGGAGAGGGCAACGAGGCCGATAATTCCCCCCATGAGAGCAATCATAAGAGGCTCTAAAAGTCTTGTCATGGCTTTGATGGCATTATCCACTTGGCTGTCGTAGGCATCGGAAACGACATTGAGCATTTCCTCTAATTCCCCAGTCTTTTCACCCACTGCAATCATGTGAGTGAGCATGGGAGGAAACTCTCCACTTGCTCTCAGAGGACCAGCAATCGAGTGACCCTCACTGATGCTGGCTCGAGATTGCTCCAGAGCTTTTTTAATGACTGTATTGTCGACTACCTCTTTTACGACATCGATAGCATCCAGAAGCTGTACGCCACTGCCCAACATCGTGCTCAGAGTTCGAGAGAATCGAGAAACGGCAACCATTCGCTTGAGCTTTCCATAAGCAGGTAGTTTCAGTGAAAGAGCATCCCACCAAGCCCTTCCAGCCTCAGTTCCGGTGTACCATTTAAAGAAGGAAAAGCCGCCGAAAATGGCCATGACTACAAAAAGCCAATGAGCCGCCATGAAATCACTAATCTTCAGCATGATGACAGTAAGGGTAGGAAGGGCCATGTTGGAGCCGGCAAATACCTCAGTGATTTTAGGAACTGCAAAAGCAAAAAGGAAAATGGTGATTGCGGTTCCTGCCACCATCATAAACATGGGGTAAGCGAGTGCGCCCAAGATCTTATTACGCATTTCCATTTGATTTTCAGAAAAAGTCGCCAGACGAACTAAAACGAGGTCTAACTTACCACTCGACTCTCCCACTCGAATCATGGAAACAAAAATCGGAGTAAATACCTTCGGAAACATCGCACAGGCGTCGGCCAAGCTTTTTCCTTCGTTCACGCTCGTTTTGACCTGAGACATGATGGACTTAAGCTTTGGATCATCTGTCTGATCAACCACTGCCGACAAAGCTTCATCCAAAGGGATTCGAGCCTTTACCATCGTGGCAAGTTGGCGAATCATCAGGGTGAGATTTTTAAGCTTCACTGTGGTGTTGGAGCCAATGCCAGCGCCGCCGCCACCCCGGGAGCTTGAGCCCGAGCGTGCATCAATCCCACGTTCTTTTAAGTCAGTCGTATAGATGCCGCGAGTTTTTAGTTTGGTTCGCGCAGTTTTCGATGAGTCGGCATCAACAGTTCCCTTGACCTGCTTACCCTCGGGACCCACTCCTTTGTATTCAAAAATAGGCATAAGGTTTTACTCTTGTGTGACCGCTACTAGTTCTACCGCAGTTGAAATCTTATCGAGAACTTTCTGAATGCCAGCACTTCTAAGAGAAATCATTCCCTTCGCAACGGCTTCTTTTTTCACAATGCTAGAATCCGCTTTGTTCATAATGAGGTTTCGAATCTCATCGTCGATCATCATAAGCTCGTGGACAACCATTCGGCCCTTATAGCCGGTGCCCGCGCACTCGACACACCCACGCGTTCGAATAATCTTTTTTCCACCGAAGACATCTGGATCAAGTCCTAAATTATCTAACTCAGCAGGTGTGGGTAGATACTCTTCCCGGCAGTTGGGGCATGCTTTTCTCATAAGTCGTTGAGCAAGAACAGCCATCAGGGATGAGGCCACTAAGAAAGGCTCAACTCCCATGTCAATCAGCCGAGTAATCGCTCCTGGAGCGTCGTTGGTGTGGATGGTAGCGAACACCAAGTGACCGGTAAGAGACGCTTGAATTGCGATTTCGGCAGTTTCCTTATCTCGGATTTCCCCCACCATGATGACATCCGGATCCTGACGAAGAATAGCTCGTAGGCCCGAGGCAAACGAAAGCCCAATCTTTGGATTCACTTGAATCTGAGCAACGCCTTTTAAGTCATACTCAATGGGATCTTCTACCGTGATGATATTTCTTTCGATTGAATTGATTCGGGTAATACAAGAGTAAAGCGAAGTAGTTTTACCGCTACCAGTTGGACCCGTTACCAAAATAATCCCGTGCTTTTTGTGAATGAGTTGGTTGATATGCTTAATCGTCTCTTCGTCAAATCCCAGTGTGGATAAATCTAACCGGACGCTGCTTTTATCTAAAATACGAAGAACGAGGCGTTCCCCGTGTGCTGTAGGGATCACAGACAAACGAAGATCAATGTCTTTGCCAGCAATTTTAATTTTGATACGTCCGTCTTGGGGGAGACGCTTTTCTGCAATGTCGAGTTCGCCCATCAGCTTGATGCGAGAGGCGATTCCAGCGTGAAGCCCCTTAGGAGGACGGGCAACGTCGTACAAAACCCCGTCAATGCGTAGTCGAACCACCATATCTTTTTCATAAGGCTCGATATGGATATCGGAAGCCTTGTCTTTAA
>RFNV01000125.1 GCA_009927005.1 Pseudomonadota bacterium
TTTCTTTTGAATGAGAATTTCTCCAAGCTTTCCCCCTTTTTCTTGCTGGATAGCAAGAGCTTCCCGAAGCTGGGCCTCGGTCAGAGAAGTTTGACCGAGCAGAATTTCGCCGATCTTAGCTTCTTGTCTCAGCTTTTGTGCGGTTGTAAGTGCCTTTTGCATTTCTTTTTACCCTAATTAGGAGCTTGGTTTGTCTTCAACCAGTGGGAGTGCGGGAGGGTTTGAACCCCCATCAGCTTTCGGTTCCTCTGGCTTAGCTGAAACCTGAGGCTTGTCTTCTTCCTCATTGTCTTCATTGTTTCGGTAGCGCTCAAAGGGTTCATCGGCTCCTTGGCTCGCCTGCTGATCAACACGGTCGCTGATTTCTTCAACCCCACGGCCTATCTCATCGTTTCCGCCAAGGTTTTCTTCGATGAAATCTTTACGCTTTTGCAAACTATCTTTTATCACATTTGCAGCTGCTACGCTGGTGCCAATTACTTTAGGTCTTAGCAGAATGATCAAGTTAGTTTTTGTGGTCTTGAGTTGTTTGCTTTTGAAGAGCCATCCCAGAATCGGAATGTCCCCTAACAGTGGAACCTTAGAAATGGTGTCATCCACTTTGTCTGACATAAGACCACCCATCATGAGGTAGTCCCCATCTTTTACCACTACCGATGTGTTCGTAACTCGAGACGTTAAGGCTCTTTGGGTACTTTGCAACTGGGTAGGAACATCTTCGAGCTGTCTAAAACTATCGATTTTCTGTTCAAGCTCAAGCCGAATCGTTCTTGAAGCCGCATTAACGTGCGGGGTGAGCTTAATATTGATACCGGTTTTTAATCGCTCCACATTAACCTGCGGTAGGCCCGCGACACCACTGGTTGCTGACACGATAGTGGATGCGACCACTGGGGTGTCATCGAGTACTTGAAGCTCTGCCTTTTCATTATCTAACGCGATTATCTGCGGTGTAGAAAGAACCGTCGCATTTCCCTCTTTTGCTAAAAGATTTATTACCCCATTTAAGTTGCCAAGCCCCGTGATCGTTTGTCCGCCAATTGAACCCGAGACCAAATTTCCCGCTTGGAATGGGATAGTAGCTCCATCGGGGAGTCCCCCTGTAAAAAAGTCTTTGAGAGTACTTGCATCGCCGATGAATCCGCCCGCAAAGGCCTTTCCAGGACCTGCGGCGGTAATGTTCGTACCCAACTTCGTGGAGTTGTTCACGTTCACTTCCAAAATCGCTGTTTCGACAAATACTTGGAGTCTTGGAATGTCCAATTTTCGAAGCACTTTTCTCAAGGTTTTGTAGTCGTTGGAGTTTGCGGTAATCACGAGCGAGTTTGTAGCTGCATCCGAAGTGATTTTGACCCCGCCTTCAAGCTCCGCAGTGACGGG
>RFNV01000319.1 GCA_009927005.1 Pseudomonadota bacterium
TCCCAAAGACAAGGCCTTCGTTCTTACCCGGTCTATGAGAGAATAACAAGATGTTTGAAAATTGGAGGAATTTACGAAATCAACTCGACTTTTTTATCCGGTCACGGGTCCGATTTGAAAGAGACTTGCCCCAGGATTTTGAAATACCCCCTTACGAGTTGGCTTTTCAAGAGGAGCTAAGTCAGTTTTTTGAACTGTTAAAAGTGAAAGCCCAACTAAAGCCCACTCAAAAAGATTACGTAATTTGTGATGTGGGAACTAAAAATTTTTCTTTGGCTCCAGTCCTGGATCAACTCTTTTTGGACCAAAACAAAAACGTAAAAATTCATGGAATTGAAATTGATGCTTATCGAAGGCTTTCAAATCTTTATACTCGATCTGATTATGCTCGTTTCTTTTCTCGCAAAGCTCGAGAGGCTCAGTATCACCCAATCGACTTTCTAAAATTCCGAGAATCACTCGATGTGGTTTTTCTCCTGAATCCTTTTGTTTCGAGAGCCCCACTCTTGGCATGGGGCCTTCCTTTGGATTGTCTAAAGCCGAAAGAGATTATCGAGCATGCTTATGATCTTCTTAAGAGTAAGAAGGGTTTTATGGTCCTGGGAACTCCGAGCGAAGAGGAATTGGAAATCGCTTCGGAGCTTGCAAAAGAAGCTGGGTTCCGCCTCGGACCAGTCCAAGTGTGGGAACCCAGCCTAAAATCTCAACAGAAAAAATCTCGTTTCGGACGCCTTTGCTTACTCAACAGTTGAGAACGTTTCTGTTTCTGGAAGCCGTGGCATCGACTGTGCCGGGAATTTTCCCGTAGTCGATTTTAAAAACTCGACGATGTCTTCCACTTGGCCATCGGTCAGATCTTTATTGAGCTGCACTTTGGCCATTACTCTTACAGCTTCGGGCAGAGTCTTTACTGAGCCATTGTGAAAGTAAGGAGCTGTCAGAGCGACGTTTCTCCAAGTGGGAACTCTCCAAAAGTGATCGTCTCCTTCATCTTTTGTAACTCCCGACCGGCCTTTGTCATCTAGGAAGCCATACTTTTTCACGTACTCATTATCCGTGAAGGTCGGAAATTTCTGATAGTTTCCTTGGCCAGGCTCTAGGTTAGCGCCATTCAGGTTAACTCCCGTGTGACAAGCCACACAGCCAAGCTCCATGACCGTTTTCATTCCGCGAACTGCCTGTGCTGACAGGGCCTTTTCATTTCCCTTCAAATACCTATCAAACGGACTATCCGGAGTGAGGAGCGTTCTTTCATAAGCGGCAATGGCCTTTGCGAGATTGTCGATAGTCATTCCATCCTTACCAAAGACTTTCTCAAATTGCGCTACGTAACCGGGAATTGTTTTGATTCTGTCGATAACGGCTTGGTGGCTTGGCATTCCCATTTCGCCAGGGTTGATGAGAGGCCCCTTGGCTTGATCTTCCAATGAAGCGGCTCTTCCATCCCAGAACTGAACTGAATGCAGTCCTGAATTCCAAACGGTGGGGGCAGATCTTCCTCCGAGCTGGCCCTTGATCCCAACAGAAACAGGTCGGTTATCCGTTCCGTTACTCATGACGTTGTGACATGAGTTACAAGAAACCGTTCCGTCTTTGGAGAGACGAGGATCAAAGTAAAGCTGCTTCCCGAGTTCTACTTTACCAGCGGTGGTCGGATTGTCCTTGGGAGCTGGCACTTTTGAAGGAAGTGGTAAAAAAGGTGTTTCCATTATTTTTGCGACTGATAGTTGATTGATAAAGATGAGTGTTACGATTAAGAGGGAAAGTTTCATAGCAAAGACCTCCTGAAACTATTATTTTATCGTTTTGCTCGTGTGCGGTAAAGTTAGACGATATGAAGATCGTTTTTCTGACCGTCTATTTTTGACGCTTTTTCCACCGATTCTTTTCGCCTCTTCACAAATTTTAAATCTGGGAAATGGGACAGAGCCACGAGATCTTGATCCGCATACAGTGACTGGAATTCCCGAATTTCAGATCATTCAAAATCTCTTCGAGGGTCTTGTCGGAAAGGATCCCAAGACGCTAGAGCCAACACCCGGAGTTGCTGAGAGCTGGAAAATCTCGAAGGATGGCAAAACCTACACTTTTAAATTAAGAAAAAATGCGAAGTGGAGTAATGCCGAACCGATCACAGCGTCAGATTTTATTTACTCTTGGAAGCGGCTCTTAGATCCACAAACGGCCTCCGAATATGCGTATCAAGGGTACTACATCAAAGGAGGAAAGGACTTCAATCAGGGAAAATTAAAAGACGCGAGCCAATTGGGAATCAAAAGTGCGGATCCCTACACCCTTGAAGTGACCTTGGAAAATCCAACCCCCTATTTTCTCTCTCTCCTCTATCATCACTCTCTTTATCCCGTTCATAAGGCAACAGTTGAAAAACATGGGATGCGATGGACCCGTCCCGAAAATATAGTCAGCAACGGCGCCTTTTCTTTAAAGAAGTGGCAGATGAATCAACTGATCTCGGTGGAAAAAAATCCGAACTACTGGGATTCCAGCGCTGTGAAGCTGGAAAAAGTAAATTTCTATGCAGTCGAAAAAGCTGAGACCGAAGAAAAAATGTTCCTTACGAAAAAGCTTCAAGCGACTTCGACAGTGCCTACAGAAAAAATTGCGCCTTGGACCAAAGATACTTCGGGGGTGTTGAAGCGGCATCCGTATCTTGGAACTTATTATTATTGGATAAACGTTAATCGAGCTCCCTTGAATAATCCCTTAATCAGAAAAGCTTTAGCTCTCGCAATTGATCGAGAAAAGCTGGTGAAGTATGTAGTGAAAGGGGGGCAAGCTCCAGCGGAAAGTTTTACTCCCCCGGGTACTGGCGGCTTTAAGCCAGCGAGCCGTCTGCCAAAAGACTCCAGCAGAGTCGCAGACGCCAAGAAGCTCCTTGCACAGGCTGGTTTTCCTGGGGGCAAGGGACTGCAGCCGATAGAGATTCTGTACAACACGAGTGAAGGGCACAAAAAAATAGCGGAAGCTATCCAGCAGATGTGGTCAGACAACTTGGGCATACAAGCGACGCTTTACAATCAAGAGTGGAAAGTGTTTTTGGATACCCAACACTCCAGAAACTACATGGTTTCTAGAGCGGGGTGGATTGCTGATTACAACGATCCAAATACTTTTCTAGATATGCTAACTACCGGAAATGGAAATAACCATGCCGGATGGTCCAATCAGGCGTACGATTCTCTAATCGAAAAAGCGGCAAAAGAGCTTAATCCCAAAAAGCGATATGAAATTTTTCAAAAGGCAGAAGATATTCTTCTTGAGGAGTTACCTGTCATCCCCCTCTATGTTTATACTCGAATCTACTTGCTCTCCCCCGATGTACAGGGATGGTTTGAAAATGTGGAGGATATTCATCCCCTGAAATATGTGTGGATGAAATGAAATGGGAATCAATTACGTACTAAAACGCCTTGCCATCATGGTCCCAATTTTCTTTCTCGTGGTGACGCTTGTATTTTTTATGATTCGTTTTGCTCCCGGCGGTCCCTTTAGTTCCGAAAAGACTGTCAGTGCTGCTATCTTAAAAAACCTCGAAGCGAAATACCACATGGATGAGCCCCTCTTAAGTCAGTATGTTCGTTATTGGAAAGATCTTTTCCGAGGGGACTTGGGTCCTTCTTTTAAACACGCCAATCGAACAGTAAATGAAATCATTGCAGAGGCCCTACCGATTTCGCTGGAATTAGGACTTCTCGCTCTTACGTGGGCCGTTCTGATCGGAGTGAGTGCTGGAGGACTTGCAGCCCTCAAACCCAATACGGTTTATGATTATGTCCCGATGGCCTTTTCAATTTTGGGAATCTGTCTTCCTACTTTTGTCGTGGGCCCTGTTTTGGTGCTTGTCTTTGGACTCTGGCTACAATGGCTCCCCGTTGCTGGATGGGAAACCTGGCAAGACCGTGTTCTTCCTTCCCTCACTTTGGGTTTTGCTTATGCAGCTTATATTTCTCGTTTAACTCGGGGAGGGCTCATTGAAATTCGCGGACAGGAATTTATTAGAACTGCACGAGCGAAGGGTTTAAGCGAGAGTGAAATCGTAATCAAACATTCCCTCCGAGGGGGCCTGCTGCCTGTCGTCTCCTACCTGGGGCCGGCCCTTGCTGGCATTATTACTGGAGCCCTTGTGACGGAAACTATTTTTAATATTCCCGGACTCGGCCGGTTCTTTATTGAGAGCGCCGTCAACCGTGACTACACAGTTGTGATGGGAACTTCACTTCTTTATTTTACCCTCATTTTTATCTGCAATTTTCTAGTAGATATTATCTACGCCATCTTAGATCCGAGGGTGAAATATGAATAACAGCCTTTGGACAGATGCGCTCTATCGACTAAAGAAAAATAAATTAGCTCTTCTGGGAGCTTCCTTTCTTGTCTTGGAACTATTAATTTTCTTTTTGATCCCACTTATTGTTCGTCTTGGATACGAAGCCCAAGATCTTGAACTGACGTTTGCAGCCCCGAGCCTTGCTCATTGGTTTGGTACGGACAGTTTAGGTCGGGATCTTTTCTCAAGAGTGATATTTGGAGGACGGGTTTCTCTCACAGTGGGGCTTTTAGCTTCGCTGGTGAGCGCCATTGTGGGAGTGATTTATGGTTCGCTCTCTGGATTCTTGGGGGGAAAAATAGATAATTTGATGATGAGGATTGTTGATATTCTCTACGCCCTGCCATTTATTTTTCTCGTCATCATTTTGATGGTCTATTTTGGTCGAAACTTTATTCTGCTCTTTGTTGCTCTGGGACTCACCCAATGGCTTACGATGGCTCGAATCGTGCGTGGTCAGGTGTTGAGTCTCCGCCATAAAGAATTTGTTGAAGCAGCGAATTCGCTGGGCCTAAAGCAGAGAGATATTGTTTTAAAACACCTTATCCCCAATACTTTGGGACCAGTGATTGTCTATTTGACTCTGACCGTCCCTTCCGTGATTTTAGAAGAGGCTTTCTTAAGCTATTTGGGATTGGGCATTCAGGCCCCACTTGCTTCGTGGGGTACTTTGATAAAGGAGGGTGTAGACGTGATGGATTTGGCGCCGTGGACGCTTTTCTTTCCAGCCTTTTTTCTCTCGGCGACCCTTTTTTCCCTCAACTTTCTCGGAGATGGTCTGAGAGACGCTCTGGATCCGAAAGGAGCTAGAGATTGAAACCTCTTCTTTCAATCCAAGATTATAAGGCCCACTTTTATACCCGCCGGGGAATAGTCAAAGCGGTAAATGGAATCACGTATGATGTTCATCCGGGCCAGACCTTGGCCATAGTTGGAGAAAGCGGAAGCGGAAAAAGTGTATCTCAGCTTTCTTATTTAGGTTTGTTGCCGACACCTCCACTGAAAATTATGGGCGGTCAGGTTTTGTTTGACGGAAACGATCTGCTCCAGATGAGTGAAGACCAGTTGAGAAAAATCCGTGGGGATAAAATCTCGATGATTTTCCAAGAGCCAATGACTTCGCTTAATCCGTATTTAAAGATTGGCAGTCAGATGATTGAGCCCCTAGTGATTCATAGAAAAAAGACAAAGAAAGAGGCTTGGAAACTTGCGACTCAGGCCCTTGAGCGGGTTGGGCTATCTCGGGCTGATCAGGCTATGGAATCTTATCCGCATGAATTTAGCGGTGGGATGAGACAAAGGGTGATGATTGCGATGGCCTTGACAACTGATCCGAAGCTTCTCATTGCGGATGAGCCCACGACGGCATTAGATGTAACAGTTCAGGCTCAAATCCTCGAGCTTCTTAAATCCATTCAACAAGAAAACAAGATGGCCATGATTCTGATTACTCATGACTTAGGGGTCGTCGCGGGGTCAGCAGATGAGGTGGTCGTGATGTATGCAGGTCGGGTATTTGAAACGGGTTCAGTAGACGATATTTTTTACCG
Source organism: Pseudomonadota bacterium (assembly GCA_009927005.1). GTDB lineage: Bacteria > Bdellovibrionota > FAC87 > UBA2466 > UBA2466 > RFNO01. The sequence goes on from RFNV01000319.1 coordinate 5,899, forward strand.
CTCTCAGCATCCTTACACTAGGGCCTTGCTCCGTTCGACACCACGATTGGATAAGCTGGAAAAAGAACTTCCAGTGATTCAAGGAAACCCGCCTGATCTCATTTCTGTTTCAGAAGGATGTCCCTTCTATGAGCGCTGTTCTTATCAAAAAGAAATTTGTAAGAGGGAGTTCCCCCGAGAGTCCTCGTTAGGGGCTAAGCACAAATGGTTTTGTCATGTGGAGAAAATTTCTTGATGAGTAAACCCATCCTTTCGGCTCAAGACTTGACGGTTTACTACCCTCTTCGACATCGGGGTTTCCTCCGAGCGGTTGATGGGGTCTCTTTGGATCTTTATCCCGGGGAAGTATTGGGCCTTGTTGGAGAATCAGGTTGTGGAAAAAGTTCACTCGGAAGAGCCTTGATTCGTTTGCATGATCCCAGTTCTGGAAGTCTCTCGGCCCTAGGAACAGATTTTCTTTCCCTTAAAGGACGAAAGCTCAGGGAGTTTCGAAGAAATATCCAGATGGTTTTCCAAGATCCTTATGCTTCTTTGAATCCCCGAATGACTATTTTTGATGCTTTATCAGAGCCCCTCAGGGCCCATTTCCGTCTGACAACTCAGGAAGTATCGAAAAAAGTTGCAAAGGCATTAGAGCAAGTGGGACTAACCGAACAGGCAAGGGACAAGTATCCTCACGAATTTTCAGGGGGGCAACGCCAGCGGATCGCCATTGCGAGAGCACTGGTGCTCGATCCCAAAGTTCTCATTGCAGACGAACCCGTTTCCTCTCTAGACGTTTCGGTCCAAGCGCAGGTGCTTAATCTTCTTAAAGAGATTCAAAAAAGTACCGGGCTTTCCATGCTTTTTATTTCTCACAATCTATCGGTAGTGAAATATATCTCAGATAGAATCGCTGTGATGTATCTCGGAAAAATCGTAGAAACAGCAAACCGAGAAGACCTTTTTGAAAAACCCTTGCACCCATACACACAAGCGCTGATTTCAGCTGTTCCCATTCCCGATCCAAAGCTAGAACGCGAGCGAAAGCGAATCCCCCTTACGGGAGAGCTGCCTTCGGCAGAGAATCCTCCTCTGGGTTGTGCTTTTCACACCAGATGCCCTTGGGTGGTCCCTCGGTGCTTGGAAGAGCGCCCTAAACTCCAAGCAGTGGCCTCGGGGAACCAAGAGGTTGCGTGTTTTGAAGCGGGAAAAAAAGAGAATTAATTTTTTAACGGATTCTCAGTTCTGAGCCCCGAGCAAAAAAAAACCAGATCCAACCTGCTTGGCGGCGGTTGTCTCTTTCTGGGGTGGTATGCGATTAGCCCCAGGGTCTCAAGCTGATTTTGATAAATGTAGCGGTGCAAATTTAAGAAATCCCGTCCCCAATGCACGAGTCTTCTCCAAACGGGCTTTAGCCAAAAACTAAAACGGTTTTTCTTGCCTCTCACGGCTCCCGTGATTTTTTGCGCGATTTGGCCAGTCAGAACTCTTAAGAAATCGTGAAGTTGTTTGTGAGTGGGGGCTTTTACTAAGAGGTGGATGTGATTGCTGTTGAGTGAGTTATTGTAGATTTTAACCTGGAACTTCTCTGAGACCTGAAAAAGCAAATGAGAAATAAGGGCTTTGTTTTTTCTCAGCCTCAAAACGGGGAGTCTTGCTCTCAGCACGAGGTGTTCTGCCTGTTTCATTCTGTTCATGAAGAAGTTCTATCATGACTTTTTTGACGGTCCTTTGGTGAAGCACAGAGCAGGATTTTATAGGAGAATTAAAATCGTTAGAAAGGCATCTGGAAACTCCAATTTCAGCTTTTTTGAAATTTCACTATAACAAACCGTTTCCACCCAAACCCCGGTCACCGTAAAGAATCAAAAAAACCGTCAACAATCCCAAGGGAGCATTTCCCAACAAAAGTGAACCCCGCGGCCCTCTTACTCCAGCCCATCCGAGCTATCCATTTGTTGGGCAGGCACTATGTGTAAACACTTAAAAGTTCGAGGTTATTTGTCCTGGGACTAAGGGAATACACTCGTCTGACCTGTCTCATCCGAAAGGCTGCCTGAGACCCTTTTCGTCACATTTGTCATTCACTTTGGATCTGAACTAGACAGAATACTTTT
>RFNV01000087.1 GCA_009927005.1 Pseudomonadota bacterium
GTGAAACAAGAAGCCTCGCGCTCAAACCCAGCGCCTTTTTTCGGCACGAGCCTTGCTCTTATACTCATCCAAATTAATCGATTTGTACGAGGAGTAAGAATGGTAGCTCGAATTCTTATAGTGGACGACGAAGAAAGCATAAGAGAGTTTTTCCAGATCATGCTAAAGCGTGAGGGCTATGAAGTGTTTACCGCTTCAAATGGCCGAGAAGGTTTGGAAGCTTTAAAGAAGGCTCAAGTAGATCTTATTATTTCGGACATTCAAATGCCCGAAGTGTCTGGTCTTGAGTTTTTAGCTAAAGTTAAAGAACAAGATCCTGAAGCAGTCGTGGTGATGATCACTGCTTTTGGTTCAACTGAAACAGCTATTGAAGCTATGAAGTTGGGCGCTCACGATTATGTTCAAAAGCCCTTTAAAATCGATGAAGTAAAAATAATTATCAGCAAAGCTCTAGAGAGCAGAAAGCTGAAGCTTGAGAACGTCCAACTGAAAAAAGAGTTAGGGACGAAGTACGCTTTCGACAATATCATTGGAAGCGCTCCCCCGATGCTCCGTATTTATGAAATGGTAAAGCGGGTTGCCAATACGAAAAGCTCAGTTCTTATCACTGGAGAAAGCGGTACCGGAAAAGAACTCATTGCCCGAGCCATTCACTACAATGGCCCCCTGAAAGACAAACCCTTTGTGACTGTGAACTGCGGTGCGATTCCTGAAAACTTGATGGAAAGTGAAATGTTTGGCCATAAAAAAGGTTCATTCACGGGTGCGATTGCCGATAAGAAAGGTCTCTTTGAAGTTGCTAATGGTGGAACCATCTTCCTGGATGAGTTGGGAGAGCTGCCTCTGCACATGCAAGTGAAACTGCTTCGAGTGCTTCAAGAAGGCACTTTCAAACGAGTGGGCGGTACAGAAGATATCCGAGTGGAAGTCCGAGTGATATCGGCGACCAACCGAAACCTTGAAGGCGAAGTAAAACAAGGTCGGTTCAGAGAGGACTTGTTTTATCGAATGAATGTGATTCAAGTGCACTGCCCCCCTCTTCGAGAAAGA
>RFNV01000031.1 GCA_009927005.1 Pseudomonadota bacterium
TCACGCGATTTTTGTTCAGGCGTTTGATTCGCCATCTACTGATCTCCGCTAATTCATAACCCGGGTAAAGCTGGCATTTTAATCTAAGCTTCAGGGATTGTCCTGCCATCTCAGTAACTTAACTCAAACTGAGACAAAAGTCTCAGACTATTTTATATATTTCAATTTAAATTCAGATACTTGACACAAATTTAGTATCACGATACTCCCTGATCGATTGATATTGGGAGTACGCGAGATGAGTAATAAGTACGCAGGTAGTTGGCGGCTAGAAAGCTTCAGTATCGAAGAGCCGTCCGGAAAAGTCAGACCTTGGGGCAAGAACACCCACGGGATGCTCATTTATTCAGCTGATGGATATATGAGCGTCAGCATCAACCGAGACAATGAGAAGAAGTCGGGAAACGAAGCCAAAGACCTCTTTGATTCCATCCTATTTTATTCCGGCACCTATTCCACCGATTCCGAAAACGGCGACATTATCCGCCACAAAGTCACCAACGCATCCAATCCAGATCGTATCGGACGAGACATGATCCGTTACGCAAATCTCGATGGCGATCTTCTCACTTTGAAATCTCCAGTAGAAGCATTCGGTCAGGCAACCTTGGTCTGGAGAAAAATAAAATGAAGCGCACCTTCGCTTTCACTGCCTTGCAAATTGGAATCATCACCTCGCAAATTGCATTGGCTTCTCCCATTAAAGTGCAAGTTGCATTCGTGGAAGCCTTAGCTCCGAAAGACACCACATCTTCCGAACGATTCCAAAAAGAATATGAAGCATCCGTTGCCATCGCAAAGACTTACTCCAAGTCAGAGCTCGCTAAATGCGGATATGAAGTAGACGAAAGACTGGTTTTCTATGATGCCAGTGACAGTCTCCAAGCCCTAGAACAAGCTAAAAAACTTTCTGAAGGCGGATCTTGGCTTCTCGTCGGGCCCAGACGGAGTAATCACTATCTTCTCTTTGTAAAAGGGGCTCCCGAAACGCCCTCTGTAAGCCTCATGGCTTCTGCAAAAGAAATCTCGAG
>RFNV01000299.1 GCA_009927005.1 Pseudomonadota bacterium
GATCATGAGCACGTCGCGCGTCGCGCCCTGCACGGTCTGGTCGGCATCGTTGAGCGTAAGCAAACGAAGGCCGATGCCAGCATTGTTGCCGCTGAGTACGACCTGGCCAGTGACCGTCTCCGTGCCGCTGACGTCTAACGCGCCCGCGACTGTGAGCGTGTTAGATGCGCCGATGGTGACGCCAGCGCTGCCACCAAAGGTCAGCGATGCGCTCGGAGTGTACGTGCCGCCCGCGTTACCATCGATGGCGCGCGATTGATTGAGATCAATCTGGTTGATCTGTGCAGCCGTGATGGTGTCGACGTTGTCGGTCCACCCGGTTGGCTTTGCTCTTGAGAACGTCATGGCATCACCTCACGACCACGAATCTTCGATCGCCAACGCAAGATCAACGTTGGTCGGCGACCACTCGACTGGATACCACGCCGAGCCGTCCCACATGATGGTCCAGAAGGCGAACTTGCTCTCTAGGAAGTCCGTGTTGACTGCTCCGCCAAAGTCGATTGTGGCTCTGTTCGGAGTCGCCTGCTCGCTGGCCAAGTTGCGCAAGGTTCTCACGATCTTGAGCATGTGCCCTGTAACTGGCACGGGCGAGGTTGCCAGCACGGTGTACGTGCGATTTCCGGTCAACGTGGCGGGGATTGTGAACACGTCGTATCGCGCGCCTTGAAAGCTCAGGTCGGAGTCGGGCGCAGTCAAAATGCGCTGCGACAGTTGCCCGTTGCCAGACAGGATGAGCCCGCCCGTCTGCGTCTGCGTGCCAGACATGGCCAGGGACCCTACGACGGTCAGCCTGCTCGACGTGGTCACGTTGACGCCAGCCGATCCGTCGAGCGTAATCCCTACGTTGGGCAGGTACGACCCACCAGCCGAGCCATCGAGCGCGCGGGAGATGTTCACGTCGATCTGGTTGAGCTGCGGCGCCGTGATGGCGTCCACACCATCGGCCCAGCCAGCAGGCAATGCGCGTGTGAACGTCATACGAATGTGCTCCCAACGATTCCGACGCCAGCGATAAACGAAGAGCCCACGCCGATGCGGTAGGACATCCAAGCTGGGATGATGCCGTCGATGAGCTCCGCGGCTCGGGCCTTCTGCTGCAAAAACTCGGTATCTGTCAGCGCGCCTTGTTGCACTTGCACGCCTACGATGGCGCGGTTGCTCGTCCACTCGAACCCAGGCGGCCCTGGATTGATCCCAGGCCAGTACACGACCTCGCCAGCCACTGGCACAAACACCAGCTGCACGAAACTCGCGCCTAGCAGCTCCTCAAGCGCCGCGCTCATGTCGCCTACGGTCACGCCGATAAGACCACGCAGTCGCGACGCTACGCGAGCTCTGCGCACCTGCACGCTATCGCTCGA
>RFNV01000218.1 GCA_009927005.1 Pseudomonadota bacterium
GCAAATCCATCTCGCTTATCTGAAGCATAGGGCAGACTTCCACCATCTGTCAGAGAAGACAGAGGAAACCAGGTTTCCTGTTGCCCCTTAGGATTGGGAAGTATTACCAGAGCGCTGCCACCCACGATCGATTCTAAAAGGCCCTTTTTGTTCTGAAGCTCAATTGCTTTTTTTTCTAATGTGCTTAAACGTTCTTTACGAGATTCCTTCTGACTTGCTTCCCTTAAGATCTTATCTAATCCGGAAAGGTTATCCATTTCAGAGGGCCGAAAATACTGACGTTTGACCTCGAGCCCAAGCAACTCCTTTAAAGGCTTATAATCAACTCGTATAAACTCCTCATCTTGCCATTCTTTGTCTAACGAAATAAGCCACCCAAAAGTCACTTCCGCAGCACTGAGGCCCTTCCACTGATTTTTTCCAGTGACATAGACCAAGCTCTCGCGGGCAAAAGTATCGTAAGGCTTAATTCGCCCTCGATCTTGGATTGCCCAGGAACGAACTGAATCCCAAGAAAACCCAACTCGTTTTTGAGGGGATGCCTGGCAGAACTCAATCGAAAATAAAAAAGCCATTAAAATACCGACTAGCTTCATGCGGCCTCCTTGTGACTTCCAGTCAACATCTTTAGATAATGGGGATTCATATAGAACATGAGAGCGATTCCTAGGGTCATGATGAGAGAGCCTAAATATTTTAGCACTCTTCCGGGATCATGGTTTACTGCAAAAACCGAAACAGCAGGCTGCCCCGGAGAAAGCTGATAACTCGCCTGATAAAAATAATAGCCGCCATACTTCAATGGCTCATTCATGCTGATAGTCGCTTTCCTATCAGAGTTGGACTTTGGGTCCTTCACCGTCACATCACTCACAAAACTAGCAGCCGTATTGGTTCCAGGATTGGTTCCCATCGTGAATTTTTCTAAGTAAAGACTAAAAGGCAATTGTAACTTGTCTCTACTGTATTCGATTAAAAGATCCATTCCCCCAACAGCCAGGCCCTTACCAGCACCTTCTAAAAGCCAAAAGGAGGGTCTCTCACCCACCTTTACTCGAATTGCAGTGAGAAAAGGCTCATCGGCCCCTTGTAAAACCTCTACTGAGCGGGGTTCTTCATCAAATACAGCAGCAGGAAGCCATTCCTTGAGCTCCAGTTCGATATCCATCCAACCGGTCGCCACTTTTTTACCAGGAATTAATTCGCCCTGACTATTGAGTGCCCCTGAACTCGCCAGTACTCGGTATAGAACTTTGGCATTGTCGGCCGTTTGAGCCAAATACAGCCGGCCTCGTGATCTTCCAACCCCCATCAACTGTGAGGGCTCTTCTGACTTCTGCATTCCAAACTTCACACCGAGAGTGTTCTCCGGTGATTTCCCCCCACCATGGAGAGTGGTAAATTCAGGAAAGAGGGCAAACACCGTATGCTTTTCGACTAATTTCGGATTTTTAATTTCTCGGACAACCAATTCCACTGCGGGATTGACAGGATCGTTATTCTTACTAATCAGCTTTTTGCCCTCCACTACAGCGTAGGGAAGATAGCGCTCCACTTTAATTTCCAAATCGATATCGTTTACCGCTCTCCAATTTCCTATTAATTCAGAAATCTTTAGCGCAAATCTTTGTCCATTTCTTTCAACCAGGAGACGTCCTTTATCCGAATCTTTCTTGACTGGGCTTTCAGGCTTATTTTGAAAAAATCGGCTTTCATCGCTCTTGTTGTTTAGTTTTTCAAAACTGACAATTGCAGGCCCCAAGTTCAACTCTGCTTTTTCGTTCTTTGGATCAAGCCTCAGCCATTCTTCAATTTGAAAACGTGAATTGGTTAATCCCAATTTCAGAGCGGGAACCCCGACTCCCGGCAGAGGACTTGCGATCATCTTAGTCTCAGGAATAGCTCTCGGAATGATCTTGTCTATGACTAAATCCTCGCCCCCTGAAAGCTTCACTTTAAGAATTTCTCCTTCCTTCGTTCTGTGGAACTCAGGAACTGAAAAGCTCTCAACCTTTCCAGTCTTTTGATCGCGTAAAGTAAGTTTCAAATCATTTAATATGATTTCAGCACTCTGTTTTTTTTCGGGGATCGGCATGTTTCCGTCCATTCCGAATTGCTGGGTAACAAACGCACCAACTAAAATAATAATGATCCCTAAATGAGTGACAACAAAACCTGCTTGCCGCAATTTCCAAGGAAAGCGAGACATAGCCGCGCAAAAAACATTGAGCCCTAAAAGAAAGAGAACGCCTCCAAACCACCAACGTTGATAAACCAAAATCTGGGAGCCACGCATTCCGTAGTAACTTCCCATAATGGTCGCAAAAGCTAAAACCGCAGACAGGAGAAGAATTGAAATAACCGCTAATTTCACAGAAGAAAAATATTTAAAAAGGCCCTTAAGCATTTGGTACCTCTCCTGGGACTTTAGCCCATTTAATTTTTAGTCCATTATCCGTCTGAAATTCTTCTTTCGATTCCCAAAAAGCCTTTTTGACCAAAGCAAGTCCGACGCCGTTATTCTCCTCTTTTGGGTGAGCCACTACTGACCTTAACATTCCCACTGGGGTCCCATCTTCCCGCATTATCTCTTGTTCTGAAGATGAAGTCCCAAGACTAACTCCAAAAACTTCTACTCGCATGAGCTTTCGATTAACTTGCCCATACGTAAAAATTCTCTCTACGACCTCTTGGCCCGGGTAACACCCCTTGTTCCGGGCAACAAAATCATCTAGTCCAGCCTCTAAAATCAGATCCGCAGAACCCATTTCCCACCCCATCCAGGGAAGTCCGGCTTGAATGCGAAAGTAATGAAAAAGATGCATCCCTAAAAGAGACAATCCCTGATTATTAAGATCTTTTATCACTTTACCATAATCGGCCCGAGGGATTAGCCGATGGGAAAGACTCTTCTCTCGAACAGATTGCCAACGAATTGCTAGGGACTCCTGTTTTTCGCTCTTCCACAAACCCAGTAAAGCAAAATCAGTTGTTCGGTCGTTAATTTCAATTTTTTCTTGGAAATGAAACATTTCAAGATGTGAAAAGGCAGTGTCGGTTTGAGTAGGGCTTACCACAAAGTAAAACTGATCCTCTTTTAGTCGAACAAAAGTTCCCGCAGCCACCAAGGTCCCTTTTCCGGTCAAAAAAGCTCCTGCAGCACTCTGCCCTACCTTCACGGACTTGATGTTCGTAGTGCTCATCCTCTGAAGATAGTCGACAGAATCGGGCCCTGCTATTTCGATGACCCCCCAGTTGCTGAGATCAAAAAAGCCGCCTCTTTGGGAATTTTCAAAATCCTTTGAATAAGTTTCAACTTCGTAAGGAACGGTTTCACCGTGAAATTCTATTATTTTTTTTATCGCAAAGATTTTTTCTTTAATTGTTATCGGGACGATTTGCATAGGGGGCACTCGCAAAGAGCTCGGAGGTGCTCAAAAGTATAGAATCCCGTATCATGGCCATCGCTCCACTCAACCTTAAGAGCGTAACGACCCACAGACTCAATTTTTCGAGGCTTAATATCTGAGGGAACCGACTCGTCTTTCAAGATCTGTTCTCGGGTCCATTCATCGACACAATTGGCACACCTGCATTTGAGCCTTAAATTTCTTACATTAAACAGAGATTGATGGCCATCATTCCAAATAATACCAAGGTGACCTGATCCCAGCTGTTTTAATTCAAGAGGAGCTAATGTCATTACTGCCAATCCATTGTCAGAGGCTTAAATTGCCCTGCAATTTCAACACTCATCACAGATAATTTTGCAGCGATATCCCGAGCCATTTGACGGTAACGTTTAGAGACTTCGGACTCGGGATTTGAAATTACTATCGGACATCCCATGTCTGAAGTTTCCGCAACTCGAGGATCCAAAGGAATGCTTCCTAAGAGTTGGACTCCGGCTTCTTGAGCTATTTTTTGTCCACCGCCCTGACGGAAAATCGGGGTGATTTCCTGACAATGCCCACAAACAAAGCCCGACATATTCTCGACAACGCCCAAAATGGGAACTTTCACGTTTTGGAACATCTTCAACCCTTTTCGGGCATCGATAAGGCTAACTTCCTGAGGAGTTGTCACAATGACCGCTCCGGATAATGGGGCACTTTGACTAATCGTCAGTTGGGCATCCCCTGTCCCGGGCGGCATATCGATTAACAGGTAATCGAGATCACCCCATTCAACTTGATTTAAAAACTGAGTCAAAGCGCCATGAACCATTGGGCCTCGCCACACCACAGGCTCTCCCGCCGGAATTAAATAGCCCATCGACATCATTTTTACGCCTTCTCGTTCAATGGGTATCACTCTTTTGTCTCGGGATTCAGGCTTTTCATCGAGCGTCCCCATCATGAGAGGAATGCTCGGCCCATAAATATCGGCATCCAAAAGCCCCACTCGAGCTCCATCTGCTGCCAAAGCCATACTGAGATTAATCGTGACTGTACTTTTTCCCACTCCGCCTTTTCCGCTAGCAACTGCAATCACGTTTTTAACGGTCGGAAGAGCAATCCGATTAGACTGAGTAGCTGCAGTCCGAACATTTGCAGTCATAGTGACGGCCACTTCTTTTACTGCGGAAATTGATTTAACCGCTTCCTCACATTGGGCCTTTAATTGCTCCTTAACTGGGCAGGCAGGGGTAGTGAGTTCCACTTGAAAACTCACTCGTCCATCTTCAATTTTTAATTGCTTGATGAACCCGAGACTAACGATATCTTTATGCAAGTCTGGATCTTTCACCAAGCGCAGTTTTTCAAGAACGGATTCTTCTGTAATAACGGGACCTTTAGACTTAAAAATCATGCGCTTCTTTTAGCATCGAAGCGGGCGAAAGAAAAGAAAAAGGCCTATCTAATGGGCTTTGCAGTCGAAGGGAGGACTTGCGAAGCTGAACTTTGAGCCTGGCCAATCAAATATCCGGCAAATAAGCCGAAAATCAGAAAGCCCACGGCCCACAACCAGGGCTTAAAA
>RFNV01000191.1 GCA_009927005.1 Pseudomonadota bacterium
CCGCTGTCAATACTAGAAGCTTTGATGTTTTGGTGTTCAACTATTCAGAGCTCTTTTCCCTTTGAGCTTTTCTTTTCATCAGCTCTTCTGGGTCATTCGTAGCTGGTTTTTTCATTTTCCAGATTTTATAACCATTGGGACCATCTACCCATTCCCCTTCAGCTTTCATATCTTTGGGATTCATACCGTGTTCAACCATAGCTGTTTCCAACTTTTCTCGACAGGTATCTAACTTAGTTTGAAAAGCATCATAACGATCGTTTAAAAGGCTTTTCAATTTTCTTAAGTTAGTGATGCGAGCAGCCAGGTCTTCTTCAGTTACCGCAACAACATTTTTCTCTCGATCTACGTGGTAATTATAGTCGGGATCTTTCTCGGAGATCTTTTCCCATTTCTCCATGGGTTCGGAAACGCCATTGCCTCCAAGACGAGGATCAGCGAGTCGAGTTCGGCAAGACTTCAGAGCCAAGTAAATGCCTCCGGGATATTTTTTTGATTGGCCGTAAATAGCATTTTCAAGGTCTTCAATTTCTCTTTGAGACTTGGCCAAATCCTCTTCCAAATAAACGGTTTTTTGGATTTTTACGGTGTTGTCCTTAATTCCCACTTTTTCGTTTTTTGAACCTGTTGAAGAGTTCAGTTTCTCATCCATTGCTGGGGCTTCGTCCAAACTGACTTTAACTTCTTTTTTGGAGCTACAGTGAGTTAGAAACACAATCGGAAGTATCCAAAGTAACCGCTTCATATTTTCTCCTTTATAGAAACTTGATGGTTTAGTTCTGGTTTAACCCAATTCGAATTGGTACCCGATCCGAGCCATGATAGACCAGTAATCATCTTTCAGTTCTTGCTTAAACAAAAAATGGTAGCGAGCTTGGAGACCTAATCGAATTTGGTCTGAAACGACCACATCCGCACCCCCGGCAACGTGAAGTCCAAAATAAGTATTCGAAGTAGTCGAATTGATGAAATAGACTCCAGGACCGCCACCTAAGGTGAAATCGAAGTCAGAAGTACCGAAGTGGATATTAGCTCCCAAAGTCTGACTATAAATTTTTAGGTCCGTTGCTTTTGTGATTTTTGCTGCAGACGTGTATCCCGTGTGGGTACTCATCTGGGATTGAAACATGACATCTAGATAAGATTGAGTTCTTATTCCGATGTCTACGCCAAACCCAATGGCATTATCATGGAGGTCTTTGGTGTTACCCAAAAGTTGCACTTGGCCCCCTTGGACTCCCAAATAAAGACCATCGATTGCAAAAGCTGGAACAATTGAAACAAGACTGAGTAAGAGAATGAATTTTTTCATAGTGTTAAATGGTATTGCATAATCGGATAGTTTCAAGAAAATTTTAAGATGTACCGAAAGTCCAAACATGAAAATCCTATTAAATGCATGTGTGGGGCTATTGGTTTTAATTTCACTTTCACGTTGTGCTTATAGCAAGCACTGTTTTGGTAACGGCGTTTGCCGCGTTGTGGAAAATGGACAGGAGCGTTACGAGGGTTCTCCTGACGAAGTCGCAAAATATTTGAAAGAGCAAGATGCGGAGAAGAAAAAACAGGCGCAGTTGCAGCAAAGGTACAACGAGGCCCCTAAACGGGGAGAAAATGGGAAAGCAAGAGTCGCAGTCTTTATTCCTAGAGGGACAAATGAAGAACTCGCTAAGCTCTCGGGAAAATACTACGCGATGTTGAAAAACGCTTTGTCGGGGGATTCTCGAATTGAAGTCATTGATCAAGGTCTTGTTGAGCCTGTTCTTGAGGAAGTCACCCGTCCAAGGTATGGTGCTTCGCTGAGCGAACAAAAAAGACCAATCTGGTCTCAGGACTATGTAACAGCGCTTCGAAACAAAGGATTTTTTGCTGATATCGTGGTTTTTACTGAACTAAGCCCGAAGCCATTGGTGGGTTTTTTAGGCGATGGAAAAAATGGCGCCGGTCTTGTCTCGGTCGAGGCAGTTGAATTTAAGAGCCGCCTAACTTCCATTTACCAGTATCAGATCCATGAATTCCAAACAGTGGGAAAGAGTACTAATTCACTCAGTGCCGCGGGCTTTGACAAAAAAATGAAGTTTTCAGGCGGAACTCTCAATCTCACACGCAATGTTCAGGATGATGAGCCAGCTATTCAAGCTTTGGCTCACCAAATCAAGGAAAGTGTAAACAAGGTCGTTACACCGGGACTTCCGACGGTTGCATCAATTGAGGAAATTCAAGGACAAAGAGTGGTCTCTGCTGAGGCTCTCCAGTCGGTTGAAATCTTAAAAAATCTTTTTAAATAATATGAAACACCTCTTTTTGATTTTGATTTTGGTCTTGTTTGGTAACTGCATTGCTCACGCAGAGGAGCCACCCGAAAACCGCGCATCACGAGGGTATTTTGTTGGCTTGGGACCTATGAAGCTCAGTGGACTTAATTCCCCAGATGCCGGTTATTATTTTACAGGCGGCTATGCATTTAATTACGAAAAGACACTCTTAAAACTCAATGCGGAAGCCATGTTCCGATCAGGAGCCTTGGTTTTGACCGGGGGCATTGGAGCTGCCTATTTTCCGAAAGAGTTGGTTTACAAAGAGCTCAATCCCTTCATTGGAGCAAATTTTGGGATTGGAACCTCTCGAATTCGCCCCAATGAAACGGGAATAGGGGAATGGACTACCGGATTTGTCTTTGGGCCCGAAATTGGCGTTCAATTTTTTAGAAATTCAGATGTCATGCTCGAGGTTTCTGGTAAATGGGCTACTTTTCTTGAATCGGGAAGCTTGGGAACGCCGTCATACACTGTCCTCAAGATCAGTCTGTATTTTCTTTAAAGAAAATTTGGTTTGGGTGCGATACAATTTCGCCCATGTCCAATGTAAAAGAACGTCTCAATTTAACTGCTCATCCAGCTCGTCTGTATACCAAACTTGAAAATGGCGAAGTCATTTGCCATTTGTCGCCTCGTCAATGTCGAATGAAGCCTGGACAAGCTGGATTTTGTCGGGTCAGACAGAATGAAAATGGTGAATTAGTTACTCTCAATTACGGCGTGAGCGTTCAACTCACTCAAGAAATGATCGAAACAGAAGCTGTGGTTCATCACTCTCCCGGCCAACCCATTTTATCACTTGGAAATATTGGCTGTATGTTGAATTGTGACTTTTGTCACAATTGGCAAACCTCCCAAGTAAGGTTTGTTAAAAAAAAGGATATCCAACGATATACTCCTGAGCAAGTCGTCGAAACGGCTCTTAATCGGGGAATTGGAATTCTGTCTTGGACCTACAATGATCCTGTGGTGTGGCATGAATTTGTTTGCGATACTGCTCGTCTCGCTCGCCAGCATGGCCTTCTCAACTTATACAAATCGGCATTCTATATCAGCCCTCAGGCTATCGATGAGCTTCATGAAGTGATCGACATTTTTAGTCTTTCGTTAAAGTCGATGGATCCGACCTTTTATCGTCGAGTGGCTAAGGGGAGATTAGAGCCTGTTCTGGAGGGGATCAAACAGGTTTACTCTTATGGCGATCGCCACTTGGAAATCAGTAATTTGATTGTGACGGGAATGAACGATTCGATGGAGGAAGTCGAAAAAGTAGTTCACTGGATGCTAAAAGAACTTGATGAAACGGTTCCCCTGCATTTGGTGCGATTTCATCCTGACTACAAATATACTCATGTCGAACGAACGAGCGTTGAGTTTTTGAAAAAAGCCCGTCTTCGCGCTCTTGAGATGGGAATCAAGCACTGCTACTTGGGAAATGTCTATGAAGAGCATGAAGGACTCAATACTTCATGTGCACAATGTGGAAATGTCCTTGTGAAAAGGTTTGGGCTTCAGACCCAGTTAGTGGGAATTAATGAGGCGAAAAAATGCAAGCAATGCAATCGCCCGACGCCACTAAAATTTACAAAGCCCCGCACTCAAATACCTACGCCTTCTGCGACAGACCGTTTCGAAAAGAATACTTCTTTCTTGTGGAACCAAGATATCAATGCCTGTCATGTCATCCTTGAAAACTTAAGTAGTGAAAGCCGTCGAGTCGTTAGCCGACAGCAAGCGGAGAAAGTCATACAATTATCTCCGGGTGAACAGTGGCGATTTATTTGCTCCAAACAATCAAATGAGGATAAAGGGGTCGAGCTCTTTTACCCAGGCGACGTAGAAGTCAAATTTGTTGAGTTGCTGGACAGGGCGCACTACCCAGTTTAAGAAATGGATCGCATTACTCAAATTCTTCACACTCGAGTAAACATTTCTGGTGCAAAGCCAAATGTGACGCCTCAGTTTCAATGCAGCTCCTTTTTGGCTGACTCGGATTACTTCTATACACGCAAAGGCAATCCAAATGCATCCGAGTTAGAAGAGGTGCTGCAAGTTCTGGAAGGGTGTCGATTTGCTCGTGTGGTAACCACGGGAATGAGTGCTATCACCGTCGCCCTAAGACTTCTTAGGCCAGGGGATCACCTCCTAGTAGATAGATTGATCTATGGGTGTACTTACAAGTTCTTTAAAGACTTCTGTACGCATTATGGAATCGACCTGGATTTTGTCGATGTGACCCATCCCGATTTGAAGCAGGCTTTTAAGCCGAATACTCGAATGGTTTTTTTTGAAACGCCAACGAACCCGTTCTTAAAAACAATTTCTATCAAAAGAATTCGGGAAGTTGCAGATGAGTTCGGTCCAGGAATTAAAATAGTAGTGGATAATACTTGGGCGACTCCTTACTTCCAAAAGCCCCTGGAACTCGGAGCAGATCTCTGCGTTTATAGTGCCACCAAGTTCTACTCCGGCCATAGCGACTGCATGGGGGGAGTTCTTTCTACTAATGACGAGAACCTAGCTGAAACCATCTCTCAGATCCGATTTTACTCTGGGTGTATTTTGGATCCCCATAGCTGTTGGCTGATTCGAAGGAGTATGCAGACTTTTTCGCTTCGCATGGAAGGGCACCAAACTGTTCTGAGAGAAATGAAAGAATTTTTGCAGGGACAAGAAGAAATCGAAAAGATCTATCTTCCCGAGATAAATAGCCAGCTTCAAGGGTATGGTTGTATCCTGTTCATCGAGCTAAAGAGACAATTTGAAGACAGAGCCGATGCCTTTGTGCGGCACTTGAAATTGTTTGAACGAGGCACCTCTATGGCTTCAGTTGTTTCAGCAGTGGCCCAACCTTTTTCCGGGAGCCATCTGTCTCTTTCTTGCCAGGAAAAAGACGAAATGGGAATTAGTCCCCGGCTGATTCGGCTGTGTTTCGGATTTGAAAAACCTGCTGACTTAAAAGAAGATCTCAAAAATGCGTTTAGCAAATTACATGAGTGATTCTCAATCCAAAATATGGCGGTGGAGGAATGGACAGCTTCTCTTATTTCCCTTGGTTGAGGCACTTGCATTTTTCGGGTGTCTGGAAGCTACCGATTGGTGGGCAAAGCTTACCTTTTTATTTATTGCGGCTCTTAGCTTGAATTTTGGTGTGCACATTACTTTTCATGAGTTTGTGCACCTGTCCGGAAATCGAGATTCGGTTTTAATTAGAATGCTTTCCTACCTTGTCAGTCTTTTTTGCGGAATTCCCTTTGATGGATACCGATGGCACCACTACACCCATCATCGGTACAATAATGGGCTTCAAGATTATTCCACCACATGGCAAGTAACACCTACTGGGGAGATGAAAGCACGCAATTGTTGGGCTTATGCTTTGGGTTGGCCCTCACAGCTTTTGAAGGGAAGGGCAGATCTCATTCACCAATTACAAAACAGTTCCGCCCCCCGATGGATCCAGCAGCGGATTCAGCGCGAGAAAAGGTTTCTTGGAATAATCTATTTGGCGGTTTTTATCTTTGACTGGCGTATTGGGATTTCCTATTTGGCTCTTACTTATTTAGGATGGGCCTTGGTGACACTTCATAATTATGGACAGCATCTCCCCGTTCTAAAAGAAGGTGCCTATGCTACTTCTTACCAAAAGCGTTGGTACAATCGCCTCTTTTGTAATAATGGAATTCACTTTGAACACCATGCGGATCCGGGAGTGATTTGGTATGAATTGGAGCCAAGAATGGATGCCCCTTGGACTGTCGGATTGCCCCATCTGGCCGGCCCACTCTTCGACCTGAAAAGTGAAGTGAGGTCATGACTCGCATCTGTTCGTTCTTCTATTCAGGTCCGACGGCAGAATTGGAGAAACGGCAATTGCTGGGGCTGCCTCTTTTGGATTTTCACCAATCAGCTCTTCATTCGGTTCAATCGGGAGGAGCTTCACGGAAGTCGGAATGGCAAGTAAAGCTCGGTAAAAACCTTTTGTTTAATTCGGCAGCTCTGAGGCTAATTGAAAAGGCTTTGCAAACCTATCAAGGAGAGGCTTCTGAAATCGAGCTCTATTTAAAAGTAGATGAGAGCTCTTACCGACATTTTTATTCGCTCCAATCTCAAGTATCTCCCCAAGAAAGAGTTCTTTCTTTGCCAATCGAAATTCGTCGGGAAAGGGCAGGGAGCCAGGGCAAAGAAAAAGATAAACTGGTATTGGATCTTCCCTCTCAGAAGTATCCGATTCAATTTCCTGCAAGTTTGTGTGAGGAGAGGGAAGCCCCCGTCCCTCAAGTGGTCTTAATTCCCTTTGAGAGCGAATTTGACATTTTGTTTGCTAATCAAATTGCCATTTTAAACGGCATAGAAGAAGGGGTTCGCCAGAGCCCCACTACTTGGATGCGTTCCCTTTTGAGAAGAACCCCTAAGAAATGGTCTCGTCGAGTAGCGTTGAGCTATCGAAAAATACATCCCACGGCGGAAGTACATCCGACAGCAGTTGTCGAAGGAAGTATCATTGGTCCAGGCGTTCAAGTCGGGGCCCACTGTGTCGTTCGTTTTAGCAAGCTCGGTGCCGATACAAAACTGTACGATGGTGCAAAAGTAGAGTTTTCAGTAGTGGGATCTCGATGTTGGTTAATGCACGACTTGGTTTTGTATCGATCCTATGTTGAGGATGATGTCTTTTTAATTCACGGTCCTTACCAGTTCTCAGGATTTCAAAATAAGAGCTCAGCTTTTGCTACGATTTTGATGGACTACCGACCGGATAGAAAACCCATTCGAGTTGTGACACCAAAGGGACGAAAAGAATATCAGGGCCCCTTTCTTGGGAGTATCCTAAAAGAAGGGGCAAAGACTTTGGGCGGAAGTCTCATCGCCCCGGGATTAATTATTCCTGAAGACCTATGGCTTTCAGCTGACTCTCAATTGGTGCATCGCCAGCCTTCCCCGGGAAATGAGCTGATAAACTCCCAGACCAAATAAAATAACCGATAAAAATTGGTAGAATCCCAATCCTAAAACGGTTATCGAAATGGGTGCTCGCAAGTATTCCAGGAAAAAACGAAGGACTCCATAACTAGCAAAAAACAGGAAAAGGAGCCTGTTTTTCATGATTTCTTTTTTCTCTAAAAATGAAAATACGATCCAAAGCCAGAACATGAGGGCAGCTTCAATTAGCTGTGTCGGCAATATGGCTAGCATCAACGCTGTTTCAACTGCAAAAGAATCTGAGGTTTCTTCCTTAATCCCGAGAAGTGTTTTTGTCATTGCGACCGATAAAAAAGAGCCCATTAGTCCGCCTAACATTGTCTTGGGAGTAATGAGGTATTTGAAAGCTCTTAATTCAATAACATCCCCAGCGAAAAAAGACGGCAAGGAGCTGCCAATGAGTGCTCCCAACAAAGCGGAGAATAAAATAGCTTTTCGTTGCTTTTGGTTGAGGTTCCATTGAAGAGAGCGATGAGAAATTAGACGGATTCCCAGAGCTGTTCCGATTCCGATCCAAAGGACCTGCAGGTAGGGATTCCCGTTTTCCAGTATGAGTTTATAACTGTCTGCAGAAGTCATGGTTGAGAATTGGGATCATCATTCTCTGATTTTGATTCTTCGGGTGGCAGCTTCTTTTTCTTCTGATCCTCAGTTAGTAAAAGAATTCCCACAAAAAATAAAATACCTCCCGGAATCAATCCCAAAACAACCGCTATCCCAGATGTTCCGCGATCAAATAAAAACGACCCGCCACAAAGGAAAATAGCTGATCCCGCAAGTATGAGGTTAAATCCAAAAAAATATTTCATATTCAGATTTTAGAGCAATTTTCCGATAAGTAGAAGGAATAGGTTCAATCACAATAACGCAAGTTAATGCAACGTGCCAGTTCTGATTTTTTTTATTTTTATTATTTCCTCAAAGACTCCCGCGAATTCTTTGCCACAATCGAGTCAGCAGGAACTCAGAAAATTACTGGAAGCAAATAATTGCCTGAGTGTCCCGACTCTCGCACGCCAGATTCTCGAGAAGGCCCCAGATGATTTGGAAGCCCTCCGGGCAATCGAAAAATGTACTCGGGAAGACAATCGGAACCGCTACACGAATAAAGCCAAAGAGATTTTAGATAATTCAAAACTTTTATCTCTGGTGCCCGAGATTTTTCGATTAGGCCAAACCCAGCAGTTAAGTAAAGAAAAGCTGAGTGTTGCTGACTATCTGGCTTTGAGTGAGTTTTATCAGAAATTAGGAGAGCCCGAAAAAGAGCTTCAAATGCTTGAGGAGGCTCTCAATAAAAATAAAAATGATCCGCGAATTAAATTAATTGTGGCAAGAAGCCAATTTGATTCCGGGAATCACGAGGCAGCTCGAGCCTCCTATCGCGACTATCTTACAAACAGCCAGCAGCATTCGGACCGCTTGTATTTTCTGATCTACGTGACTGCGATGGCTTACCCGCTTTTTGTCCTACCCTTTCTCATCAGTTTTCTTTGGGGATTTGGCTTTGTTCTCAAGTCTCGGATTTTTCAAGTTAATGGAACATCGCCAATTCTTCTTTCAATTGGGCTGGCAACACCTCTAGTGCTTGCTTTCGAATTTCATAAAACGGGTTCTGTGATTCCCTTGGGAATTCCGCTGGCGTCTTCACTATTCGCGGGGTGTTTGTGCGTTGGTATTCCCCTTTGGAGACGTTGGCTCGGTCAGGGTGTAAACACCACGCTCAAGTTGGTTGGCTCCATTCTTAACGGCGTCAAGTTTGCAAGGGTCGTTACCTCTATCCCCACTGGGTGGCGAGTCCTCATTTCCTTAGGAACTTTGTTTGTTTTGGGTACAGTGACTCCTCTGATTGAGAAGGGCGACCTTCGTTATGCTTTATCGGGAATCTGCTTGTTTCTGTTTTACGGCACTGTGGGTTCTTTGATTGTAACGGTCGTGCGTTCAAGTAAGAGCTTGCAAAATTCCATGCGTTGGATCGGTCTTGCCGGGACTTTACCGTTTGTGGTGTCCTACGTGATCTCGCATTGGAGCGAGTTGGGACAACCGTTCGTCTATGCGCGCATTCCTTCCAACCAAGCCCTTCAGGGATTTTTTAATTACCTAATCTTCTGGGCATTTTCTATGGTATTGGCTCTCCACTTAAGCAAAATTCTTGCAGACGCGTTGATTCAGCCTCTTAAAGAAATTCTGAATAAAGTGGAACTTATTGAAGGTGGAAACTTTACGGCACGGGCGACTGCTGTGTCTCAAGATGAGTTGGGAGCGCTTGCTCAAGCAGTCAATCACATGGCAGAAGGCCTTCAGCGACGAGAATATGTTGAGAAGACCTTTTCTCGATACATCGATCCAAAGTTAGCAGCTCGTATTTTGAGTGGGAATGAAAATGAAGTAAACATTGCTGGGCAACGGTTAGTGGCAACGGTTTTATTTGCTGACATTCGAGGATTTACCAATCTTTCAGAACAAATTCCCCCTGAGGAAGTAATCCAAGTGCTGAATTGTTATTTTACTAAAATGGTTTCAACCGTAAGGTCCCATGGCGGCGTCATCGATAAGTTTATTGGAGATGCTATGTTATGTGTTTGGGGAGTGCCTCATCCAGTTCAGAAGGGAACTGAATGTGCGGTTCAGTGTGCCTGGCAAATGCAGAAAGACATGCAGATCTTGAATCAGGAGTTTATCAAAAGAAACATTCCCCCAATTGGTGTGGGAATCGGAATTCATTTTGGCCCGGTAGTAGCGGGAACCTTAGGCAGTTCTGATCGCATGGAATATACAGTCATTGGAGATGTGGTGAATACGGCACAGCGAGTGGAATCGAAGGCTCTTGCAAATACCATTCTTCTTACTCAAGAAGCTTTCGATGAGGTGAAAGATTTGGTTACCGCTCAGTCGATAGGCATGTTTTCCTTGAAAGGGAAGGCTCTTCCGGTTCCCCTCTGGCAGATCCAGAAACTGAAAGAAGTGGTGAAAGAGGTTGCAGCGTAATCATGATGACCCCACGGTTAAAAGAATTCCTGGTTCGAGTCCCACTTTATTTTGGTGCCAGCACTTTTCTTGAAGTAACCCAGTATCAACAAATCGGGATTAAGTATCCTTATCCAGCAGTTACCGAGTTGTGGGTCTTTAAACACCTATTCATTGCAATTCTTATTTCGGCAGCTTTTAGAATAGAAACTATAAGCCATATTGGAAAAAAGATTGCGGCCTATTATGGCCTTTCTTTTGTCGTGACGGTTTTAATTCACTTGGATTACCCAGGGGTTCGGTTTTGTGGGTATTGGTGCGGGGATCTAGAACCTCTCGCTATTCCATTTATTGCTATCCGATGCACAATTCAGACAATGATAGTTCTCTGGTTCACGGGCTATGTTCAAAAACAGGCCACTCGATATCGCAGAGCTTACACCCTATTCATTATCTCATTGCCGATTTATTTTGTTTTGCGACCTGTCTATTTGAAACATTTAGATAAGACTTATCCGGTGACCTGGTTGTACGATCAATCCACCCCCCGAGGAAGCGCGATTTATTTATCCGTTGGCAATTATCAATTTGACGAAGTATTTCCAGAGTTCGAAAGGCTTGCAAAAAAAATTGATAAAGATCAATGGAAATGGCACTGTTTTCGTTATGGATTTCTTTCCCTTAATAGCCATTTATTCGGAAAAGCCCATGCGGATAGCTGTTACTACTATGCAGCTCTTTCCTATCGGGATCCAACTCTCTGCTCAAAATTGTATCCTGGATTCAAAGAGGACTGCAAA
Organism: Pseudomonadota bacterium; assembly: GCA_009927005.1. Lineage (GTDB taxonomy): Bacteria > Bdellovibrionota > FAC87 > UBA2466 > UBA2466 > RFNO01. The sequence continues at coordinate 11,063 of RFNV01000191.1, forward strand.
AAGGATTTAGAAAGAATTCTCGCCGTTGAAAGTTCGAAGATGGGTCGGGTTATGCAGGTGGCAAAAATGGAACCGGGACTATCGTTATATGAGGCGGATTTTAATCATGGGCCCAACGACAAGCCTTACCTCAAAGTATTTAATGCTACATCCAATACCGGCACTTTTAAAAAGTTTGAAATCTTTGGTGGTGTTGATTCCAAAAGCATTCTCAAAGTTGACCAGGTAGAGCTGAGACCTGGTGAAATACACAAAATATCTTTGGTGGGACAAAAACAGATTCTAAAGGAACTAGGTTGGGGTCCCCAGTTTACCAATCTTGAGCTAAAGGCCGATGGAAGGTCTCTGGAAAGACTTCACAATCCCATCTTCTTACCACATTATAAGAAGCTTTGTCTCAAATCATGGAACTTAGACCCTTACAGTCAGGACGAGTTGTTTGTCGAGTTCTTTAATTTTTCGAATGAGGTTCAAAATACTGAGCGAATCAATATTTCACCTTATGGACTTTTTAGTCACATGATAACGACCAGTACTACAGTCCGTCCTCATCAAAGTGTAAAAGTAAATCTTGAAACAATCAGAACAAACTTAAAGGGGCATATTGAAAAACAACGCTCCTCGACGATTCTTTATAAATCATTGGTTGTCACTCAGTACTCACAAAGTATTTCGACCCTCGCAGCTGTCGAGGATATTGATAAGGTGCTCGATTTTTGCAAGTCACCTAAGGATTTGTGAATTACCCCGGAATGCCAACCCACTGACCAGCCCCTTGGCTGTGAAGGCTGCTTTTAGGATCTGCACAATCCTTGGTTGCTACTGCTTGGTTTACATTATGTGTTTGATAGTAAAATAAAGAATACTGATCCGGAGTTCCTTTAACTAAATCACAACGGCCTAGCGCCTGCGGTTCTGGGCAATTTCCCAATGGTCGGTATTGGCCATTGAACAGATTGCACATCAATTGGTTTCCTCGAACGGTTTCAGGTTTTACGAAATTTTCTCCTGAAAAGGCCAAGCAAATTCCTGCGCTTAAAGAGGCATCACAAATGCCTCCGCGGGGGTTTAAGCTAAAATAGGCAGCTTTTACAGCTGCTAGCTCTCGTGCTTTTCTTTCAGCTTCCCGGGCTGCAACCGCAGCTTGATATTCGGCATAGCCTCGAGTGATTGCTGTGGAGAAAGCCGAAGCTAAATCACTAGGACAAGTTGCTTGGGACCCCATGACTCCAGATTTGCCCATCTGGTAACCGTTTTCAGCAGTACAGAAGCTTCTTACTCCTACATCATAGCCCCGTTGATATTCGGCATTATTAACGAGAACGCCATGTTCCTGACACGCTTTGGAGTGGCTACTTACTCGGCTGGCTGAAAAGCCTCGAGCCCCATCTTGTCTTCCAATTTCTTGCCAATTTCCGGTTTTACATTGCTGCTCATTGAGCGTTGCACATGAAAATAGAAAAAAAGATCCTAAAAGTGAACCAATCCAAAAGACATGTTTCATATTTTTCCCCCGCCGTCTTATCGGAGGCTTCACATGGTTTCTTGAGGGGTTAGATACCCAAGACTTCGCGGCTCCAAGAATCACCAAATTCTTGGCGAATAAAATCTCTCATTTCCGAAGCTTGTTTTGAAGTGGCGGTTCTGAGTCTGTCTAAGTATCTATTGGATTTTTCTGGCTGCAGAGAACTTCCCTTACTGTCTGAAAGAAGCCTCATCGTTTCTTCGGCTAGAAAAATAAAAGCAGTTTTAACGTCTTGAAATGCAGGACTCTGAAAATAGGTGGCATCACACTGCTTGATAGCCATCATCCCGCCCAGAGAATAAATCATGAACTCCACCGGGCCTGTCATAGAATCCCAACACTCTTTTCCATGGAGGGCTTCAGCTTCGAGATCCGTTCGTCCCCCATAGATATAAGCATTCCATTCGTCCCAAATATAAAAGACATCTGTTTCTCCCCAGAGTTTTTTTCCCGTGCTTGGATCAAAGTAAGTCCCCGCATCGGGCTCTTTTCCTTCTTTGGTTTGAATGTAGTCGTGAAATCTTCCGCCCGCATTGCCTTCGATGCCTCTTAATTCCATCGGAATGAACTGAGCAATCTGGACTCTCTTCGCTCGTGTAGGTTCAAAGTAAAAAGCCCCATGAAAAGGAACATAAAACGCGGGTTTGTTACTTTTTAGCGACCTCAAGTAACCATTAATTCCGTGAATGAGTTCATGAGCAATGGTGCCTGCAGGAGTTGTCATTTTGGAAACTTTTTGTCCATCCACGTAGACAACGCCGTCTTCCCACGGAGCCCGGTGCGCATAAACTTCTCTTACAGTAGGTGTTTCTTTATTCGCGGGAATGGCTTCATTCCATTTTGCATTGGTTGTCGGAGTTAGGGGATGAAAGACCAACCCCACTACTAGACTAAACAAAAGCTTCATGAGTCCCCCAACTTCAATAAAGTGATTGTTTGCGTAACCCTGACTCTAGATCAAAGAAGGAGAAACCCAAAGAAAAAATCGTAAGAGAGCAACGCGATGCGATAGCGAGAGGCTATTTTTGTTTTCCGAGCCAGCGGATCAGTCCAGACTGAATCCAACCGGGCTGAAGCATCAGCCGTCCATTTCTATCGTAGCGGTTATCTGTTTTGGCTCCTTGGACACCATTTCCAAAGTTTTGGTACGAAAAACGATCTGATGAAAACGGATGCCAGCTGAAGATGCCATCTCGTCCGTAGATACTTCCGTAAGCATCTGGTGGGGCAAACTGAGCGCCATCGTTTCTTCGAGCATGGGGATTGATGACTCCAAAGTTAGTCCCTGCATTTTGATGACAACGCATACACGATGCTTCTGATACTTCTAGTGTGTGTGCTTCATAATTTTTGGGAACAATATGGAAACCGGATTTAGTCGTGGGAGCAAAACTTTCTGTTTCGCCATCTGAGCGCCATCTTTTATTTAAGGAGCTGTCTAAAGTAGCACCGTCAAGTAATCGGGCAACTTTCTCAGGAGCTAAATCGGGAAGCTCATCGACTCCGCCTTTTCCGCTATATACGGGAATCGAATAATCCGATGAAACCGATTTCGTAGGCATCTTCTTCGATTTTTCTAAGTGCTCGACCATTCGTTTTAATTCTGGATCGTTTTGCCAAGCCCCATCGCTGTAGACGGATTTAATTCTGTCTGCAAAAGACTGCGCCGTGGGGAAAGCTTGATAAATATCAGGTTGCCAAGAGGTCGCTCCTGTTTTGGTTCTTGTTCGGATTTGTAAGACTTTATCTTTACCAGTTGTCGGATCAGTGACGAGAATCATTTCACCCACTACGGTTCCTTCAGGGAACTTCCAATCAATTTTGTGAGAGTCGATTCCACTAGGAATCGCAAACACATCTTGAGGAACTGTTTCGCCATGTTGAGAGGGGTTTCGAATAAATTTAATCGTCTTATAATCTGCATCTGAAGCATTGTGCAGTCCTGCGGGAGCGCCTAAGAGTCCTTTGAAAAATACCTTAGCTGTATCCATGCTCTGTCTGAACAGGTCTTTCCAACCCAATCGACCGACATTTTCAGGATTGTCCCTGAACTTGAGACCTTCGCCTGCTCCGAGCGTGTCTTTATCGACTTGATAAACTGCAGGTCTTTCTTTGTCTGTGTAAAACTTGGTCGAGGGGCTACTTAAAACGGAATCAAGAAAAGGGTTTGTGGTTTTGGGGATGCTTCGTTTGAGCTCAGCAAGTTTTTGAGCATCCATTTCCTGAGGAGGAACTTTTCCGGGTTCTTCTAATTTGGCTACTTTGCTTAAATCAGTGGTGCCAAAGAGATGTCGATAGAGAGCTTCATTCTCAGCTGTTGATAAAGAACCGTGGACGGAGCTTTCAGCCATTTTAACAACCATCTCTGGGTTAATAGGCCCATGTTCACTTAACTGTTGTGCAAGACTTTTTAGGGCTTCCTCTGGATTTGAGGGGAGAATTAACTTTCTTCCCGAGTCAGCAGTGTGGCAGTCAATGCATCTGCCAATAGCGGAATGAAGAGGATTTTTATCCTTGGCATCTGTTTCTGGGCGCGCATAAGTCTTTTCAAGATCCGGTCTGGGTTCGTGGTCGGCCGGAACGGTTCCAGTAGTTGGGGGCAATGCATTTCTAAACCCACGATTGTTGAGTTGAGCTCCACTCAGTTGAGGCGCTCCTTGATGAGGCCCAATCTGTTGTTGATGTGTACGTTGTGGTTGAGGTGCACTTAATCGAGGTAGAGGTGTGGAATCCTGGACCTCAGGTTTGACGGACTGACCTGCCCTGTTTTCACTCTTTAAAAACTCTTCGACATGTTGTCTTTGTTTGGTGGGAAGTTTGCCCACTTTTTCGCGATTGGCTTGATAGAACTGCCTTAGTCCCGCCTCTGCATCGTTAGAGAGAAAAGAAAGGGTTCCATCAGCTTCTCTTCGAGCTGCTCTTCGGGTGCCATCGGGCATCCGCTTTAAAAAAATTCCAGTGGGCTCGCTCTTGGGATCTTCTGGTCGTCGATAGTGAAGTCCTTCCTGGTTTGGAACGGGAGCAAACTGGTAACCATTATAAAGGCCACGCGATGCATTCTGAGAGCCTTGAGAAAAACTTTGTGATTGAGCTTGGGGTTGCGCTTGGGGTTTTTGAGGTTGCACCTGTGTTTGTGGCACTGGCTGAGGTTTTCTTGCCTTCAGAGCTTGCACTCGTTGTTTGTAAAGCTGACCAACACCGGCACCAAACTGGGTTTCACCTTGTTTTTTCCAGTTTCCATTTTCATCTAAAGATTTCAATTCAGATTGAGGAATGCCTTCTCGTCGATCGAGTACCGAATCTTCTACTTTGATAACTAAAACATCGCTGTCACTTCCAAACTGAGAGCGCAATTCCCCCGCTAAAACACGACAGTATTTGCAACGAGCATCGTTTCCATAACGGATGACGACATGCTTGAAGCCCTTGTTTTTTGCATCTTCCAAAACTCTATCGAGATCGGCCGTTCTCACCGGGCCCACCTCTTTCATTCCCCCTGAAGTACGGGCGGGAATTTCCGTTTGAGCGGTTGCTGAGTCGGCTTGAGGCCGAGAACGTAGTCCAGGAACCGTATCTTGACTATGCCCTTGCCCTTGTTGAGAGCCGAGGCCATTGGGAAGAGGGCAAACGCCATTAATGCAGCCATTTTCATCGGGAGTTCCAGCACCTGGTTGTCCCCCACCGATTGAACCAAATAAGGGTCTTTGTTGCGAAGCACTTTGTTGAGGTGCAGTTGGTGGACTTTGCGCGAGCTGTGACTGTTGGCTTAAGTCTTCAGCTTCCGATGAGCTCACAGGGGCTAAACCAAATTGTGCAAGGTTTGCACGTAATCGAGCGATTGCTTTTTTATCGCAGACGACTGTGAAAGGATCTAAGACTTTGTCAGGAGTTCCATCGGGCAGTCGGGTGAGTTGCCCATTTTCTCGCTTAGCTTCGTATTCGGATCCAGAGATGGGACAAACAAGTTGGCCCTTCTCATTAAAAACCGGGCCGCCCGAGTCTCCACCGACAATGGCGTACCCTTGAGGGCTAGGAGCGTAAAAGCGGTACATGGCTCCATCTGAGCCATTCACATCGGCAAGAATCTGTGCCCCTTCTCCTCGATTTCCTTGTGCTTGCCCTTGACGTTTTTGGAGATAAACTCGGCTCGAATTAATAACAGTATTTCCTTGTGAGTCGACGGGAGCTAGAGGAACTGGGACGACGCTCTCGGCTTTATCACATGGAATATCAAAAACAATGGTAGCGGAATCGCCACGTTGCGGTTCTCGGCTCTGAGCAGCTCGACTCAAGCTGTACTCCTTGGGGATTGAAATCCACATGCTACTCTTTTGAACTTCTCCAATTCCTAGAAATTCGATGGTTTTAAAATCAGAATCTACACAATGAGCAGCCGTTAAATAGCCAAGTCGGCACATACCCGCTGGAGAATCCAATTCCTTTTTTGCTACGGGAGTGCTTTGGCAAGAAGCTGCCATGGTTCCGCCGTTTGGTCCACGAATGCCTCGAATCGTGAGATCCGTGCCTCTCAGCCAGTTTCGAATGCGTGAAAGGGGTCTTCTTCGCTCAGGAGCTAATTGATGCTCCCCTTGAGCGACTCCCCCTAAAATCATGAGGGCAAGAACCAAAAAAGCTAGCAAAGAGAGATTTTGAAAAACTCTTTTTGTAGTAATTTCGGGTTTCATAAAAGTCCTATGTCAGACAAGTATTCAAGAACTTTGCCAGGAGGGACCCCGAAAAACCTTCAACCTATCAGATGGTTAGAATTGTTGCGATTGTGAAAAATGGCTACTTTGAATACACCTTTTGAGTGTGTATTCATTAAACAAGCTGAATACGGAATGGTTGATCACTTTTACGAATCCAAGCAAGAAGCCGAGCCTGAGAGAGGTGTTTAAAAAGCTCCCCTTGGATGATTGACAGTTTTTCCGATTGTTCAAACGGGCATAGGTGAGAGCGAGTGGGGCTTTTCTTAAGGAAATTTCAAAAAATCGAAAAACTTGAGCTGTGAGATACCTTTCTCATGATTTTAAGCCCTGCTGAAAACCCCTGCGGGGGCTTTCACCAAACCGTCCCGTCAAAACCCATGATACAAACTTTCTGTGAAAAGAATGAAACAGGCAGAACACCTCGTGCTGAGAGCAAGACTTCCGGTTTTGAGGATAAAAAGGAATAAAGCACTCATTTCTCATTTACTTTTTCAAGCCTCAGAGAAGTTCCAGGTTAAAATCTACAACAATTCTCTTAACAGCAATCACATCCACCTCTTAGTAAAAGCCCCCACCCAAAAACATCTTCACGATTTCTTAAGAGTTCTGACTGGCCAAATCGCGCAAAGAATCACGGGAGCCGTGAGAGGCAAGAAAAACCGTTTTAGTTTTTGGCTCAAGCCCGTTTGGAGAAGAATCGTTCACTGGGGAAGGGATTTTCTAGGACTACACAAGTACATCTTTCAAAACCAATTAGAGACCCTGGGGCTTATTGCCTACCACCCCAGAAAGAGATAACCGCGCCCCAGATTGTTTTAGGGAAAAGTCCGCTAGCGTTATTTAGAAAGAACCGATTCTAATCTAATAATTTGGAAAGAATGTCGACGCGTTCGGCTTCAGGAAAGGAAGCTCGTTTGAAACCTTCTACCCACTCCGAGTTATTCCATTTCATGACTTTCATTTGAGGAATGACTTTGCGAGAGGGGTCTGGGAGCTCCGAAACAGAGACTTTATTGACCTTAATTATCGTGACGTCATCCTTACCGACGAGTGCATTTCGAAGCGAGTTTCCGAGATCTCGACAATGCGGGCAGGTCAGTTCATCGCCGTAGGCTATAATTACTTTCTTAATGCCGGCATCCTTTAGCTTTTTCAAATGGGAACTGATTTCTCCCGAGGGAATGGGACCAACTTCTTTTTCGAGCTTTTTTGTTTTAGCTTCGGTCTTTTTCAATTTAGACTTTTCTGAATTTGGCAAATAACGAACTTCTCCCTGTTTGTTCACATAGGGACAGCCCTTTTCTAAATCACATCCGCCATCTTCCGATAGTTTCCATTCGCCTGAATTGACTTCGTCTGCGGTGAGGTTTTCAGCTTTTTTAAAAAAGGAAGTGCCATCAAATTGAGGTCGGCCGAGTTTCTCATTCGAATGCGAGGTGTTTAGGGAATGTTCCGAAAATCCCAAAAAAGAAAAAGCAAGTGCGAATAAGAAACTCTTGAAAGCCATAAAATCTCCTGAAAAAAGAACTCATAGATTAACGAAGGAGAGATTTGAAAGAAAGGAACTCTAGGTCAAAGCTCGATTACCCGCGTTGGGTGCGCTTCGCTACTTTGGCAAGTTCTCTTTTTGCTTCGCGTTCCTTCGTGGTTTGCCGTTTATCCACTCCGGTTTTTCCTTTAGCGAGCGCAATTTCTACTTTTGCACGGCCCTTTTTGAAATACATTTTGGTTGGGACCAGAGTAAAGCCGCGTACTTCGGACTTTCCAAAAAGCTTATTGAGCTCTGCTTTATGAACGAGAAGCTTTCGGGTGCGCAATGGATCGTGATTCTCCCGATTTCCCATCGCATAAGGAGCAATGTGAGCGTTAATGAGAAAGAGCTCTCCGTTTTTTAAAATCGCATAAGCATCTTGGAGATTTGCTTTCCCAGTCCTTAGTGATTTTACTTCGGTTCCTGTCAGAACCATGCCTGCTTCAAATCGATCTTCTAAAAAATAATGGTGACCAGCCTTTCGGTTATCACAAATGATTTTGATGCCGCCCCCTTCTTTTTCACTCACTTGTGGGCCTCTTCTGTTGTGACAATCCCCAAGGAGATAACCAATTTGAAAGCTTCCTGAACCGTCAATGAAAGCGGAATAATTTCATCTTCTGGCATCATCACGTAGAAACCCGAAGTCGGATTGGGAGTTAGCGGGATAAAAATGTTAACTAAAGGCTTTCCTTGATCAGGGATTTTGGCATCGGGTTTCCCGGTGCGAAAGCCAATCGAGTACATGCCTTTTCTGGGAAACTCGATCATAACGGCTGCGCTAAACCGATCGCTTCCAGGAGTGAAAATCGTTTCAAGAAACTTTCGAATGGCCCCGTAAATGCCCCCGACAAATTTGATTCTTCTCAAAGTATTATCAAAAACATTGAGGAGCCATTCCCCAGCAAAGTTTTGAGCCAACACGCCAATGAGCATGATAAGCGCAATAGCGATCGCTAGCCCCAGTCCCGGAAAATCAAGCTTCAATATGAAGGAGGGTAAGTAGACTTTTGCGACATCATCGACCGCTTCAATGAACCATCTAAAAATGTTGATAGTAATAAATAACGGAACCAGAACCAGGACACCTGTTACAAAAGCTCTCTGCAGTTTTTTCATCATCGGAGCTCCTTTAGAGACATATTATCAATTAAACGAGTATTTCCAATCTTTACTGCGAGAAAAAAACGAGGAGACGTTAAGTCTGAAATTAAAGCCTCTTCAGCAGCTGTTTTTAGGTTCGCCCCTTCAGTAATTTCAGCATACTGCACTTCAATTCCTGAAAGGCTTTTTCGGGCAGTCGCCAGAAGGTCATAAACTGTGGCTGAGGGATAAGTTCCTAGCTCATCTCTTAATCGCCTCAGAGTCTTGGGGACAACTCCGGCTAGCTCTCTTTCTTTTTGAGAGAGGTAACGGTTTCGAGAGGACATCGCAAGACCATCGTTTTCTCGAATCGTAGGACAAGACAGAATCGATAGGGGCAAGTTGAAATCCCGAACGAGGTTTCTGATGACTTGAAGCTGTTGAAAATCTTTTTCTCCAAAAACGGCTAAGTCCGCTCTGCAAATTTCAAACAACTTCAAACAAACGGTCGCGACCCCATTAAAATGCCCAGGACGAAAACGACCACAAAGCCGATTGCCTAATTCGCCCACTTGAACTTGATTGGAAAATCCATCGGGGTATAAATCGTGAACATTCGGATAAAATAAGTACTGAACTCCCACTGATTTTAATTTTTCTACGTCGGACTCCAAAGTGCGGGGGTACTTGTCAAAATCCTCATTCGCTCCAAATTGGAGGGGGTTTACAAAAATACTGACAACCACTTTTTGACTATGCTTTTGGGCAAGCCTCACTAGCTCTAAATGCCCTTCATGTAGGCATCCCATCGTGGGTACCAAAGCAATCGTTTCTTTTCCTTTTAGTTGCCCTAAGACCTCTTGCGCTTTACGGATGGTATCAAGAACCAGCATAAAAACTGTGTTCCTTGGTTGGGAACTTTGAGGATTTTACTTCGTTTGAAAACTGAGTAATCGCTTCTTTCACTAACTCATTCAAGTTTCCATAAGCCTTTACAAATTTGGGTTTGAAATCAGTGTTGAGTCCTAAAATGTCTTGGAGGACTAAAACCTGGCCGTCACAGTGGGGTCCTGCTCCAATGCCAATGGTTGGAATTTTTAATCTGTCCGTGATGGCTTTTGCGAGTTCTGCTGGGATCCCCTCTAAAACAAGAGCGTAAGCTCCCGAGTCTTCCAAAGCCAGGGCATCCTGAAGAAGAGATTCTCGAGCAGAAACTGTTTTTCCTTGGATCTTGTAACCGCCTAACTGGTGAAAACTTTGCGGGGTTAATCCTACGTGCCCTAAAACGGGAATTCCTGAGGAAGTAATCTTTTCTACCGTTCGCGCAATGTTAACGCCGCCCTCTAATTTAACTGAATGGGCTCCGCCTTCAGACACTAATCGTCCAGCATTTCGTAAAGCTTCTCTTGCACTCACTTGATAGGACATAAACGGCATGTCGACGCAGAGGTGTGCTTCTTGAACTCCCCTGGAAACACACTGCGTATGATAAATCATCTGCTCAAGGGTGACCGATAATGTATTGGAGTTTCCTTGAACGACCATGCCCAACGAATCGCCAACTAAAATGATGTCGACGCCCGATTCATCTAAAAGTTTCGCAAACGTGTAGTCATAGGCAGTGACACAAACGAGCTTAGAGGGATTCTCTTTAGTCTCTTTCATTTGTCGAAAGACATGGGCATTTTTTTTAGATTTTCTAAGCATGTTAAGTCGTTGCGACTCTACCGCAGTTTAGGGCAATTATCTATAGCTCTGCCTGGGCGGAAACCCCCACCACCAAGGCATTTCCGGTATAAGTGAAAGTGGAGGCAGGGCTACCAGGTCGAGCAGTCTTACTGATTTCACGGTCTTTAAATCGGTGAATTTGGCCAAAAACGCCTAGGTTGACGGGAGTCCCTAATATCCAAGAGTCCGAAAAATGTTGTTCCAAAGCCATTCCCAAAATATGGGTGTCCGTATCCAGAGCATTGGAGATCCCAGAGAGATCAGAAAAGGGAGTAGGGCGGTACTGGTAGCCTAAAGAAGCAAGCGTGGTTGCCCCGAGAGGAATTCCCACTGAAGCTCGTGGATTTAAAGTATCTCGGGTGGGAGGCTTTCCTCCAGAAGTACGATGAGTGGTTCCCGTCAAATCAGGAGTCTCGGTATATAAAACCGGAGGCTGGTATTCCCCCCATAATTGGTAGGACAACCCAATAGACCAAAGTAGGTGATTGCCCTTTTGTTGAAGGTCCCAATCGATCGTTCGGGGTTCAAAATAAAGTGAGCTTCTCATGACGACGGGTTGTTCAAAGGTGTCTCGGCCATTGATACGAACTTTTGCTTTAACCGCTTGTTCTAGAATGGGGTCGATTTTCTGATGATAAGTGAGGGCTGAAGAATAAGAGCCGGATTTAGCATAAAGGCCAACAACCGGAGCTTTTTCTAAAACGACATCTAGATTCATTCGGCTAGTGGGATTTGATGACAAAGTTGTTTCGGCAGCTCCCGCGCCACTTAAAAATAGAGATAAACCTGTGCCGACATAAAGCGTTTTCGGAATGAGTTCCAGCCCCAAACTAGCTGTTCCTTTAAATTGGGCATCCGCAGTTCCGTAACGTGCCGTAAAAAAATCATCGGGGGCATGCGCTACAAATCCTCTGAGTTTTTCAAAGGGGCCGGAAAATGAGAGCCCGAAGCCCGCTTGTCTCCCTAAGGCCTTTAATCGAAGTGGCTGGTTAAATCCTAAAGCCCAACGAGTTTGCGACTGAGCAGAAAGTTGTAGTCGATCTTTAACGGGATCGTCTGTTTTGCGTAAAGACCGGGGCAAAAACACGGAATCGAAGTCATCTACTTTGACTTCCACCTGAAAAGTAGAAAACGAGAACCCCGACTGGTTCTTGGTGCCCAGAAGGGCTGGGTTGTAGAGTGCCGCGTGATCATTTTTTTCTTCGGCAGTGACAGAGCCTGCTCGGCCCGTGCTCTGGGCATCTAAGCCAAAGTTTTGAGCCTGAGACCCGAAGGAAAAAGAGGCGACTGACCAGGCCAGAAAATGAAGAAGTTTGAGAGCTTTCACGGGCGCACTTATACCACAGCGCGTTAAATAACTCAAAGGCCCCGCGTTTATTTTTAACTATTTGATTTTATTTGATAAAAATCTGAACTGGTCAAGAGTCAAAGCTTCAGCGCGGATCTGGGGCGAGATTCCAGCTTCCTCCAAACAAGCTTCCCAAGAAACTTCGGGAAATACGTCCTTCAGATTACTCGCCATTTTTTTTCGACGATGGCTGAAAGCAGCTTTGATAAGAGAAATCGTTTTTAGCATTTCGGAAGAGTCAGGCTTTGGAATAAACAGAATCGCTTGAGATGAAACACTAGGAGCGGGATAGAACGCGCCTGCGGGAAGGGTCCCTAAGTTTTTTAAAGAGAAATGCACTTCGGTTATCAGGGTGAGGCTTCCGTAATTTTTCGTATTCGGTTTTGCAATGAGTCTATCGGCAAACTCTTTTTGAAAAGTAAATAGAAAGTGACTTAAAACATTTTTGTTCTCGGCCATTTTAAAAATCATGGGAGAGGACAAGTGATAGGGGAGATTGCTCAGCACTGCCACTTTTCTAGGAGGAGAAATGAGCTGGTTCCAATCGTGATCCAGAAAATCTCCCTGGTGAACGGGAATGCTGGGAAACTGTTCTTTAAGAAACACCGATAGTTTTTTATCAATTTCGAATAGCTGAATGGGTTTTTGAGTTTTTGTTGTGAGGATTTGAGTGAGGGCGCCTAAGCCCGGTCCTATCTCCCAAACTTCATCATATTGGCCTTCGCAGAGGAAAGCCTCTACAAGTTTTTCGGCCCAATGCGGAGAAATGAGAAAGTTTTGACTCAAAGACTTCAGCGGAATGGCTTTGAGGCGATTTAAAATCTCCTTGGGGTGAGCCATTTAAAAATCCCCAGTCGAGTGAGCAGTCGCGGTCCAAGGGGCAGGCGTAAGCTTTCCAGCTTTTTCATAGAGGCCCGCTAATAAAGCGACCATTGCTGCATTATCGGTGCAGTGTCGGGGAGCTGGAAAATGGGCTTCTGGAAGTTTTTCACGTAAGTGGCTGTTACACGCAACTCCGCCAGTAATTACAATTCGACTCCCGGGAACTTGGGCAGCCGCACTTCTTGTTTTTTCACAAAGGGAATCAACAATCGCTTCTTGCGCCGAAGCCAGGATGGCTATTTTTTCTTTTTCATTTTCTAAATTCGCTTTTTGAACTTTTAAGGCGACTGCTGTTTTCAACCCTGAAAACGAAAACTGATTTCCTTCAACTTTGGGGCGAGGAAAAGGGATCTTTTTATCTTCTTCCATTGCTTTTTCTCGAACCAATCGATCAATGAGAGGGCCTGCGGGGTAGGGAAGGCCAACAAGTTTTCCCACTTTATCGAAAGCCTCTCCCGCGGCATCATCCAGTGTGCCCCCAAGCCATTGATAATCTAAAAGCCCGTTGACTTGAAAAAGCTCTGTATGTCCGCCACTCACCACCAGCGCAGTCCACGGAAAAGCAGGAGCCTCCTGCTTTTCCAAAGAAACAAGAAGCGGAGAAAAAAGATGGGCTTCAATGTGATTGAAAACCGAAAAAGGTTTTCCGGTCGCAAAGGCTAATGCTTTGACATAAGAAACACCGACCAATAGAGCTCCAATGAGACCCGGCCGATGGGTAACTGCAAACCAATCGATATCAGAAAGAGAAAGGCTAGCTTTAGTTAAACAGCTTTCGACGGCTAACGGCAGAGCCTTTAAATGCTCACGACTAGCGATTTCGGGGACGATTCCGCCAAACCTTTTCATCGGAGCCGTATGGGAAATGACACTCTCTGAGAGTAGGCTCCATTGAAGAGTATCAATGACCGCTACGCAGGAATCATCACAAGAAGTGTCGACTGCTAGAATTTTCATTTGAGCTGCAAACTCCCATGGAACTGAAACGGTGTCTAGTGAAGAATCTTGGTGAGGTTCGTTTCGGCACTCGGCAAATTCCTAATATCAATTTGATCACCCGAGCTTGAGAGGTTCCCCATTCGGTTCATCAGAGTATCAATGCTAATAAATTTAACCCCATAACCGATTCTGCCTTGACCGGCTTCTGCCTCTCCTTCCGGTGCCCAAGCGCTGTGATAAACCTCTTTTGTCGCAAACCCAAACTCTTTTGCTTTGGCAGCAGAATCAATACCAGGAAGAGAAAGGGGACCAGTAGTCGAATGGCTACCCGGCTGTTGGGTTGCATAAACATCATAATGACTTCCGGGAATTCGGGGACCATTCAGCTTGATAGAATAAGGAAGCTCGGTTGCCGGAGCTCGGGTGGGAATTATTTGATTATCAGGACCTGCTACTTCTACGCCATCTGGATAGAGAGCCTGAGCAAACTGGGGCTCATCATAATCTTGATTGATGTTGCTGCCGGGATCGGGAAAAACGGTATAAAAAAGTGCATCGAAAATAGTGGGAGTCCGAATCGCTTGCAAGGGAGCTCTCAGTTGATCTCCTTTATCAGGCTCTGGCCACCCAAGAGCTCGGTTCCCTTGAGAGCGCCCAATATCGTTTCGAGGATGGAGAGAGTCATAATAAGCCATCAGCTTCGCACTTCTTCCCCCTCCAACCGTATCAAAGGGGCGCACACTAAAATCAAGAATCCTACTCTGACCATCTGTTCGCGGCACGGGAATCAAACCGTCTGTGGTTGCTTTGGGACCAATGCGACTTCCGAAGGGTTTTGCTACTGCATAGGCTTCCAGTTTTGGAAAACCCGCATCGATCCAAGTTTGGGGCATAAATAAGAGTTTTGGTTTTGCAGTGAGTTTGACGCCAAAATAAGTAAGGTATTGTGGATCTTTTTCGTAACCCACTAAAGCTTCAAAAAAACGTCGACCAACCATAGCCACGCAGGCACTGCCTCGGGCTTGGAAATCGAAGTAGTACATGGCATTGGCAGCTACGATTTCTTTTAGTTTTACATAAGTGGATTCTTTGGGAGCCAATATCTCCATCTGAAATTCACCATTTAAATTGCTGTCGGTTAGGTTGCGAAGAGCGGACTCTCGTGCAGCGGCCAAAACGGGATGAGAACTAGTCATCGGGCTTTCTTGGGCTGCTTGATTGATGAAGGATTCGATCGCTTTCATTTGAGACTCATGAAAACGCGCCCGATCACCTCGATATCGAAATCCGCCGAGGTAAGTTCCTGGCTTAGCAAAAATATCAAGAAGATGTTGAACCATGCGTTCGTTGTCATCTCGACCTTGTTCGCACTCGATATCCGCTTGTCGCTGGATCTCTTTGATCTGATTGGCAATCGCTATTGAAAAGGGATCAAAAGTCGCAAGAACGGGGGGAACTACGATCGGAGGTAAGCCCCCGCCAGTGGGATCTGCATTGTAACAAAGGTTTGTATCCTTGGCGTAACGTCGGCCGCGAACTGTCTCAAAACCGTGGGCTTGAAGACAGACGGAAGGGGCGTTGAACCCTTGAGGGAGTCGTTCGAGAGGCCCTCGCAAATCATCCTGGCTTCGAGGAAAGTTCTTATTATGACGAGCATGGGTTATTTGGGCTCGCATGACCAATTCTTTGTAATCTTGTCTCATGCGGTAATTTACGGCGCCCATTTGATTTAAAGCTCTCGCTTGCCAAGCCGCTCCCGCATAAGCAGCCGCATCCGCCGCGATTTGAAGATTCATTTTGTTTTGAATGAGATGACCAAAATCAACTACGAAAGCAAAAAGAACAAACATGAAGGTAAACACGAGCGCAAATAAAACAGCGACTTGCCCCCGAGAGTTTTGAATCGGCTTTTTCCACCCCATTTTACTAGTATACGCCGCGGCGCATTCGCTTTCTAGGGGGCGGGCTAATTGTGAAAAAATCTTCATAATTTGCAGCGCCTTCTTTGGTGCTAGTATCTCATCGACAAAGTTTAAGAGAGCCTTCAGGAATTCTTGCGGAGTGACCGATAACTTGTGTATCAAGGAGTTGCGTCTCATGAAACTTAAACTGCGTTCTGTAGCGATATTCTTTTGTGCGATTTTCTTAGGTGTGAGCTTGACCATTGGAGCGGGGGCTTATCGCTTAAGCCAAGCTGCTCCTAATTATCAGTACCTTGATCTGTTCACGAAGATTCTCCACTTTGTGCAAACCAATTATGTAGAGGAAGTGGATACTAAGAAGTTGATGGAAGGCGCTATTAAAGGAATGCTAGCCACTTTAGATCCCCACACTATTTACCTATCTCCTGAACTGTTTAAGGAGATGCAAGTTGATACCCAAGGAAAATTTGGTGGTTTAGGAATTGAAATCAATGTTACCGATGGATTTTTAACGGTAGTTACACCGATTGAAGATACGCCAGCTTACTTGGCTGGTGTCGAACCAGGCGATCGCATTGTCATGATTGAAGACAAAGCTAAAAACATCAAAAAAGAAACTAAAAACCTGAGCCTTCAAGAAGCTGTAAATCTTATGCGCGGTGAAAAAGGAACGAAAGTAACCATTCACGTTGCGAGAAAAGGTGCTCAAGGGTTAAAGCCAATTGAAATCACTCGAGACATTATCAAAGTAGCAGCGGTTAAAGGTGGTCTTCTGGATAAAGACTATGCTTGGATCCGCCTCGTTCAATTCCAAAGCAACACAGCTAGAGATGTGAAAAAGAAGTTAGAACAACTAACCAAAGAAAATGGCAGGCCCCTAGTGGGAGCTGTAATCGATTTAAGAAACAATCCGGGTGGGCTTCTCGAAGAAGCGATTAACGTATCCAGTCTCTTCTTAGAGAAAGTTCCAGTCGTATCCACCATGGGTCGTAGCAAAGCGAAAAAGGAAGTGGAGTACGCTCGTGGTTCCGCACCTTTTAAAAACCTGAAATTGGTAGCTTTGGTGAACGAAGCCAGCGCAAGCGCTTCTGAAATTGTCGCTGGCGCTCTTCAAGATCATAAAAGAGCTTTAGTGGTGGGAAAACCCACTTTCGGAAAAGGTTCGGTTCAGACGGTGATTGATCTTGAAAACAAGTCAGCTCTAAAGCTCACGGTTGCTCGGTACTACACTCCAAGCGGAACTTCTATCCAAGGAAAAGGGATTACTCCGGACATCGAGGTCGATCGTATCGACATGGCAGCTTTGGAAAAAGCACGACAAGGCAAGTTCTTAAAAGAAGCTGACTTAGAAAACCATCTGGTTGGTGAGAATGAGAAAAAGGAAGGATCATCTGAAGAATCTGGAGAGCGATCACCTAAAAGTGAAGACAGTAAATCTGAAAAGGATCAGAAAAATCAAGACCGACTCTTTGGTGTGATTAAAGAAAAAGATGGAAAGAAAGTAAGAGTAGAGGATCCTAAAGAGCTTCTGAAAATTGACTTCCAACTTCAACAAGCGATGAGCTATTTGAAAGCATGGAATCTGTTCGAAAAAGTTTCCCAGGGAACAAAAGAAGCTAAAGTATCAGCTGCTACTGAATAAGTTGGTTAAAGAGAGGCTTCTGCTCCAATGGTAAAGTAGAAGGGCTCTCCGCCCCGACTTAGACCACGATAGGCACCAAAGCGGAGCTGAGTGGGCAAGTAGTAAAAGAATTTCCACTGAGTCTTTATTTCTACTCCCGTGCTCCACAAAAAGTCCTTGAGCCAGTTCTTTGGATAGGGGCTAGCAGGTCCTCGATCGTAGCTTGTAGTATCAAGTACCAGAGCTCCTGAAAGGTTTTGGAGAAACACTGGCCACAGTCCCAAACCCCGATCCAATCGTGAAATAGGAAAACGGAATTCTAGGTTTCCACCAAAAATTCGCCTCGCTGCAAACGAGCCCTGTAAGTACCCTCGATTGAGAAAAAAGCCTCTTCCTTGAGAAAATAAGATTTCTCCACCCCCTTCGAAGAAGGAATTATAAAGAGGAGTCCCCTCGGTGTATCCCTGCCTTAAGCTCAAGGCCCAGAAAGCTGAATTCCAGAAAGGCGAGGGAAGTGAGGTTTCAAAATTGGCAATACTGCTGAAGTAATTATCAAAACTTCCCAAGCCCTGAATGAATTGTTGGTGAACTAGATTAACTTTTGCTCGCTTACTCGCCCAGCTCAGTTCTAATCCAATTCCCATCGATTTGTTTGCAGGGCCCAAATCAGAAGATTCAATTCTTCGGACAAGCGCAGAAACTCTGGCTTCGATGGGTAGACTTCCTAACCTACTTCCGTAACTCAGCGAAGAGCCCCATCGCTTGAAGAAACTTCTTGAGACAACCAGGAAACCAGGTGAAAAGTAAGAGCTGATTTGAAGATGTGACGATTTCCCAAAACGGTAACCATAACTTCCCGAGAGATTTGGTAGCATCTGAGAGCCCTCATTTGTCTCTCGTTTGTCGACTCCCAAATTTAAGTCGTAAAAGTGTTTTTGAGAAAGATCAAACATTGGAATCCAAGCACCAATCTGAAATCCATACGGAACAAAAAGAGCCGAGGGAATCCAAGTTCTTGGGAGCAAGGTTGAGATTGGGGAATATTCCTTTTCCTCCCAGTTTGTTTTGCTTTCTTCCTCAGCTCTATCAGTCTTAACTGGCAAAAGCGGGATTTCCATTTGGGTTTCGATTACAGATGCGGTGGCAATGTCAAAACCGCCCTGTTCATACGAAGAAACAAAGAAGCGAGAAGGTGCGGGGACAAAATCATTAATTCCACCTGAAACCGAGACGACTTTGGCCATTTTCTTTCGCTTCAAATCCAAACGCCACACTTCATCTCGACCCGTTGGAGCCGAAATTAAATAAATCTGATTTCCTGTCTGACTGAGTCCGTAAGCATGCCCTTCTAATTTTCCTAAAACTTGGGGGGAACTGGGGGGTGCCCACTCATAGATCTTTGTTTCATTTCCGTCTCTTAATAGGAAGAGGTTGTTTTTTCCTAGTGCCACCGAACTGATCCAGGTGTTTGGAGGGAGTGTCCAGCGCAAGTTGGATTTAAGGCCTATTTCCGCTGACGAGAGATCAGCACCAAAAAGAGTCAAAGTTCCCTTACCCCCCACCTCTTGATAGACCAAAATCGATTTGAGATCAGACGAACACGCAAACTCATGCACATGGTCGATTGGGCCTTCGGGTGTTTTTAAATCTACTGTTTCTTCTTTGCTCACATCTAGAAGGGTGAGTCGATTGGTCGAATAAAAATTTTCTTGATGAGAAAGGGGGAGAACAAAAGAGTCGCTCCCACTATTTTCTATCCAACAAAGTCCCCCAGCCCCCGAAAACTGAACAGGAACCTGCTTTAATAAGTTTCCAGTTTCGGTTTCGATGATTTCTAGTTGAGGTTTTTTGTCCGGGCTTGAACTCAGAAAAGCTGCTCGCTGGAGCGTCTGGGAGAGCGCCAATTCTTTTTTAGTGAATTTTGTTTTGGTTAAGTATGAAAGGTTTGACTTTTGTTCCTTTTCGAAAAGGGTTAATTCAAGTTTTTGTTTTTCATTCTGTTCAGAAATGATTTCTTTCCACAAATCGGGAATGCTTAGGCCAAAAACATCTACGAAAGGCGTGTTAACCAAATAGGGCCAATTGGAGCTTGCATCGAGGGTAAGTTCATGAATTCCCTTAGGGCCCTTCTTTTTCCAAAGAGATTCATAAAAATAATATCCGAAGTAATAAGGGCTCGTGCCGTGCGGCCAATGGGAGGTCGACCCATCGAAGAGATCGACAGGAAGAAAATCAGTGCCCCAGATTTTCTCCGAAACCGCTTTTCGAGTCATCATTCGAAAGAATGGGCTTCGACCTCTGCCCCCTTGAGAAAACTCCGTTTCCAAAAAAGTAGCTAATCCTTCGTGGAGGTGCGCTGGCATCATCCCATTCGGAACAATGGTGGTGCCAAAAATCGTACGTAACCATTTCCACGCCCCGTTGGCGGGATACAAATGAAGGGTGTGAGCATATTCGTGGAGTACTACAGAATCGAGCCAATTATCCAAAGACGATAATTCGCTCATGCTGTCAGGAGGAGCCGCGAAAACGACGAAATGAGAATAGGGAAAGCCCAGAGAATATCCATTCAGAGAATCACTAAAATCTGCCAGGACAATCGAAGTAGTGGGAGGAGCCTCAGGAAAAATGGGGCTCAGAAGCGAGTGGGCTCTTTCAGCTGCTTTAAGCGTTCTTGTCGCAAATTCTTTTTGGCCGGCTCGATAAATAATGTGAAAATGCGAGCTCTCCATGCTTTTCCAAGAAATGTCGGAGGGAAAACTGAGATAAGATGGCTCAGCACTTACAACGATTGTTAGGATGGCCAGAAGAAAACAGAAACGCATCCGAATATTGTATCAAAATCAAGACTAGCGCTCCGAGTCAGTGCTTCGGTAGGAAAACCCAAATAACTTAAAAATAATTGTCACTTAAACTAATTTTGGTTATTTTAAAGCGGTTTGATAACACATTTTCACCCTAGAAGGAGCAGCGTTATGGTCTCTCGTCAGCTAATCAGTCGAATTTTCAGTTTAATCATTTGCGGTCTCATTGTGGGATTAGTGAGTTGTAGTAAAAAAGATGTTGTTTCTGATGAGCAGGCAATGGCTCCTTCGGAGGATTCCTCTGGTATTGCAGCTCCAGGTGCTGGAGTTGAAATGATGGGAGCTGCTGGTGATGTTGGAGCTGCATTCGGCGAAATGGATATTGTTTATTATGGTTACGATAGTTTCAATTTATCCGATGAAGCCAGAAACTCTTTGAAAAAGAATGCTGATTGGATGAAAGCAAATGCGAATGCTCGAATTCAAATTGAAGGTCATTGCGATGAGCGTGGCACTGTTGAATACAACATGGCTCTCGGCGACAGAAGAGCCAATGCAGCAAAAGCTTACTTGGTTCGCTTAGGGGTTGCTGCCAACAGAATTGAGACCATTAGTTATGGTAAAGAGCGTCCAGCAGATATGGGGCACACGGAATCTGCTTGGGCAAAAAACCGTAGAGCAGTGTTTGTTCTGCTCTCAAAATAAAGAATGAGATTAATTCAATTCTTTTTAATCTTCTTTTTGGGGGTGACAGCTTGTCACCCCCGTCCACTTGATGACATGATCTTGGCGGATGTTGCCTTAAAAGCCGCTCAAAAAGTAAAAGCTGAAGTTTTAGCTCCAGATACTTATCGTAAGGCCGAAAATTTTTATCTGCGCGCAAAAAAAGATTACAGTGAAGGATATTTCGATTCGGCAAAAAAATTTGCGAATCAAGCTCGTCAAACTGCAGAGCAGGCTGAATACCAGTCCGTCGTGAAACAGACGGAGCTCAAAGGGGGAATGTTAGAGCCTGAATCAGGCTCTCCAAGTCTTGATAAGTCAAATGAGGAAGAAAATGAATAAAAGACCAAGCTTTTCTAAAAATCTTTTTTGGGGAGTGGGAGTCCTTTGCTTATTAAGTTTTGTGAATGCGTGTAAAACAAAAGGGGAAGTTCGAAGAGAGCAAGAAATGGAGCGGCTAAAAACGGAGGTCAAAGAAGCAAAGGATATCAGAGCCGACGTAGACACCACCGTAGAAGAATTAAAATTGGAGGTAGCGCGATTAAGCAGCGTGAATGAAGAACAAGCAGCTATTCATCGAAATCTAGCAGAGGAATTAAAGAATGAAGTGATCGCTCTGCAACAGAGAATTCAGGCTCTGGAACAAAGAGCCGTCGCTGAGGAATTGGCGCTGAAGCAACCAGCCCCCAAAGAATCTTCGTCCCCATCAGCTTCGTATGAGCTTGGGAAAAAGCTTTATGATGAAGGAAAGTTTGATGAGGCTTTGGACGTCTTAAGAGAGGTGTACAAAAAAAGCTCCAAGAATAGTGAGCAAGCCAAAAAAACTCAGTTTCTCATAGGAGAGGTGCTTTTCTCAGCTAAGGATTACGCCTCCGCAGCTCTTGAATTTGCTGAGTTTAGAAAAGCTTATTCCAAAGACAGTCTAGTTCCCACGGCAATTTATCGCCAAGCCTGGGCTTTTAAAAACTTGGGAAAAAATAAAGAGTCGAAGCTGTTCTTCCAAGACTTAATCGATCGCTATCCGTCTCATCCGATGGGACAAAGAGCAAAGAACGATATTAAAAAATGAGCTCCTTAGGTCGGGTCGCGTAGTTGCTTTCCAGAGTGCGTAGAAAGTTACGCATTTCCTAGAGTCTTCAGTACCGTGCGTGTTGCGCCGCATTTAACTTTAAGTATTTGAAAATATATAAATAATTAGAAATGTTAGGAAATCGTTAAGACTCGGTATCATTCTTGCTGCACTTAAGTGCATGCTTAAAGTTTTAACTATCTCAACTGCATCAGAAGCTCGTGCCCTTAGGCGGAATGTTTTACAAGTAGGGCGTTCCACTCCGCATTTTGGTCGAAAATTTTATCATTTTCTTAATGGGATTATTTGCGTGGGGCTTTATGCTTTTATTCTGAGCCGTGAAGAAGCCTTAATTCTCTTGGGGACTGTGGGTGGACTCTTTATGCTGCTTGATTTAATTCGACTTAAATCACCTGCATTGAATGCGGTTACCTTGAAATATTTTGGAAAAATTATGCGTAGAGAGGAACTTCGAAGCATTTCGGGAAATTCATTTTATATTTTGGGATTATTGGTTTTGGTCAGTTTTTTCTCAAAGCCGGTTGTTTTATTAAGTGCACTTTTTCTTGCGATCGGAGATCCGATTGCTGCAGTTGTCGGAACTCGTTGGGGGAAAACCAAAATTACTCAGCGCAAAACTCTAGAAGGTGCTCTCGCTAATTTCGTAGCAACTGCGGGGGTTTCATTTCTGTTTGGCCTGGGATTCCTCAAGCTATCTTTTTCTCAATCTCTGATGCTTGCAGTCGTAGGAGGAACGATTAGTACGAGCGTGGAACTTCTTCCCTCTCCGATTGATGACAATTTCACTATTCCAGTTGGTTCGGCATTGCTCATTACTGCTATCTCAGTTTTTTTTCCCTTTCTTCAGTAAGTGACTCCTTCTATAGTTAACCATTAAGGAGATACCACATGGCAACTAAGACTAAAGAAACCTACATTGTTCAATCTAAAGTGAAGACACTCGTGAAGAAATCAAAAATGAAGTGTTCTTCTGATGTGATGGCTGCAGTGAATGTTCTCATTCAAAATGCAGTAACTCGTGGAGTAGAGCGCGCAAAAGCAAACGGCCGAAAAACTCTCCGAGCTGCTGATTTATAATTTAAAATGCCGGGTATCTGTTAGTTCAGCAGTACCCGGCTTTTTTTCCTTTGACCCAAACCGAATTAAAAGTTGCTTCCTACCAGGATTCAGCAATCTCAAAGACTGCTGTTACCCCCGTCCTTCAATTTCTCAATCACGAACTTCGATCACAATCCGATCTGAAACTCCAAGATGAATACCCTTCTCTGTTTCGGGGATTGCCCGGGGGAGAATCACTCTTCATCGAGCGGGAGAATAAAATTGCCTCCCATGTGGGAATCATGAAACGTCGGTACCAACACGCTTCATTTGAAATGGACCTTGGTCTTATCGGCTCTGTCGCCACTCACAAGGATTATCGTGGCGAAGGGCTAGCAAGTTTTCTGCTGCAGGAGTCAATCGGGAGACTAAAAAAACAAGGCTGCACTTTAGCTCTGTTGTGGTCTGATAAACCTGATTTCTATTTACCCTTGGGTTTTTATCGAGCGGGAAATGAGTTGGATTTTCGAATCTCTATTGCTAAAGCTGAGGCCTCTCAGCCAGTGTGTCGCCTTCTGAATAAAGAAAAAGAAATCGATTCAATTTGGAAGTTGTACCAGCAGCGAACCGCAAAACTTGAGCGGTCCCTGGCAGAAATGACTGCCCTAGTAAATATTCCGCGAACTCAGGTTTATGTCACCGAATCGAATGGAAAGATCGACTCTTATATTGCCATAAACAAAGGGGCTGACTTTACTCATTACATCCATGAATGGAGTGGTTCGATTGAAGCTGTGAAAAGAAATATTCAAGATTGTCAGAAACGATTTTTTCCTCACGTTTCGCTCACGTTGATTGCTCCTTTTGAAAACAAACACGAAGAGTTTTCAAAAATTTCCGAACAGGCATGGAAGGGGTCTCTTGGTTTGGTTAAGCTTTTGGACAGAACTCACTTGATTGATTGCTTTAAATCATTTTGTGAGAAAGCCGGAACGGTCATTTCAGATGCCGACTATTCTACCCTAAATGATGAAGAACTTCTTTTGGCTATCCTAGGCCGCGATGGAACTGGAGTTGGAGAGAGAAGGTTTCTTCCGTTGTTTTTGTGGGGATTTGATTCTATTTAGACATCTGAGTGCTCTCTTCATTTCCAAAATTGTCTAGGACCGTTTGGATACGATCTGAGGACTCATGAGCCAAAAGCTTTTCTGGGATAGCCTGATAGAGCAGCCACGATTCTAATTTCGTCCGGCCTTTAAAATAAACCCAAAGCCGTTCTTTCTGTTTCGGGGCTGGAAATGCAATGATGTAACCGGTGAGCGAGCTTAAGATGGAATCGCGATCCTGATTGCTCTCACAAGTTACTGTGACGTCATTTGTGCCTCTTTCCGTAAAAATCGAAAACCCACGACTGATTTTTCTTCGAATACCAGGTAAGTTGATTCCAAAGTCCGCAATTAATTGATTACTCTTTTGAGACACTGGCTTTAAATCCAAGATTTTTATCAGGTATTGCCCACCGGCAGGCCTTTGATTGATGTTCGGAAGGGCCCAAGTGCGGTAAGCGGGAACATTCTTCGCTATTTGATAAAAGTTATCCAGTTTTCCGTTGATCGAAGCTACGCCCTCCATCTCAATCGTTTGGTTGCCGATTCGCTTAACCGTTCGTTTAAAATAATCGCCCCTTTTAGTAGAAAGCTCACTGGTCACAATTTTGTAAGCGCTTTGGGGGGCAGGGGAAACCCAACGAGGTAAAGCGTAGCTGGGAGTGTGAAATGAAAAAAAAAACGAAATCAGGATTTGTGTTTTGAAAGGGACCACAACCCAGACCCTAACAGATAAAAAGCTGCAGCCCAACTCACGGCGCTCCACAAAGAGAAGTCGAATAAAAGAGGTTCGACGCCTTTGTGCCAGAAATGGGATCCTACTACGATGAGAGCGCCACTCGTGACGCAGAGAACGAGATAATACGTCGATTTTAAAATCGCGTTTGGGAGTAACTCGGCATCTTTAGATCTTACTTCCAGAGCAAAGTTGTTGCTGGACCATTTCCTAAGAAATCGCTTGAGGAGTTTTGGAAACGTCTCAAGAGTGTCTTGAAGGTCGCGAGCTAGGATCAAGAGATCTTTTGTCACTCTTTCTTTGCTGTACCGAGAAGCTACCACTTCTTTGGCCAGCCGGTTTCCCAGTTGAAGAATATCGAAATCAGGGTCTAACTTTTTAGCCAGACCATCAACAGTCATGATGGCTCTAAAAAGAAGCATCAACTCTCTCGGTACTTTCAACCGGTGCTTTGCTGCAATACTTGTCGACTGGAGGAGTAACTTCCCGACATTTACTTCTCCCAGAACTAAGCCTACGTAGGGAGAGATGGTGTCCATTAAATCTTTCTGTAACTGAGAAATATCCGTATCCCCGTCGGGACTACAAAGAGTGACATACTCAGTAGCGAGCGTTTCATAGTCTTCATCCATGATAGCAATAAACATGGAAATGATGCTGTCCTGAACTCTGCGACTGAGACGGCCTACGATTCCAAAGTCGATGATGCCAATTCTACCGTCTGTAAGAACAAACAAATTACCTGCATGCAAATCACCATGGAACAAGCCGTTTCGCATGACCATTTGGAAAAAAGCATCTGCTCCGGTCTCAATGATTTTTCTGGGATCAATTCCCTGAGAAAGAATTTTTTCTCGGTCTGAAAATCGTATTCCATCGAATTTTTCGAGCACGAGGACTTTTTGTGTGGAGAACTCCGAGTAGACTTCGGGAATCGCGACTTGGGTCGATTTGACCAACTGACTCTTAATCTTTCGAATATTGTTTGCCTCGACTCTGAAATCGAGTTCAAACAAAATCGAGTGAAAAAATTCCTCAACTAATCCCTGGGGGTTAAACGGTTTTGTCTCTGGAATGGTACTTTCCAGAAGATTGGCAAGGCCCCTTAAAATCGAAATGTCTGTATGGAGAATTTTGTCGATGCCAGGACGCTGAATTTTTACGGCAACAGATTGGCCCGACTTTAAGACGGCTGAGTGCACTTGAGCAATACTGGCTGCAGCCAGCGGTTCTTCGTCAAAGCTTGAGAACACTTCAGTGAGGGGTCTTTTGAGTTCGGCTTCTAGCTGTTCTTTTATTTCACTAAAGGGCAGAGTCGCTACTTGATCTTGGAGTTTTGAAAATTCGTCTACGAATACTTCCGGGATTAGATCGGGTCGAGAAGCCATTAATTGGCCAAGCTTGACGAATCCTGGACCGAGTTTT
The DNA here is from genome assembly GCA_009927005.1 of Pseudomonadota bacterium. Taxonomy (GTDB): domain Bacteria; phylum Bdellovibrionota; class FAC87; order UBA2466; family UBA2466; genus RFNO01. Next base: position 37,273 of record RFNV01000191.1, read on the forward strand.
TCAAAAGCAATTCGAAGCCGCATCGGCAAGGGGAGATCTTTGTAACCCGGATCTTCAGTCTGCCGTTCCGGTAAAAACCGATTGAGCTTCATTCGATTCATGAGATCGAGAAAGCCAGTACTTACAAGAACAGCCAAAATTTCGCGGACTCGTCCGGCATTTTTAAAGGCTTGGGAAATACCGGCTGCAGTTGAAATAACTTTCATGGATTCTCAGTCAGGGGGAAAAACGTGATTTCATTATCCTCGACATTGACGTCAGCGACTTGGATCTCCATCGGATCTCCAATGCTGATCGTGGTGTGTCCGGGACGGCGCCTCAGGCAACCACGTCTTTCATCAAACTCGTAGTACCCATGAAGAGACTCAATGGGCACGAAACCTTCTATCGCATAATCCGAAAGTTCAATGAACAGTCCCTTCGCAATCACCCCAGAAACGGTTCCTTTTAAAGGTTCCCCCAGTTTATCGGCCATAAACCAACACTGTTTCCTGCGAGTGATAAATCGCTCTGCTTCCATCGCGCGGCGCTCTCGCTCCGAAGTGAGTTCCCCCAATTTAACTAATGCTTCGGAGTTATTGTTCTTATCGGCAATTTGGTGTCGAAGAATGAAGCTCTTTAGGGAGCGGTGCACAATCAAATCTGGGTACCTGCGAATGGGGGAAGTAAAATGCGTATAATCGGTCAGAGATAAGCCGAAATGCCCTTTAGGGTCTGGTTCATATCGAGCTTGTTTTTGAGCCCTGAGAATCGCTTTGTGGAGCGTATGAGCGCCTTTTTGACCTGAGGTTTTCAGTAGGACCTTGGAAAAGGCCAGGGGCGATACTTCTTTAATCATGAGACTGAATCCCAAGCTCTTCATAAGCTGATTCAGCTCTTCGATGCTTTCTATCACTGGAGCTTCGTGAACTCGGTAAAGGGATGGGCAGCCGTTTTCTTTGAGTTCTTTTGCTACTACCGAATTGGCCATAACCATGAATTCTTCGATGAGGCGGTGGGCCTCCCAAGAAGGAAAGGGATAAGCTTTGATGGGGCGTCCCTCTTTGTCTAATTCAAATCGACATTCGGGAAGTTGAAAATCTAAGACCCCTCTTTCTTTGCGTTGAGCTAATAAAAGATTAAACAACTTTTTCGCGCTCTCTAAAGGTCGATGACAATCGGAAGGGACTGCTTCCAGGTTTCCGGAAAACCAATGGTGCACTTTGGTGTAGGTAAGCCGTGCGATTGTTTTTATTATTCCCTCATAAAAGTGCGTGCTCAGGATATCGCCTCTTCGATTGAAGTTTATTTCAGCGACCAAGACTAACTTGTCTGTTTGGGGATTAAGACTGCAGAGATCATTCGATAAATCTTCCGGAAGCATGGGAATACAATAGCCTGGAAAATAAATGCTGGTACTTCGACGTTTAGCTTCTTCGTCCAATTGAGAACCCGGTCTTACAAAGTAGCTGACGTCTGCAATAGCTACGAAAAGCTGGATTTCTCCCGTTTCCTGTTTCTCTAGAACACAAATCGCATCATCAAAATCTTTGGCGTCTTCACCATCAATCGTCACAAAGGGAAGATTCCGGAGATCTTTTCTCTGAGGGGAGGGTTTTTGGATTTCCAGCAACGAAGCCTGCCTTAAGTCTTCAATTTCATTCAGCGCAGCTGGCGGGAAAGATTCCTCAATCCCAAAACGAGAAATGGTGATGAGGTGATCAAATTTAGGAGTCAACGTTTGGCCTAATTTATCAGTGATACTAGCAACGCCCATTTCTCTATCACTGGGGTAACGTTTAAGAGTCGCGATTACCCACGAACCCAAAAGATTTTTTTCTCCGTTATCAAGTGAGATAAGATCGCCCTCAGAAGTCTCCATGAAAAACTGTCGATGAGAACCCTGAACTTTGCCTAAAACTTTTTTGCAAGCCCGCTCGAGAATTTTAACAATAAGAGCACTCGATCTTTTTCCTTGCTGCTCCACCTGATATTCAACGATGTCCCCGTTCATTAAAGCGCGAGCTTCTCTCGGAGAGACATAAGTATCGGGTAAAGTATTGTCGTGAGGGATAACAAAAGCAAAACCGCGTTGGTTCTTTTGCACTCGCCCTATGAAGCTGCCACGACTGCGCTTAGCTTGTTTGGGCTTGAATTGGGTTTTTTTCTGGCTTCTCGAGCGTGAAAAGAAGCGTTTTTTCTTTCGCACAGAGAAGAAGTATGCCTGCTTCCGTTACAGAGGTAAATCAATTATCTGTAAGGAGGAAGAAGGCTAGCTGGATTGGCTCCTTTTTGGGGCTTATCGAAACTCGCACCCAAGGAAGGAGGAAGACCATTTTGAGCTCTGGGATCGAACTGAGGAGCTTTTGCTGGTGCCTCACTGGCGATCACACGGGGTTCCACCTTTATTTCCATTGTCGGTAAAAGAGGGGCTTCATTGCTCGAGAGAGTAGGGGCTTCTGGCTTATTGTTAAGTTGAGGAGCCACTGATGCGACAGGCTGAGAGGGCTCAACTTCCCCCGTTGTGAAATTCACCCGAGGGTGTACGCGGGATTGAGCCGGGTAGCACACGATTCCTTCTTTCATTTCATTTTGAGCCGCAGAAGGATCTTTGACTTCCAAAGGAATAGCGCTGGAACCCTTCCAAGGAAAATAAGCGACTGAAGCACTCATTTTTGCATTTGAAGGGAAACAAAAAATGGGTTCAGAAGTTTTTGGGGTAGCTTTTGCTTTTTCAGCCGTAGAAGCAACTTCTCGGTGTGCTTCCATTGGATTTCGCGAGTGGGCTCGAGGAGAACCGCTTGGAAATACATCCACGACCAATCGGGTCGGTTGTGAAAGCCAAAAAGCATCGACTTGGGCTTCGGAGTTTTTCAGTAGAGTCCGTAAGCTGAATCCATTTTTGGGCATATCGGTGTTGATAGATAGGGGGCCTATCCATTTTCGGCTACCTTCAAGACTTTCGTTGATGGTGCTTTCAGGAACAGCGCCGACAAGCTGAGCATTTTTTACTACCAGCGAAACGTCTTTTTCTGATCCAACTTTATTTGTTTTCATTTCAACTTCTTCTGATACGGCTGGCCCGCTGAACTCAAGAACCAATCTCTCAAAATTTGCAGAAGAATGTTTACGAAATCTAAATTTTTTCATCATCAGCTCTGTTTGAGCCATGGAAGACACCGAAACCAGTGCGGTTAGTACCATTAATGAGATTTGACGATTCATGACAGACCTCTGCATAAGTTTATGTTGACTCTCTCCTTCTCGGTTATTTGTGCTAAGATCTTTAAAAAAGAGAAGCAAAGCACAAAAAAGGGCAACGCTATGGGTAAATTAGGCGCACTTTTAATTGGGGTGATTCTGGTTCTTCAGGCGGCGTGTAGCTCCAGCCCTACGGTACCAAACCCTGTTAGTGAGTCAGACATTTTAGAGCCAGCGGATGCTCCGTCATCGGAAATCGTAGCCCTTCCTTCGCCTCAACTTGAGAAAGTGCTGCAGCTTCTGACCAGTCTTGGTTACCAAGGTATCGGATTAGAATATGAAGATGAGGCAACCCTGAAATTTTTAGAGGCAGTGTTCTCGTCACCGAAAGTGCGCAATCGCAAAATAGCGTTGGTATACACGGGAATGCAATACTCTTACGATAAAGAACAACAGTCCCTGACTTTAGGGGAAGATGAAAAAGTAGCCAAAGCCCTTCGATTCATCGAAAAAAATGTACCTATCCGATGACATCTTCGGCGCCATCAACGCCTAAGACGTTTCCAGAAATCCAAGCCGCTTCGTTGTGCATTAGCAAAGCAACTACATCCGCAACATCTTTTGGGGTCGTGAGTCTTTTGTTGGGATTTCTCTGAAGAGCCGTTTCTATCATCACGTCATTTCCAGGAATTTTTCTTAATGCAGGGGTATCGGTAACGCCTGCGCGGATTGCATTTGCCGTCACTCCGAAGGGCGCTAATTCCAGAGCCAGTTGACGACAATGAGATTCGAGTGCGGCTTTAGCAGCTGACACTGGACCGTAGGTTGGCCAAACTCGTGTGCCGCCAGAAGAAGTCATCGCGAAGACTCTGCCGCCTTGAGCTAGAAGATTCTTCTTAAAAAGATCCTGAGTCCAATAAACTAAACTATTAGCCATTACATCCATGGTCATTTCGAGCGCATCTTGAGAAACATGCTCTTTATCTTCTTTAGACAGAAAGGGTTTAAGGCTTCCGAAGGCCAGAGAATGCACTAAGCAGTGAATTCCCTGGGGAGCGGCTTTCTGTAATTCTTGAACTACTTCCGCTCTCTTTTCTTTATCCGCAGCGTTTCCGTTGAAAAAAAGTGCCTGAACGCCTTTGCCTTTGATCTGTGAAATAATTTCCTCTACATGGGGAAGAGTTCCTTTTCGATCCAAATGAACCCCACAGATATTGACTCCCTCTTCCGCAAGCCGAAGAGAAATGGCTTCTCCAAATCCACTTGAAGCCCCTAAAACCAACGCCCACTTTCCTTTAATAGATGATAACGACATTCTTTCTCCTCAGTTTTAAGATTTCTTCTCGTCCACTTTCGGTGAATTTGTTTCGAGAAAATCCTCTTGCACTAAATTTAATTGCTTGAACCCTTCTTGCGATAAAACCCATGAGCCAATCAAATGATTGCTGACCCCAACCACATCCTCTGTTTTTCGTGGGGCAAATTCAACTCGAGCAACTGAAACGTCTTTTTCCTCTTGTTTTTCAAACAACTCGATAATCAAAGCTGGATTTTTGTCTTTTTTTGCATCCGTAAATCTTGTGATTTTAGAGTCCTGGAGCTGAGTCAGAAATTTTTCCACTTTGCCTGGGTCTAACTTTCGTTCTGACTTAACATCAGTGAATGTCCAAACCGGCCCCTCTTTTTTTAATTCAATAAAACCATTCCCACGTGAGATTTTAATTCGGTTAACTGCAAATCGATTAAAGTTAACGAGATGAAGGTCTTTTAGCGTTACAGCACTCTTCGAGAGTTCCCTCAGGACGTTTTTATCAACTTCATAAATCAGTGGCTTATCATCCCGTTTGGCAAAAACCTTTCCTTGAGTTTGGGAAAAAAAGATACCCAACTTGGCTTTTTCATGACCCGCAGAGAGCCAGGTTTTCACTGCGGGTTTGTCGAGACGGTACGCTGCTAGTTCAGCTTTTTCAGAAGCGATGTTGGTAGCCTTCAGGTCTATGAGAGTGTTTAAAGTCTTTCCCCATTCTGCTGTGTCAACAGCACTTCCGTCTCGCCCTAAAATCCACTTATCTTCAGCATTTCGATTTACAACGATTTGTCCAGAAGAGTTATGAATTTCAACTTCTTTCAAATCGCTTTTTTTAATGGTTACAAGGTTTTTATTTCTTAATTCAAAGAGGCTTTTTTGAAAGCTCGAAAGCAAAGAACGGTTTACTTTAGAAACTTGCTGGCTGGCTGAAGTTCTGACGTAAACACTAAATCCGACTTGAGTTTGGCTACCAACAAAGATTTCTTGAGTCGTGTTTGCATCTTTGGCCACTCGAATGATTAGGGTGGGCTTTTCTAAACCGAAGACCTCCAAGTTTTTGGGATCGTCTTCTACGATACGTTCTTGTTCACTTGAGGTTAGAGTCGTCAACAAAGAGTTTATAACCCCTGAATCTGCAAGATCCTCCACGGGAGAGGTTAACAACCATTCGTCCCCTGAGCGCTTGAGTTTAAAACTGGAATCGGAGCTGTGAGTAATCTCTATTTCTTGGATTTCATCTTTTTTGAATTGAAGGAGACGTTTTGAGCTGCTTTCGTCGGTGACTCTCTTAACTCTTATCTGTTTCTCGTAAACAACATACCAGGCCGTCAGCCCAGACAAAAAAAGAAACAACAAAGAGGTTGTGGATAACCGAGCCTTCATAAGAACGGTGAAAAGCTTATGTTATTCGCCACCAATTTGATCGATATCAGCTTCAACAGACTTAGCGACGGAGCCCCCAGCAATTTCTCGCAGGGCAATAACAGCAGGTTTGTTGTGGGGGTTATGGATCAGAGGCAGTGAGCCTTTTGCCAACTGCTTTACTCGTTTTGCAGCGATGTGAATGAGCTCAAAGCGATTTGGAATTTTTTCTAGGCAATCTTCAACGGTAACTCGGGCCACTTGGATCTCCCTTGGCAATAAGTTTTAGATACGCATCCTATGGAAATGATTGAATTAGTCAACCTTTCAGAGGGGAGGGGCTTTGGCTCAGCCAAGGGCATATAAAAGCCCTGTAATAACAATGGCTTAAGTCGTTAGGCTTCGGTCTTTTCCAATGCTTTCCGGATTCTTTCCCAATGTGTCTTGAGAAGATCGGGTGAAACCGTAAGTCTTTTGGAGGGACTGAACCGAAAATGATTGTCGGCTTCGATGAGAACAGAAAGGGAGTCTCCGAATCCCGAACAGTTTTTATCTTGGAGTAGTTCCCGGGCAAGATTGGAGGCCATTGAAAGAAACTCTTCCCAATTTTGACTCTTCAGCGCCGAAGAAGCCTTTTTGAGAGCCTGTTTGCGACGAACATGGGGGTCTTTCTTCGCACGCTCTTGGTAAAACCGAAATTGGACAACCCAAATTCTGCTAAAAAGAAGCAAAAAAATCCCGGCCTGAAAAAACCAAAACCAAAAAGACTTATTAAGTGAAAAACGAGTTGTCCATTTCGCTTCCGGGAAAAACAGAATGGCACTCATTCTCAAAATGTTTTGAGGCAGAGAGGTTTCTGGAAGTTCCACAAAGCGAATTGCTGGAAAAGTAATCAGTTGGTATTCTTTTTTCTCGGGATGAAAAGTTAAAAAAGACCCAGGTGACCATTCAGTTAATGTCTCTTTGTCAGTACTGAGAACCCACTCAAACACTTTTTTCGAGCGGCCAGGTAAGGTTTCCGAAAAACTGTTTGTAGAAATGAGGGTCATTTCGCCTAAATGCCCTAGCGGGAGAGAGTTAACTTCCGAGAAGTTACCATCTCCTTGAAGTTCCGCGCGAAGGAGAAAGGGTTGGTTTTTTCTAAAAGAAATTTGGGTTTGATTAATTTTTAGTGAAAACAACCCAACTGCGCCTGAAAACGGAAAAGGTTTGAGGTGGTTTGGGATCTGAGGGAGATCCATCGGAGGAGGAAAGGTGCCTTCAGAAGTGAGCGTTACCGGTTTTTCACCAAAGGCCTTCACCAAAATTTTCATCGGCTCCAACTTTGGTGTCCGAATTCCCATCATGGAATTAAGCAAATAAGATCCCACCAGAGCCATGGCCCGTTTTCTCTTGGGGTCCTGAACGGGCATTAAATGGACGGGACCTTGTCGTAAGACAAGGTTTTCGCTCCAAAAGCCACGAAACTCTGGAAACTTCATCACTTCAATTTCAACAGCCCGCTCGTGCGGGGACTCTAGAATAAAATTAGCAGTTACCATCTCGCCCTGAAAAACCTTCGCTTTGGAAAGTTCTACCCGAAAGGTAAATGAGGTATCTGTTTCGCCCCTAGCAAACGAAGTGAAAAGAAAAAGAATGAGCGAGATTACCATGGGTGCATCTCCAAATTCTGGGCTGGCTGGTTCTGCTCCCGTAGGCGCTTTAATGTCTGCTTTTCTTCACTGGTGATCAAATCGTAGAGCTTTTGCTTTTGTTGATCCGTGAGTGACTCGCCTTGATATTTTTGCGGTCCTTTGGGATCCTTTCCATTCGTTTGGTCTCCATCTCCCTTTTCATTGGAGCCTTGAGGCCGGCTCTGCTTCTTCATCTCTTCGAGCACTTTTGACGCCAAGGCCATATTGTCCGAAATGTTTTTATTCGCGGACTCCTCAAACGTCGCATTAGATGAATGAATGCGAAAGGCCTTTTGATAGGACTCCAAAGCTTGTTCGGGATCTCCCATTTTAAGGAAGGCATTTCCCAGATTATAGAGCGCTTTCTTTTTTTGATTGGCATCCTGAAGAATCAGAGAGCTTTCCTCAAAGTATTCTGCGGCCTTCTCAAAGTTACTCAGATTGGTTTGTTCAATCCCTTTATTATAAATCTGAATTGCTTTGAGCTGATCATCATCAGCCAGTACTGGATTCGCATGAGAAAGCGCAAAGCAAAAAATAAAAGCCCGAATGACGAATTGCCAGCGACCGAAGCAAAACTCCCAGAAGAAGAAAATGAGACTGGCAAAAAACAGAAGGGGGAACAATTCGCTTTTCACTTTGAAATGTCTATTTCTCTTACCTAACCTAAGAGTATGGTTGAGTTGATTTAGTAACAAGGGCACGTTTTCATAAGTGCTTGAGAAGTAAGCTCCACCGGTCTCGGCAGCTATCATTTGAAGAGGCTTAGGGTCCAATTTCGTCACAATGGAGTTGTTAGGAAGAGAATCTAATCGGACTGGCGCCCCTTCCGGAGTCCCTATGCCGACCGTAAAAACCGGGATCCTTCTTTGTTTAAATGGTTTTAAAGTCTCTTTTCGAAGGGGCACATGAGATTCTCCGTCAGAGAAGAGAACGACTTTCGGAGGTTGCCATCCCTCGATTTGATCTTTTGAATTCACCTCGAGTTTAGCGAGAAGTTGTTCAAGGCCATCTAAGGATTCATTGAAGTCAGTTCCTTGGTGAGAAGTGGCTGAGGGGTCAAGAGATTGTAGAGAATCCTGAATGGCATAGATATCGGTAGTAAACGGCATCTGGAGAAACCCTGAGGCGGCAAAAGGGTAGATAGCAACTCTTGGGCGAGGGAGCCCTTCGATAATCCGCTGGATAAATGAAATGGAAAACCCAAGTCGAGTGGGGGTGATATCTTCTGCGAGCATGCTATTAGAAATATCTAGGGCAACCAGGAGTGTAGAAGCCAGCGGCTCGGGCTCGCCTTGAAAGGAGCCTACTTGCGGGCGTGTAAGGGCGAAAATACAAAATAAAAAACCTAAAATAGCGAACCAGAAGCGGCGCCAGGAAAACCATGGGTTTCGGAATCGGCATCTCCAAATAAGATAGATCACAAAAAGTCCTAAGGGAATAAGACCCCACAAGGCTTCAGGCTGTGCGAGTCGAAAGTCCATTCAGATTATTTCCTTTGAGTTTACGTTGAAACCGAGTCTCCATTAGCAAGTAGGACACGGTAAGCAATAAGAGAGCAGTGAGAGCTGGATAGAGAAAAAGTTCCTCCAATTCCGTATTCGCTGTGAGGAGGACTTTGGTTTTTTCGAGTTTATCGATTTCCTGTAGAATTCGCGACAGCATGCCTGAATCGCGCGCCATATAACTTTTTCCACCAGTTATTTCCGACATTTCTTCTAAGAGTTTCGGATTGAGATAAGAGGGGACTTGGGCCACCAAGTGGGTCTTTCTTCCCCTTGAGTCAAAAGCATATATCGGCACGACAACTCTATCTTGTTTGCCAATACCAATAGTGTAAATCCGGATACCTTCTTGAGCAGCAAGCTTTGCTGCTGTCATCGGATTTACTGCCCCCACATTGCTATCGCCATCAGTGAGCAAAATAAGAACTTTGTTTTTTGATTGACTCTTTCGGAGTCGGGCTATGCCGTTGGTGATTCCCAAGCCAATTGCCGTTCCTTGCTTAAGCTCTCTCAATTTAACTTCTTCGATTTGATTGAGAAGAAAATCGAAATCTCGTGTGAGAGGAGATTTCATAACGGCTTCTCCCCCAAACACAACGAGTCCAATGCGATCGTTGGGGCGTTGTGAGATAAATTGGCGAATTACCTGTTTTGCCGCAATAATTCTAGTTGGCTCTAAGTCCTCCGCATCCATGCTCTCGGAGACATCCAGAACGAGAACTATATCTACGCCTTCAGTCGATTTCTTTACGGTAGTTTTTGTACGAACGGGGCGTGCGACTGACGCAATCAGAAGCCCCAGCGCGAACAGTTGAGCCAGAAAAAGAAATCGAAACGCCCACCGGGTTCTCCGGATTGCTTTGAATAGGTCTCTCCATGGGCCGGGCATACGACTCAGGAGGCTGTCCTTTTGAGATCGCTTTCTAAAAAGAAAATAAAGGCCCGTCAGAGCCAGAGGAATCAAAAACCAGAATGCATTTTGGTGGGCCCACTGAAAAGTCATAAATAATCACTTTCGATTCGAGCTAATAGCTCCTCTGCGAGTTTAGGCGCATCCTTCTTTACAACCGTGTGGTATTTAAAATCATCGATTTGAGCTAAGAGAGTTCTTGTTTTGGCTTTCAGTTGTTTTTCAGGGATTTCATGCTCAATCTCCATTCGCGTGAGCGCAGGAACAGTTGTTTGGGTCTGTCTTTGGAGAAAAATCTTAAAGGTGTATAGAATTCGATCGACCAATTCCGGATGGGTATTTCCGGCTTTTAACTCCCTTCTGAATTTGGCTATCTCTTTTCGGAGCCACATCCTATCAGTCTCAAAGTTGGGTAGCTTAGGTTTCCATTCTATGAGCTGAGTTACCTTTCTCCAAGGTATCCGCAAGAGGCTCCAGCGAACCAACCAGATCGCAAGAACAGCACCCAAACAAGCAATGAGAGTAAGGTAGGCCTTTCGCCAAGGAAATGGCGGGCGAAGCTTGCCAAAATCTGGTCTAATCTCTGTGTCCTCGGGAGCTCGGGAAGTGGTCACTGAAAGATCCAAGGCTTCCGTTGAAAAAGTATCAGCTCCCCATTTCACTTGTATCGGAGGAATTCGAAAGTCTCTTGCTTCATAAGCGGTAATTTCAAAGGTAATAGTCGTAGCGGTATCTGTCTGGTTCATGTTGCGTTCAAGAACCTTTAATTGGGGATGTCGATCGAGGAGATCGTCGATTACCAGTGGCTTATCGGGTCGATTCGTATTGGGAAGAACGAGGGTCAAAATGGTGACCTCGCCAATTTGAATTGAACGTTTGTCTAGCGCGAAGCTGAAGCCCCAAAGTTGAGAGGGGAGCCAGCAGCTAACGAGCACTAAAAAAATGAACCAGTCTTTGTAAGTAATCATCTTGTACACTTAGTGGTAGAAAGTCTGCCTGACAGGCACTCGCCGTTTCTTCAATTTGAGCAGTAAAGCTAGCATAAAAGGAAGTAAGGGATTTTCGAAAAAAAGGGGATTCGGCATCCAAAAGGAAAAATTCTCCCGATTCAGGATCGCAAATTTCGGAAATTCCACTGCTAGAAATCAGTCTTTCCGAATCGTCATACCCCTGAAGAAGAATCACCTCATGCTTTGAGCTGAGGGGCAGGAGTTGCCCCTTAAATGACGGCAATAGGAAATCCGATAGGATAAAGAGCAAGCTTCGATGTTTCAGAACTTTCTGACAGAAAGTAAGTGGCTGGGTGAGATCGCTCGTTTTGTTTGTGAGGTCCAAATACGAGAGCGCATTCAGAGACTGTAAAATGTCCTCTTTGTTACGGGTGGGGGGCATAAATGTCCGCACTTCACTATCAAAAAAGAGAAGGCCGATTCGGTAGTTTGACTTGATAGCACCCATTGCGAGAAGGGCGACGACTTCTGAATACATATCAATTTTTCTTCGGGATCCAGATCCAAACAGAGAGGAACCACTAGTATCTACCAAAAGAAAAACATTTATTTCTCTTTCCTCTTCATAAACCTTCAAAGTTGGTTTTCCGGTTTTTGCGGTTGTGGTCCAGCTGATATGGCGAGGGTCATCTCCGATTTCGTATTGGCGAAATTCCTTAAACTGCATTCCCGAGCCTCGAAAAGTGCTTTCGTGACTTCCGGTATAGGAGGAGGGCAAGCGCCTTCGGCAATGAAACTCTATAAGGTCAATAGCGTGGAGAAGCTCGGGACGAAAATGAAAGTGGCCGGTCATGAGTTTATGGAATGGTAACTGTTGACAGAAGTTGCGTTACAATTTGGTCGCTGTCGAATCCCCTCGCTTCCGCATCAAAAGTCAAAATGAGACGGTGTCTCAGCACTTCGTGTGCGACTTGTTTTACATCATCCGGAGTTACAAACGTGCGACCATCTAAAAAAGCATTCGCACGACTTGCTCGGTGGAGAAAGAGTGAGGCACGTGGAGAGGCGCCAATTCGGATAAAGGTTCTGAGTTCTTTTAATTTTGAGAGGTCTGCTTCTTTTGAGTCGATTGAAATGTCCTTGCGAGTACACAAGACAAGTCGAAGGATGTACTCCTCAATTCTAGTATCCGAATAAACCCAATTTAATTTTGTTTTCATTCTTAGGATTTCAGAAGTGGATACAACTTTCTGAATTTTGGGGCTTTCCTGTGCACTCATTCTCTCAATAATCAGTTTTTCTTCTTCCCGTTTTGGGTATCCCACTTTTACCTTAAACATAAATCGGTCCAACTGAGCTTCAGGAAGAGGGTAGGTACCTTCTTGTTCAATTGGATTTTGGGTGGCTAAGACCAGAAAAGGTTCGTCTAAGCGGTAGGTAGTTTCTCCAATGGTAACTTGTTTTTCCGCCATGGCCTCAAGAAGAGCACTTTGAACTTTTGCTGGAGCACGGTTTATCTCATCCGCAAGAACTAAGTTTGAAAAAATGGGACCTTTCTTGGGAATAAACTCATGGGTTTCGTGTCGATAGATTACGGTACCAATCAGATCGCTGGGCAAAAGATCCGGAGTAAATTGGATTCTTTGAAAACGGGCCTCAACAGCAGAGGCAAGACTTTTGACGGCGAGGGTTTTTGCTAGCCCCGGCAAGCCTTCGAGGAGGACATGGCCTTCGGTCAGGAGTCCTAAGAGTAAACAACGGGTCATGTGTTCTTGGCCAACAATGACTTTACTTACTTCGTTTAGGATTTTGTTTAGAGCCAAGGCATCATTGGAAATCTCTGCTTTTTGAGATTCAGACAAAGTTTGCATGGGGAACTCTCTGGTTTAGAGGTAAGATTTTATAAGTTTAACTAATTTAGAAGATTTTCGATATGCCCATCGTGACTCTGATGCCAAGCGGTCGTTTTATAGAGGTGCCCTCGGGAACATTGCTATTTGATGCGGCGTGCAGGGCTGGTTTGCCAGTAGCTTCTTCATGCAGCGCAGAAGCCGTCTGCGGGAAGTGTGTCATGAAGATTCAATCGGGCATGGAAAAACTGAGCGCACCAACTGAACACGAAAAAAGACTTTTACTTCGAGATAAGCGAGAAGCTTCTGAGCGAATTAGTTGTATGGTTCGCCTCTATGGAGATTGCACAGTCTCTACAAGTTACTGGTAAAAATTAGAGTGATTTCTCCAAGATTCCAGCGGCTCGCTCTGGTCCAATCGCAAGTAGGAACGAAGCTAGCTTGGGCCCATTCGGTTTTGCCACCAAGATTTGGTAGATATCTTTAAAAAAAGCTTTTCCATCAATTCCGTGAGACTTCATAATCTCCCAGGTTTTGTTGGCCAACGCTTCTTCACTTTGTAAAAAAGTTCCCTCTTTAAGAACGGTAATCAATTCCGACATTGCTTTTGGGAATTGAGTTTTGGTTGAGGGGTTTGTTTGCAAAGTGAATTTAAATTCAATGGGAGCATACTCAGTAATCCACTTCCAAGCTCTCTTGGCTCGGGAGTAAAACCTTTGTTCTTCTGCTGGAGAGCTAATCTGAGATTTATAAAATGCCATCGTCTTCTCTAGATCCCCTTCTTGAATCTGTAGAAGATTGCACAAGTGTCGGAAGGGAAACTGACTGGGCATTTTTGACGGCAGAGAAGTTGTTTCCACTCGAGAAAGCTCAAAAATTCGTTTTTCGTAATTTACTCTTTTTTCTTCAGCTTTTTCTACGCCAAAAGCGATGCGCTCACAACGATCGAAATCATCATAGGCTTTCATCACATCCAGATCGAAAGCGATTGAGAAATCAAGATTTGGCTTTCTGCTTGCAAATAAATAACGAATAATCGCAGGTTCGTAAATATCTAGAGCTTCGCCCAAAGTGATTAGGTTTCCGGAAGATGAGGATAGTTTTGAACCGATTCCTTTTGCCAAGACAAAATCATATTGCACATAGAAGGGCGGTTCTCTTTTCCAAATCTCACGAATGATGTCGCACCCAGTATCGTAAGAACCCCCTTGAGAGGAGTGATCTTTTCCACCAGGTTCAAAGTCTACTCCTTCATGAGCCCATCGCATCGGCCAATCTACTCTCCAGAGAAGCTTAACGCCTTCTTCTTTATCAAAGTTGATGGCCGAAGTTTTCTTACAGGTTTTGCATGAGTAATGAACGTTCGATGGTTCTTCAAAAGAAAGAACTTCAGTTGTATCTTTTCCGCATTCTTTGCAAAAAACACTCAAGCATGACCAATGGCCGGGCAGAGGTTCTGTTCTTGATCGATTAAGAATATTAGCAATTTCTTTTTGATGCTTTAGAGCGTGTCGAATTCCTTGGCTATAGCGGCACGCACGATATTGTTCATTTTGATAAATAAAGTTTGGTTGAATGCCCAGCTGTGAAATTTCTGATTCAAACCGTTTTTCAAAGTGTCTTGCGTAAGAGGATTCGGTTCCGTACGGATCGGGAATCACAGCAAGAGGGCGCCTAAGATTCTTCTCAATGAGTTCGGGGTTTGGAAGATTAGCGGGAACTTTTCTAAGTGCATCGTAATCATCCCAACTGTAAATAAAGCGAACTTTTCTTTTCTTATTGGTAAGGGCGCGAACGACAAAATCAACCGTGATAACTTCCCGGAAATTCCCAATGTGAACCACTCCACTTGGAGAAATTCCAGAAGCGCACACGAGGGTGTCTTTGTCGGGGTGTTTTTCAATTAGGGCATCTGCTGCATGGTCTGCCCAGTGAACAGTTGGTAGATCGACGGTTGATGAATTTTGTTCCATAGGGGGATATCTATAGCACTTTTCCCTTCTCAAATCATTCCCATTAGATAAGAAATCGCCTATAGTTAGAGGTATGAAATCTTGGGGCTGGCTTTTATTATTTATTTTAGCTGTTTTAGCTTCAGTGTATCTTTGGAAAAAACCAGCTGCCACCAATGTGGGAGCCCCCCAAACAAATCCAATGATGGTTCCATCAGGGACACCAAATTCGGTAGGGCCCTTTGGAGTACGCCCTCCTTCCCAAGGACTTCCCACCGCCCGGCCGGAAAATAATTTCAGACCAAATGAAGGTTATTCGCCCGACTCCCTTGCCCCGACGCCAGTTCCTCCAGATCCAATGGGCCAGGCGCCTAGGATAGACCAAAACAATGAGGGAAACCCACCTGGATATATTCCCCCTCCGCCGCCGATAGCGCCTTTTCCAGAAGGCGACCAACCAGAATACTTTGACGGGGATGGAGTTCCGCCTCCTTTTGAGCCTCCCACTCCACTTGAGGAGTCTGGAGGATTCATTCCACCACCACCTTCCCCAGAACCTGAGGCTGGCGAGTAGTGTTCACCCGTTTTATAGCTTGGCGTTTTATGCTCCGAGGAACGGAAAAAGGGACCTTTAGTGCTATGACCCTTTTTGCGTGGTTAGCGATCGGAGTCGGTGTAGGCGCAATGAGTTCGTTGTTGTCGGTGATGTATGGATTTGAAAGCTCTCTCAAGAGCAAAGTCCTTAATGCTTATCCTCACATTATTATTGAATCGGAAAATTCCACCCGTTCGGTTCCTCGGATAGACGAATTAGAGAATAGCATTCGAAGAATCTCAAAAGTGAAAAGGGTTCTACCTTTTATCCAAAATGAGATGATCTTGAAGACTGAAAAACGAAGCATTGGATTAGTCGTTTGGGCGCTCCCAGAAAAAGAAATGGGCAATCTTAATTTTCAGTTAAAGGACGGAAAATGGCCCACGAGCGAAGGCGGCGTCGCTCCTATCATGTTGGGCAGTGAGATTGGGGAAAGACTCGGAATCCTTTCTGGTGAGCAAGTAAGGCTCATTTCGCCACTGGAGAAGTCCGGTGCCCTGGGGTTAGTTCCCCAAAGTCAAACGTTCGTGGTCTCAGGCTTATTCTCTTCGGGACATTACGAGTTTGACGAGCAGTATGGGCTTCTTGTTCTTGAGGACGCCCAAGAGCTACTGGGTTGGAATAATCAGATATCCGGTTGGCAGATTTGGGTTGATTCTCTTGAGGATACATCAGGTGTTTTATCTGAAATTCAAAAATACATTCCACCGACCCTGCAGGCAAAAAGTTGGGAAACGTTTAATTCAGCTCTGTTTCAGTCTCTCAAATTGGAACAGTATTCAATGTTCATGATTCTTTCTTTTGCTATTTTAATAGCTGTAATGAACATCGTGATCACCTTAACCATGAATGTAGCTCACAAACGAAAAAATATTGGTATTTTAATAGCCTTGGGAGCTACCCAAAAACAGATTCGGAAAATATTTTTGTGGCAGGGTGGCTTCATGGGAGCGGTCGGGTTAACTATTGGAGCTCTTTTGACGACAGCTTTTATCATGTATGTAAAATATTTTTCGATGTATCAACTTCCCGAAATTTATTATGACAGAAGCATCCCAGTAGAATTAAGGCCTCTTTCGATTGCTTTGATCTATGCAGTTGCTACTCTCTTAATCTATCTAGCTACTATCTATCCTGCCGCACAGGCCGCTCGCCTCAATGCGATTGAAGCCATTCGGGAGTAGACGACGGCTTAGGTTTTTAGGTGCTTTGAGGAGAGTTTGTGGAGTATTTTGTCCTGTAGACGAAACATAATGCATTCTTCTTTTTTACTTTTTTCATGATCGTAGCCAAATAAGTGAAGAGTCCCATGTACAGTCAGGCGCTCTAATTCCCGTCCGAGAGTTTCTTGATATTCTCTAGCTTGTCTTTTTGCGACAGGTAAACAAATAATCAGATCTCCTATTTCAATCTGTGGTTGATTTGGCAACAGATCGTCAAGGCGTGAAAACGAAAGCACATCAGTGGGTTTGTCTTTTTTGCGGTAAGTGCGATTAAGCTTTCGCATCATTGGAATGCCTACGAGCGCTACTGAAATAATCAGGCGTCCTTTTTGCTTTCTTAGAGGATGGGTAACTGTCTTTGGAATATGAGAAAGTGTGAGACGAATAGCTTGGCGGATGCGATGAGCATAGAAACGCGAGATTGGAGGCGAGCTGGAAAGAGTCACTGTGACTCGCATATTAGCCTGTCCGCTTAGGTGGTTGAGAATTACCTGTGGTATTTTCTACAATGTTTTTTTGGCCAGGGTATTCAATCCGGTGATGATACAAAGAGGTCAGTGTGCGAGAAAAAGTTTCCTCAATTATTTTAAGTTCTTTCTGAGTTAGGTCACAATCTGTGAATTGCTCCTCAAGAAAGCGTTTCTGAATGATACTTTGAACCATCGCTTGAATTTTAGAGGGGGTGGGATCCGCGATGCTACGAGTAGCTGCTTCACACGCATCTGCCATCATCACGATACCAGCTTCGCGAGATTGGGGCTTGGGTCCCGGGTATTTGAAATCTCCCTCGTGAGGCGAGTGTCCATCCTCTGACTGGGTCGCTAAATATTTTGCTTTATTATAGAAGTAATTTGCTAGGGTCGTTCCGTGGTGCTGTTCAATAATATTATTAATCGAATCTCCGAGGTTATGTTCTTTCCCCAGGCGCACTCCATTTTTAACATGAGCAAATAAAATCTTCGCCGACATATGAGGGGCGAGGTGGTCGTGGGGATTGTTGTTTGGTGATTGGTTTTCAATGAAATAGAGAGGTTTGGTCATTTTTCCAATGTCATGATAGTAAGCTGACACTCTGGCCAATAAGGCATTGGCTCCAATTCGGTCAGCTGCAAGTTCTGCTAAACTCCCCACAATTACTGAGTGATGATAGGTTCCTGGAGCTTTCATCATGAGGTTGTGGAGGAGAGGGTGATTGAAATTTGAAAGTTCCAACAGTTTTAGCGAAGTAGTGTAACCGAATGCAGATTCTAAAAGGGGGATCAGAAGGCCCGACAATCCCGCTGATAATAGTCCAGATAGAAAAGATAAGCTGACGCAGATGAGAATCTCAGACCAGATGGGATTTCGAAATCCCATGATATTAATTAAAGTGAAGGAAAGAACGAGGCCTGTCCCTGCTGCTCCAGCAAGGATTCCCGTTTTTAAAAGATCTGATCGTTGCTTATAGCTTTTGATAGACTCGATGGCGGTGATATTCACGACTAAGCACCAGAGGCAAAAGAAAAAATGTTGGTCCAACATGTAGCCAATCATTACGCTGATACCCATGGCATAGGTATAAGCAGCGGTTTTTCCCATCAAAAGGGTAATGATGATTCCTCCACTAGCTACGGGAATGAGGTATTCCAATCCATAACCTTCGATAAAATTTGAAAAGCGACTTTGACCCACTAAGTAAAACAACTTCAGAAGCGCGAGAGATCCTGTTACTGAAAGCATGAATAGAAGTGAATCCTTTAGTGGGAGATTCCAAAAAGTTTTTGGCGAGAAAACCATGTTGAACAACAGATTTAAAAAGATGAAGAAGATAAAGAAAGTGAGAAAAAATCTTTTTAATTTTGCTCCCGAGGAGCTGAGATCCTGAAGGGCTCTTAGGACTTCAAGGTTCTGTTCAGTTATGCGTTCCCCTTGAGCGACAATAACTTGCCCTTCTTTTAAAGCCACCAGGAGCGGACGGGAACTTGCTAGAAATGCCTCCACTCTTTGCTGTGTAAGAATGGGATTTGCTCGAAGGTTTGGCTTAATAAGGTCGGCCACCATCAAAGATACTGGGCCACTTAATTTTTTGGGGGTGTCTTTGATGAGCTGAGGCGCATGCAGAACGACTTCCCGAGCTTGTTCGAGACTCCAAACTTTTGAAACGTCTTGGATCGGAACTTCATGCTGTTTCTGATTCAATTGGCGTACTAAAATTCCGGTGTTGTAGTGCAATGGGAATAAATCAAGCTCGGTGATGAATCTTTCCTTGAGATAGGCAGTGGTTTTAAGAAAAGCATCTTCACATTCTTTGCTGAACGAATTTTGATGCAGGAAAATCAGGCTTCGAGCAGAGACTGGATCACCAGTAATCTCCAAGAGTTTTGTGACAACGAGTTCGTTAGGTGTTGGGGCTGTTTTTTTGGAGGGACTTTTATAAAAGTCACTTCTTATGACTCGAAAAGCATTTTTCCAATTGTTAATCCATGTGGGAGTAACTTTGTCATCGTAGTCAAAAATGGGAGGTACTTTTTTTGCGAGGGCTTCGCGCTCTTGTGGAGAGGCTTCTTTGGGCTCTATTTCTACAGTGAGAGGCGAAACGAGATTTTTTTCGGCAAAGTCCCCAAGGCGAGGCAGAGGATTTGGCAGAGGGTTTTGATGGCTTCGGCCCAAAATAAAAGCAATGAGAAAAGCAAAAGCAGCACAGTAGCTCAGTCGAGCAACGAGTTGTCTCCGGCTGGGCTTTCCCTCTTTTACTAGTTCAGTGGTGTTTCCTTCGTAGGCATGAGCAAACGACTGTATTAGTTCTGAGGAAAAAGCACTGAGCTTCTTAAAATGTGAATTCCAATAAGGCACGATAAGAGCCGATCCTCCCGACTTCTTATCGGTTATTTCAGTTAAAAGCCCAACCCGAAGAAGTCTTCGAAGTTGGGCCTGATTGCTGCGTCCAGTCAATCAAAACTATTAATAAACCGGTGGGGCAGGGGGGGCGTCTTCTAGGTCACTATTCTGTGAATTAGGATTTTCTACAGGCTGTTTCGATTTCTTTTTCTTAACTGGTTTAGAGGGGGTTTTTAGTTCCCGAGTTTCTTTGGAATTAGAAAGTTCGTTTTTTTGAGAATCGATATTCAGTGAAGACTCATTCGCATAGATCAAATGAGTGAAAAGCCAGGACCCGATTATTAGGTTGCGAATGAAGTGCATGCGTACAATCCTACTGAACCCCTGGCAGAACTTCAAATCAAAAATAACTACATAAATACAATTACTTACCCGGGTTACAGAGCCGTTGAAGTTGCCCGGCATTTAGGGTAACTTGGCGCATTATGGCCGGACGAGTTTTCTTTTTCTGGGGAGTTTTGTTTTTTTCGTTAGTGGGATTTTCCAGTGAATCGATTCGTATGGAAACCTACGGAGATTCACTCACTGCCGGTTTTCTTGCGAACACTTCATTGAAAAAGTCCCTCGAACTTTCTGAAATGAGTGCCCTTCTGGAAAAACTCGCTTTTGGATTCTTACAAAAAAATCGAGAGCTACTGAAAGAGTTTGAAGCAAACGATAAAGCTTGGCCTTATTTTTTGTCTGAAAGCTTGAAAGAAGAGGGGAAACACATTTCAGATTTAATGAACCTGGCTATTTCAGGGAGTAAAAGCTCTGGTCTTCTTTCTCAAGTGCAAATGGCAGGGGGAACCCAACGGTACACATGGGCTTTCTTTTTTATTGGCCATAATGATCTGTGCCATGTGAAAGGAGATGAATCCGCCCTAATACACCAGTTTGATGAACATTTGAGTGCTGCTTTAACAGAATGGGATAAAAACCATCAGAATTCTGTATTGTTCTTAATTCCGACCAGCCCTATCTATCAGCTCTACCCCGTTTTAGAGAATTACATTTGGTTTCAGAGCGAGCAAAAAACTTTTCGGTGTCAGGATGCGTGGACAAAATATTTTCCTTATTGCGCCCCCTTTTACCTTCGTTACAAAAAAGGAGAGCTCGAATCCTACCTCAAGCCGCGCGCGGATTCGCTTAATCAGTCCCTTTCTCACATGGCCCATCAATGGGGTAAAAAAACTGAGCGGGGGAATCGGTTCTTTTATTTGGAAGCTCAATGGCCACTCCCATTACAACCTGAATATTTCGCCCTAGATTGCTATCACATTGCCGAAGAAGGCCAGCGTATTTTTGCGCGGAATATATTGAATGCAATTAAAAGTAAATTAGGTGGAGAACTCTAATAGCCCCCCCAATCAAGACTGGCGCGACGCGACTAAAGTCTGTTCCTTTTTATGTCGAAATAAGAATGTCCTCATTCTTCTATTTCAAATCCCATGCAAACAGCTCTAAAACATCTCAATCCGATTACCACCTCCGTGGTATCTGCTATCGAAGCTCGGTGGCAAAAAGCTTTGCCGTTTTTTAAAAGTCGGGGCCATGTCATTTTTGTAAGTGACCGGTATCGGTTTTGGGATAACCCTGGATTTGTCCAACAAAGTTTAGCAAAAACACTTGTCGATTATGGGGTGAAAGTTACTTGGTTAGATGGAATCAGCTGGCGCTCGTCATCCCCAACTGTTCCATACTCCTCTCCTATTTTAAAAGTGCAATCCCTCAAGTGTCTTCCTGCTCGACGGTTTTCATTTATGGACTCCCTGAGCGCAGACTGGCAGGCGCGCCAAATATCTAAACTACAAAAACAAGGGGAATCCCTCACTTGGGTTCAGGGAAGTTTAGATGAACGAATTTCAAATCAGCTTGATTCTATTGATGTCTTCTCGGTTTTCGACGACGCCTTCTGCCATTCTCCGGAAAATCACCTTGCTCAAAAATCAAAATTGATTTTAAGTCAGAATGCCTTCACTGATGATCGATTTCGAGATCTCTATCCGAACAAAGCTCAATTAGCGCTTCCTCCGGTTGAGCTCAATGAGCATTTTTTTCAAAAAGAATCTCCCAGAAAGCTCGTTCCCGAAAACTTTCCTAAAAAGATTATGGGCTATCTAGGAGCTTTTTTCCCTGAGGGGTTTGACTTTGAAATTTTGGAAAAGTGTATTCGGGCTCTTCCGGATTGGGGATTTTTAATGGTGGGGCGAACCAACGCCGAAGGATCTCAAAAAATAAACCAACTGAAAGAGTTTCCAAACTTTTGCCATAAAGAGTGGATTCCCAGAGAAAAACTTTCCTCGGTTTGGCAACTGTTGGATGTTAATTTGATGTTTTATCGAGATTCTCGGGCCAACTCAGGGGCTTATCCTGTAAAAGTTCTTGAGTCGATGTATTTTGGAGTTCCTTCGGTAGCTACTCGCGTGCCAAAAACTTCAAGCCTCGAGGGAATTATCCCTTTGAGTTCCGATCCTGACGAACTGATTCATCTCGCCAGAGCCGAAGCTATTTTGAAGAAAGATCAATCAAAAGTATTTGAGAGTCTCTATTACGAAATGCATCCAAAAGTTCATTTGGCGAGAGTTGCTGAGGCATTAAGTAAGGGTTAACTTCTCGAGCATCGTCTTAACTCTATCCTTATACGTGTGTCCTGATTTCAGAACCCTTTCGTATCCATTTTTCGCAATTCGGTTTCTTTCAGTTTCATTTTTTAAATAGAAAGAAACCTTCTCTTTCAGTTCATCAACCGTTTCAAAGCAAACGATCTCCTCATTTTCATCGAAAAAACTAAGTATTTCTTCGTTTCTCGGCGCAATTTGGAGGGCACCGCAGGCGGGAATCTCAAAAGTGCGTTGCGTGTGACGATCCTGTGCTTCCTCTCGGAGTAGTCCCAAAGTGATTTTGCTCCGACTTAAGATGTCTGCAAAATCAGGAAAGTAAACAGCTTTGGGGACTATGTGACTTTTGTGTTTTCGGTAACCGGAGAATCTCTTCCACCGATCCCCCCAAACATACAAATCATTCCAATCGAGTACTTTTAAAAACTTATCTCGCGAACGATCATAAGTGCCGACAAAACTGATGTGAAACGAGGTTGAACCGAATCTGCTCTCCGCTTTGGGAATCGGGCGATGAACTTTCGGTTCGAACGCCGAGGGAATAAAAAAAGAAAGCGGTTGGCCCAGCATTTTGTAGCGCTGGAGATTTTGTGACTTAGTAGTAAAGACGCAATCATAGAGGGCCAAGGATTCGAAAAAATCCTGGGGTTTTAAAATGCCAGATGAGAAATTATTGTCATGTGAGTGATAAATGACTTTCGGGGCATTTGATAAATCCTTAAGGGCTCGCAAAAAATCAACGGAGAGAAAGTTCTCGGCCAGATTTATTACCAAATCTATTTTGTTTTCTTTGCATATTTTTAAAGCGTGTTCAGTGGCAGATAAAATATTTTTGTTCCTTGGCGCTTTGGTTAGGCGAACTAAAGCGGAATCAATCGCAGAGCTGGTTTCAAATAGTTTGGGATCAAAACGAAAAACCGTATGCCCTAGTTCCTCTGCTGCATCTGCATAGTAAGAGGCACACGCCGTCGGTGAAATGCTTCCGATGTAAAGGATTCGCATTCCCTAATTATAGATTAAAGAGCCGGTCTTTGCCCCTTTGACTAACAATTTGACAGTTGTTTAGTAAGTTCACAGGGTCGAACTAATCGGGATTGAGGCGTTGCAAAACCTAAGTAAAAACAGATACTTAAAATCAAACGAAGTGAATACACTTTGTCTACAGAGGGGCAGTTGGCACCCGCTTGCAATCTTAGTCTTCGGCTTGGGAGAGCCAGGAGGCAAGAGCCGAATGCTGAAAGAGTTGCTTATTCAGGCAGTTCTCATTCTGTCGGTCGGAGTTGTTCTTGTAACAAAGAACAAACATCTGACCCGTCACACTGGGGATTCGGCAAGAAAAAATTTAATGGTGATGCGAGTGGGGGAAGTTGCCCACGTCGAAGCACCATTGGGGGAATTAGATCCAGATCGAGACTGGATCAAGCTTTTCTTCGAGGAACGCTAAGTTCTTTGAGGAATTGGACCACTACTCCTCTCTCGCCCGCCACCTTCAATTGTGAGGGTGGCGGGTTTTTTTTGATTGTGTTGAAACCTTCATATTCAAGTTGAAATTTAAAAGAGCCGACCTTTTATTGTCGAGGTGTCATTCGATATGGAAGATAAAAAGCTCACGCCGATTCCTCTTTCTCTGATTGAGCGGCTTTCCGCCTTTGGTGGACTAGAAAATATTCAGGCAGTCGCGACGGGAGGAATGGCAAATGTTTTTAAGGCAAGGCAACCTCAACTCAATCGATTTGTAGCCGTCAAAAGTCTTAAGCCCCACCTGTTGGAAAACTCTGAAACTCGAGAACGTTTTAGAAGAGAGGCCAAAGCGCTGGCCAGCGTGCTCCATCAAAACGTTGCTCACGTTTATGGATTTTATGAAACTGAAAGAGATGCCTTTATTTTCATGGAGTTTATTGAGGGGATTGATCTTTCCTTTGCGATTCAAAAAGTAGGAGCTCTTCCCGTTGAAGTCGCCTGTGCCATTTTCTTGGGGATTTGCAGGGGAGTTTCTTACATCCACAATCATCATCTTATTCATAGAGATATAAAACCTTCCAATATCCGTCTGACCCCGAAGGGGGAAGTAAAGCTAATGGACTTTGGAATCGTGATGGACACTGAAAGCAACTCTCTTACTCGGCCAGGGATGATGGTAGGATCTCCCTGTTATCTTTCCCC
>RFNV01000221.1 GCA_009927005.1 Pseudomonadota bacterium
ATTTCTTATGATTCCGAAAAGGACTCAGAAATGAAAGCTGTCTCCCAGGAATTGGGAACTGAAGGGTTTCACATCTTGAGCCCTCTTAAATTTCAGGGAGTTCTGCACAAACATGAGCCTGATTACTACTTACAAGGCGGTCTAGACTGGAACATTGAACAAGTATGTTCTCGATGTGCAGAAACTTTTTCTTCCCCTATTCATTACGATTTTCAATTAGCACTGGCTCACTCAGGCGCCCACAAGAAAGCAAAAAACGCAGAATTAGCTGCCGAAGAGAGCGATGATTTAGATTTGGTTTTTTTTGAAGGCAATGAACTGGACTTAAAACCTTTGCTTCATGAACAATTTGTGCTGAGCCTCCCTTTCAAATCCCTTTGCCAGGAAACCTGCAAGGGAGTTTGCCAGCACTGTGGAATGAATTTGAACCGTCAGGAATGTAAGTGTGTAAATATTCCAAAGGTGAATCCCTTTTCGGTTCTAAAAACAATCACACTTTAAATCGGAGGAACCCGTGGCAGTACCCAAAAAACGCACTTCTCATAGCAGAAAAGGAAAACGTCGTTCTCATTTAGCTCTAAAGAAAACTTCTTTATCTAAATGCCCAGAATGTGGAGAACCAACACTCCCACACCGTGTTTGCCCTAGCTGCAATAGATACAAAGGCAAACTAGTTCTACCTTTAGAAGACTAGACTCCTCATGGGCCATTCACAAAATGGCGTGAGAGTAGTTCTGGATGCAATGGGGGGTGACTACGGCCCTGAAGTCAATCTTCATGGTGCTCTGCTTGCCCTTGCTTCCTCACCAGCTCTCACTCTGCTCTTAGTGGGCGACGAAAAAGCTTTATCTTCACTCATGAGGAAAAAGCGTTACCGAGCTCTTCTTAAAAGCGCTGAGTCCAGAATCAGTTTAGTCCATGCGGATGAAGTCATCGGTATGGAAGATTCTGCGTCGACTGCAGTCCGCAAAAAAATCAATTCCAGCATTCATGTGGGCCTGCGGCTTGTAAAAGAACAAAAAGCTGATGCTTTTGTTTCCATGGGTCATAGCGGAGCCATCATGGTTGCCTCAATGATGGTCCTAGGAAGACTTCCAGAGATCGACCGACCCGCTATTATCGTGAAAGTGCCGACTCATTCGGGCTTTGTTTTTCTCCTAGATGCTGGTGCCAATGTGGATTGTAAACCGATTCAGTTAGTGCGATTTGCAGAGATGGGTCGGATTTATTTGGAGTCCATCGAGAAAATAAAATCTCCCAAAATAGGTCTCCTTTCTAATGGAACCGAAAGCCACAAGGGAAATGAACTCACTCGTGGAACACATGAAATGATGGAAAAAATTTCTCTTCCCAATTACGCAGGTTACGTAGAGGGATACGACGTTTTTAATCACAAAGTGGACTTGGTGGTATGTGATGGTTTTACTGGAAATGTCACTTTGAAAGTCGTTGAAGGTTTCGCTAATATGGTTGTTTTGTGGTTCCGCCGAGCAATCCGAAAAGACATTAAGAGCTTAGTGGGCCTCGTTCTGATGAAAAAATTGATTAATAAATTTAAAAGTCAGTTTCATTATCAATCTCATGGAGCAGCTCCCCTTTTGGGTAGCGATGGGGTTGTGTTCATCGGACATGGGAAATCAAAAGAAAAAGCCATTTGTAATGGCATTCTCGCGGCCGCTGCAGCCGCCAAACAAAACTTAATTGAAAACATTAGAACTCAACTGGAAAAACCTCTACCTTTAACATCTCCATGACTTATTTTTCAAAATTGATCGGCACAGGCTCGGCATTTCCAGAAAAAGTAATGACAAACGCTGACTTTGAATCATTTGTCGAAACCTCAGATGAATGGATTCGGACGCGAACGGGAATACAAACCAGAAGGATTGCAAATCTTCACAAAGGTGAATCTACCAGCACGATAGCAACAGCTGCTGCAAAAAAAGCTCTGGAAATGGCTGGAATCACAGCTGATAAATTGGATTTGATCGTTGTCGGGACAGTAACTGCTGACAGTGTTATGCCCACGACGGGTAATTTGGTTCAAGCTGCTCTTGGTGCCACACGCGCGTTTTCATTTGATCTTCAGGCTGCGTGCTCCGGTTTTCTCTACGGATTATCCATAGCCGACCAATTTATTCGTACTGGAGCAATTGAGACGGCTCTTGTTATTGGGGCTGAAACCCTATCAACCCTGATAAATTGGCAAGACAGAGGCACCTGCGTCTTGTTTGGCGACGGGGCTGGAGCGGCTATTATTACTCGTACTAGTGATCCCACCCATGCCATTTTGGGAACTCGTCTTTATTCAGATGGAACTAAAGGCGATATTTTAAAGATCCCCCATGGTGGATCCAAAATCCCTCATTATCTTCCGGAATACCAGCACAAGAATCATTCAATCCACATGCAAGGACAGGAAGTTTTTAAACTAGCTGTCAGAAGCATGATTGATTCTTCATTAGCATTGCTGTCTGAACACGACTTAACTCCAAGCGATGTTGATTTCTTTTTATTTCATCAAGCAAACGTTCGCATTTTGGAAATGTGCATGAAGAGCCTAGGCGTTCCTAGGGAAAAAACTTGGATCAATTTAGATAAGTATGGAAACACTTCAGCTGCAACTCTCCCTGTATGTCTTGATGAGGCGATGAGGAACGGAGCGATTAAAACTGGAGACAAAGTACTTCTGACCACTTTTGGTGGCGGAGTGACTTGGGCTAGCGGCTTAATTCAAATTTGATGGAGTCAACTATGGCGATGGATTCTTCATTTGCAGCTCTTTTTCCGGGACAAGGTTCTCAATATCCAGGGATGTCCAAAGTGCTTCGAGAACAGTTTCCTTGGGTGAAGGTTTTTTTTGAAGAAGCCAATGACCTATTAAAAATCGATCTTCTTAAATTATGTGAGGAAGGCCCATCTGACGAACTTCAACTAACTAAAAATGCCCAACCGGCTATTTTGGTTACCTCAGTCGCTTGGTTTGAAGTGCTAAAGAAAAACTTAGGTTTTAAGCCAGCTGCTGCGGCTGGACATTCTCTCGGAGAGTATTCGGCCCTAACAGCTGCAGAAGCATTAACAATCGGAGATGCAGTAAAGCTCGTTCGAAAAAGAGGCGAGTTGATGCAAGAAGCTGTTCCTCGTGGCGTTGGCAAAATGACTGCAGTAATTGGCCTAGAAGATTCCGTGATTAAGGAAATCTGTGAAGCCGCTAGTTCGAGCGCTTCTTCTTTGGTGGTGCCAGCTAATTTCAATGCCCCGTCGCAAGTTGTAATTGCCGGACATGCCTGTTCGGTGGATCGCTTCTCAGAATTAGCAAGTGATGCAAATCGTCCCCAATGGAAAGCCCGCAAATTGATCCCTCTCAATGTGAGCGCCCCTTTCCACTGTCCCCTCATGACCCCCATGGCGAACACCTTTTTACCCTTTTTAGAACAAGTTCAGTGGAACGATCCCCGATTTCCCATTGTCTCAAATTTAGATTCAAAACTACGTTCCTCGGGAAATCTCACTCCGGTCTTAAAAGATCAAATTGATCATCCCGTGCTTTGGACTTCTTGTGTTCAAACTCTCGAACGGCATGGGATGAAACAATATATTGAGTTGGGCCCCAGTCGGGTCTTAACGGGCCTTGTAAAAAGAATTGTGGAGGGGGCTACTACCCACACCATCGACTCATTAGAGGATTTTAAGAAATTAGAAACCGTTCTTAAGGGGGCACACTAATGCTACTGAAGGGTGAAATCGCTTTAGTTACTGGAGGTTCTCGTGGAATCGGCCGAGCTTGTTCCTTGGCTCTGGCAAAAGAAGGTGCCGAAGTCATTGTGAATTATGTCTCCAATGAAGCTGCAGCTCAAAAAGTCTGCGACGAAATTAAAAGTTTTGGGGGGAGTGCTTCAGCTATTAAATTTGACATTGGGAACCCAACTGAGACTCAAGATGCCCTCCAAGCTCTTTTAAAGGAAAAAAAGCTTATCTCCATTTTGGTAAACAACGCAGGAATTACCTGTGATGGACTGATGATGCGTTTTCCAGTTTCTGATTGGGATTCTGTCATCAACACAAATCTCAGAGGCGCTTTTATTACTTCTCAAGCTGTCATTCGATCCATGATGAAAGAGAGAAGAGGCTCTATCATCCACATGAGTTCTATTGTGGGAATAATGGGCAACGCCGGACAAGCTGCGTATTGCGCAGCCAAAGCAGGGCTCATTGGCTTAACCAAATCCATGGCTAAGGAGTTAGCGACTCGAAACATTCGAGTGAATGCTGTGGCCCCTGGGTATATTGAGACCGACATGACAGGGGTTTTAACTCCTGAACAAAAAGAAGGAATCCTGAGTTCCATTCCTCTCGGACGCGTTGGAAAGCCTGAAGAGATAGCTGAAGCCGTTGTCTTTCTTGCTTCCGAAAGATCCAATTACATCACGGGGCAAGTGCTTGCCGTAGATGGTGGAATGGGAATGTAAGTTTGATTACTTTTGAAATCCGTAGATTTCTAAATCGCTCGCGAACCCCATCACATAAAACCGAATCGCTAAAGCTCTAAATGGGGATTTATATTCTGTTGTGAATCCAACAGAGTCGCCATTCTCGAAAGAAGTCGGAGCGAAGTACATCACTTTTCCAGAATCTAATAGCACTTCAATCTTAGAAAGAGTGACTGCCTCCCCATTTCTTTTTCGAACGACCAAAGTCTTCATCGCTCTTTTTTGAAGCGGCAGTTTTACTTCTGCGAAGGTGTTCACTAAAGCCCCAGTGTGAATCAAAAACGTCGGAGTATTTTCATCGGGCGTTTTGCTTTCCATTTCCTTGCTGAAAGAACAATAGGAAATATTTTCGAGGCCCTTGTTCGTTTTTCGAGTCACTTGCATTAAGTACGTTCGAGTGAATTCAGTTTCGGTGATTCGAACTGAACGGATAATCGTTCCGCCACTGGACAGTTCAAAAGTATTGCTTAAAGAATCATCAGAAATAACGGTGGGGGACCACTGTTCTTTCTGGATCCAATTCATGTAAGGGCCATATTGATTGAGTTGTTCCACTGAAAAACCCGTAAAGAAATCTGGCTCTTTTCTTTTTTCCCAAAAATAAGTTTGGCTCAATTTTTCTGTGTTGGAAGCAGTATCGAGAATAGCTTTATTGACATACACAGCAGGCCACAAAGTCTCTGGTTCGTGGGAATGAATGCAATGACCTGCCCAAGCACCCAGCGCTTCTTTATGAGGCGGTAGACTCGATTTTTGAAACTCGTCTTGAAGACTTTCAAAAGAAGTGGGAGCCGCAAAAGCGGAGATCCCCAAAGCTAAGGTTGCGATGGTTAGAAAAATTCGAATCATGAGAGTCCTCCTAGGGAAATCAACTAAATGCGACTCTAGCCGCATTTAATCGAAAACTCATGACGCTCCTTGTTTATTTTTTTTGGGCAATGGCATGAACCAACTGGGAGTTTCCCTCTGCGATTTCCTTGTAATACAGAACATGAAGGTCTTTCAGATGTCCCAAGAGTTCGTTCGGCTTAAAACATTGATCCAAATCTAAATAAGGATTTTGTTGATTCTTCTTAAAGTGTTCAACAGTGTACCCCTCGATGAGGACTGTCCCACCGGCCATTAGGCCCCTTTTTAACTCACTGAAGAAACGGGGCGCTGGCTTGTAGTAAGCCATAACAATCGTATTAAATTTCATGAGTGGCATGAGATAAAAATCAAGATTTTGGACTTTGGCATCTACTTGAACTTTTTTTTCGGCAGCTAATTTCTTAGCTTTCTCAATTGCCTTAGCTGAACAGTCGAGCCCCTCAACTTTAAATCCCTTTTCAGCAAGGAAAACTGAGTTTCTTCCCTCTC
Organism: Pseudomonadota bacterium; assembly: GCA_009927005.1. Lineage (GTDB taxonomy): Bacteria > Bdellovibrionota > FAC87 > UBA2466 > UBA2466 > RFNO01. The sequence goes on from RFNV01000221.1 coordinate 5,850, forward strand.
CCATCGCCACGTCGAGCGCTGATCCCTTGGACAATTGTCCTAAAAAGGCCTTTAGAAAATCTGACGGTTCTTTACCGAACAAATAATCGGGATTTTGATAACGCTCCTCCCAAAGCTGGGCAGCGTTCTTTTTATTGGGGTCGATTTCTGGGTATTGAATATCGTCGAACATGGCGTCACTAGACCAAAGACTCTGGTGTTTTTCAATTCTTTTTTATTTGGTTCTATCGCTTCAAAGCGCTACGCTTATGTCATGCGACTTCTTTGTCTCCAACAATCGTCTATCTTTGAAACTTACGGAGGGATTGAATATTACCTCCACGATTTTTTGTCCATTACGTCTGAGATCCTGGGTCCCTCCTCAGTTGTCAGTTTCGTTCCAAAACGCTCCGAGAACTTCAAATTAACCCAAACCACGTACGAAGTTTTTCCCATTGAATATAAAAGCCAAGGGCTTTTAAAAAAGTTAGAAAATCGATTGTCTCCCGCCCTTCTTCAGGCTGCTATAAAAAAAGCAAAAGAGTTTAGGCCCGATATCATTGTCGTTGGACATATTTCTTTAGCTCCCATCGGTCTCACTCTCTCCAAAATACTCGGCATTCCGTTTTGGACAATAGCCTATGGCTTGGAAGTCTGGGGCGGTACAAATTTGGCAGACGAATTTGCTCTGAGGGGCTCTCAAAAAATCATTTCTATTTCTCACTGGACCAAGAACATTTTAGTGGCACGAGGCTTTCGAGAGAGCCTTATCGAAGTTGTTCACCCTTGCCTCCAGCCAGGATTTGAAAATAAATCCCCCAAGACACATTCCCAAACAGAAAAACGCCCGCTCCACCTTTTAACCGTGTCTCGTCTCGACCCTCAAGAACGGTACAAAGGACATGATCATGTCCTTTCAGCTATGGGGTTAATTAAGCAGCTTCGTTCCGAAGCTCTTCCTCACTATACGATTCAGGGGCACGGGGCCGATCGCGCTCGATTGGAGCAACTAGTTTTTTATGGCGGCCTTCAAGATCACGTAACCTTTCTGGATAAATTAAGTTGTCGAGAAGAACTCGATGAACTCTACAGGAGTTGTGATGTATTTATTATACCTTCCCAATTTGGATGTTGGGATGGGCGATGGCGTGGTGAGGGATTTGGAATTGTTTATGTCGAGGCGGGCGCATTGGGAATTCCAAGCATTGCTTACGATTGCGGTGGAGTGACTGACATTATCACATCCGGAAAGGATGGAATTCTGGTCAAACAGAATGACATCGAAGCACTCAGTCACACCCTTTTGGAATTACATGATCATCGAGAACGGATTTCGGAGTTGGGGAAAAACGCAAGAGAAACCGCTTTAACTCGTTTTTCTCGAATTGCCATTAAATCAGAAATAGAAAAAGCTTTGGGATCAGGCCAAAGCATCTCTGAAGTCAGACCAAGTCCCAATCCCATTGATGTTTCTCACATTGTTGATTCTATCTCTTAGAGGAATTTGAACTTTTACGATTGTTCTGATTTGAGTGGGAAGACAGGGGTTGTTAACGGAAAGAATAGCAACTTCTTCCTGGCCATCTCGATAATAATCTCGCCACTGAGTTAATTTTCTCGAATAGGGTTCCAGGGAAAGAATATCTTTGAGGTTGATTTTAGAACATCGATAAATCCAATGAATCCACCACATGTTCATTTGGGCGGAAATGGAATCTGTCTTTTCACGCCTTAACACCGGAGAGCCTGTTAGCTGTTCCTCAGGCTTAAGCGCCTCGAGAACCTTGCAGAAAAGTTGATCGAGAGCTTCTTTTATATCTGTGTGAGCCGAAAAAACAAAAACCGGCTTCTCATCTGTTCGCTGTCTGGAGACAGCCACTAGCCCGACAACCCATGCCTGCATGCTATTCGGGTAAAAAAGAAGGTGCAGATCGTATTGCTGTAAAAGGAAAAAGGGGGCTTTGGAACGAATGTATTCATTTGCTCCTACGATCAACATGGGGTTTTTCATTGAATGAGCGTACCTACGGAGAGTGGTTGTTTTTGCCAACTCAACCAACGCATTCAGGGTAGCTTCCTCTCGATTTTTTCCTGCTCCCATCGCACCTAAAAACTGGTCCGGAGACTGGTCTCTCTTCATGAGCTCCAAATCTCCGCTTTGCAGCACTTCTGAAGCAATGAGCTCTCCTCTACGCACACGAATGGGCAAGTCCGTTTCGATCGCCTTCTTCATCCATTTATCCACAGCTTTTTTTCGGGAAACTTCTTTATCTCTCTCAACAGCAAAGATGGTCAGTGTTTTTTCCGTAAGAGGACAATCTCCCGTGACTCGCGTGAGCCAAAGATTTCCATCGGGTGTTCCAAAACGGGTGCAATAGATTTGATAAAGAGGAGAAAAAGCATAATTTATATTTTTCGCGATTGAGCTAGGAGCGAGATAATTTATTTTGTCGCAGGTACAACGTGGGTGGGGAAACACCAACGCATCCATTCGAATTGCCGTCCCATCTTGAGAAATTTCATAGAGAACATGGGCTGAGTTCTCAGCTAATAAATCCGCGATAAGATCTCGGCGAATCGTTAAGTCTGCTAATGTTGCATGCTGTGCCCAAACATTTCTTTGTTTGAGCCAAAGCAACACGCAGTTGGCACACGGAGCCCCTTTTTCAGGATCCATTGCTAATCCCAAGAGAAACCCTTCTCTGACTTTCAGGACAAAAGGTTTAAGTGTTGTTGGTCTTTTCCAGAAATCTCCACGTAGCACCACGTTCAGCTCTCCTCGCGAGGGGGTCTTAAAGTTAAGCGCATTATAGGGAGAGACTCGGGCCTAAACAAGAGACATTTTGCGGCATCGCGTTATGTAGATAATAAATATAAGATATTGACTTTATTATCTTTTCTCTTCTCCCGCTCTGAAGCGTAATCGGATAGGCTGACTCTTAAAGCCCAATCGATTCTTGATCTGATTCTCTAAATAGCGCTGGTAACTTTCTGGTAAGTTTCCTTTGCGGTTCATAAAGAAAATAAACGTCGGCGGACTCGTCCTCACCTGACTTGCATAAAGAATATTAAAATTTCCATTCCCAGCAGCAGGCGGAGGGTTACGGCTAATAACATCTTTAACAAACCGATTGAGATCCGAAGTTTTGATTCTTTTTTGACCCTGGTCATAGAGTTTTACTACCCAAGGCATCAAACGATCGACGTTCCACCCAGTCTTGGCGCTTAAAGGCTGAGTCTTGAATTGCTTTAAGTAACGAGCGAAATCTGAATCCTTAACAAACTGACGTCGTTGTTCTCCAGAAAGCTTGTCCCAAAAATTTAACAAGATCACCGTGGGTTTCTTTTCTCGCTCGAGAAGAGAGAGAAGACGCATGTCTTGGTCGGTAATTGCTTCGCTGCAATTAATGAGCAGAAACACCACGTCTGCTTCTTTCAATGCTCTAGTAGATGCATGAATAGAAAATTGCTCTAATGACTCTTTTCGACTTCGAGGTCTTCTGATTCCAGCCGTGTCCATCAGACGAACGGTTCTACCGCCGACTTCAATTTCGAAGCTAACAGGATCTCGAGTGGTATGCGGAGTTGCGCTCACCCGAGAAACTCTCTTGCGACACAGTTTGTTCATGAGAGTTGATTTTCCAGCATTGGGCCTTCCCACGAGAGCCAACTGAATGGGCTTCTCACTTTCATCATCAACATTCTCAAGAGAAACTCCTGCTTCTCTACAACACCATTCTTTTAGCGCATCCAGCCCTCGTCGATGGGCAGCTGACACCTCAACGACCGCTTCAATTCCCAGCTCTGCAAAATCCTCACAACGACTTGCATTATCACTTTCACACTTGTTGATAACCAAAAGTGTAGGTTTTTTAATTTTTGCGATTTCCTGATGAAGCCATTTATCAAAGGGAGTCATCCCCGACTGGGCGTCCACAACAAATAAAAACACATCCGCTGCGTTAATAATCTCTTTGAGGGCCTCTGCATCCCCCTCATCAAAAATTCCCTGGCTATCGAGTAGCATCAAAGGCGCCCACCGCACTTTTTCACGAACGAGATCCAGCGTCGTACCTGGACGGTCCAACACGATAGTTCGACGATAGCCTAACAAAGCATTGTAGAGGCTCGACTTACCAACATTTGGTCTACCGATAAGGGCAAAAGACTTCATTGGTCCAACTCCAAGTAACGATTCACAAACCGAGAATCTTCTTTCCATTTCTTTTGAACTTGCACATGTAGTTTTAAACAAACCTGTTTTCCCAAGAAAGCTTCCATTTCTTTCCTGGCTTCGATACCAATCTTTTTCAGCATCTCCCCTTTTTTACCTATCAGAATTCCCTTTTTGGAATCTGAGTCGACATGAATTTTCGCTAAAATCGTCGGCATTCGAGCCCCTTCAGATTCTTCGATCTCAATCCATGATGAATAGGGCACTTCTTCGTGAGTTGCTTGATAAATTTTTTCCCGGACGAATTCTGCAAGGTGAAACTGGGGGTTTCTATCACTAATAGCAGTTCGAGGGTAAAGCTCATTTCCCTCAGGCAACACTTGATTAGCAATTTGAACCAGTCGATCCATTCCATTTCCCTTTTTTGCAGAGACCGGAATAATTTCTTTAAAAAGCCCCAACTCCCAAAGAGATTGGATTAGAGGCAGAAGTTGAGTCTTTTCAACTTTGTCGACTTTATTGAGAACACAAAAGCTAAGGTCAGCTTTTTTTAACTGGCTGATTTTAGTTTTTAGCTTGATTACTTGTTGAAACACTCTTGGGTTTGAAGCATCAAAAACCCACATGACGGCATCACATCCCGCCGCTTTTTGATCGGCAACATCATTCAGTAACCGAGCTACTCTATCAGGATGTCTTTGGTATCCCGGTGTATCCGTGAAAACGATTTGCCCAGAATCTAAATTTAAAATCCCGCTCACCCCATGGTAGGTGGTCTGGACCTTTTGAGAAACAATACTTATTTTTCTGCCCACAAGAGCATTCAACAAAGTAGATTTCCCAGAATTGGTCGGCCCTACGATTCCCATAAAACCGCTGACTCTTTTTTTGTCTATTTTAGAACTCATAATCCGTATGTCTCCAAAGCACTCTGAGCAGCACGTTGCTCAGCTTCTTTCTTGCTTCGCCCTTCTCCCTGAGCGACTACCTGACCGGCTATTTCAATTTCTACTCTAAAATTTTTTTCATGCTCTAATCCCCAGACATCAACTACACGATAAAGGGGAGTGGTGCCATTTCTTGATTGTGTAACTTCTTGAAGAAAGGTCTTTTGATCTAACTCTTTTCGATAAGTCACATCATCGACTGAAAGTGAATCGAGAGACCTTTTATAAACGTTCAATAAAAATTTGCGAGCTTTCTCAAGCCCCCCATCCAAATAAAGGGCTCCGACGACGGACTCAAACACTCCGGCTAAGATACTTTTCTTGTCGGCTCCACCACTTCGTTCCTCGCCCTTACCCAAAAGTATCCAAGACCCCATCCCGGTTTCTTTTGATAAATCCGCTAAACTTTTTCTGCTAACTAACTGGCTTCTCCATCGAGAAAGCTGCCCCTCAGGGGAATTGGGGAACAAACACCAAAGTCTTTCGCCTATCACAAGGCCGATTACCGCATCACCGAGAAACTCTAGCCGTTCGTTATCCGTATTAATTCCCTGTTCATTTCTAAAAGAAGAGTGCGTTAAAGCTTCAATCAATAAAGCTTTGTTAGAAAAACCGTGCTCCAGCTTGTCCTCAACCTGGAGTAGGCGCTCCTTGAGAGCATCTAGCTTATTTTGGTCACTAACAGAACCCAGAGGAACCTCATTGTTGCTGACCCCTGGATTATCTGGGATTTTGTAAAAAGCCCGGATAATTCAATGGTCAAATCTCTTAAGGGTGCTCTTCTAGCAAAATCGACGAGCGAACTCAAGAGGTTGGCTATTTTTTTAAATGATTTCAATAAGATGCCTTTCATTTAAAAAGCTCTTGTTTAGGGCGTTCTCGTTGACACTGGTATAGGCTCAGAGCTACTGTTTTGATGCTTTAAAAACGACCACAAGGACCTAAATGAAGCTTCCACCAATCGAGTGGATCGAGAAAATGATCCGCATCAACTCGACTACTTATCAAAGCAATGAGGAATTGGTCCGCTTTCTTGTGCCCTTACTGACAGAGACGGGTTTGAAAGTAGAAGAACAGGTTGTCATCGAAAATGGGGTCCGTTTTAAAAATCTCATTGCCTATACCCACACCTTGGACACTCCAGATCTGTTAGTGTTCAACACCCATTTAGATACCGTGGACCCCGGCGATCATGGTCAATGGACAAAGACGCAAGGAAACCCTTTTCAAGCGACCCGACTCAGAGATCGAATTTATGGCTTAGGGACTGCCGATGTGAAATTAGACTTTTTGTGTAAAATCTGGGCAGCCCGCCTTGCCAAGCCGTGGAAACGGCCTTTTGCTCTAGTAGGAACCTATGGCGAAGAGAGGGGACTCATTGGAATTCAGGAGCTTTTTAAACTGAAAAAGTTTAAACCCCGCTATGCTTTAGTGGGTGAGCCCTCAAATCTCGAATTGATCTATGCTCACAAAGGACACTTAATTTTTACCGTAGCTGTCCCTCTCCTCGTGGATGCCAAAGAAACCCAAGTATCAAAAAAGAAATGGAAGGGGGTTTCGGCCCATAGCTCAACTCCGGATTTAGGAGACAACGCTCTTTTGAAAGGGTTAACGGACATTTTCAAACGTGGCTATGGAATTACTCATCTCTCTGCTGGAACTAACTTCAACAAAATCCCAGATAGTTGTGAGGCCTTGCTGGTTGCAGACCAAAATGAAACTACCCGAATGATATTTAAGCTGATTCAATTTTTGGAGGATTTACGGCATGACTTTAAATCTAGAAAAGATCCCCGGTTTTCACCCTCGACTTCTTGCCTCAGTCTCAATCAGGCCATCACGCACTCCGATCATATTGAGTTTGTGTTTGATATTCGCACTTTGCCCGATGTGAATCATGAACGGTTAGAAAAGAAAGTCCGTGACGGGATAGCAAAGTTTGGCGCCGAAGTGACCCAAGTCACCTCGGACGCTTCTCTTCGCGGCCAAAAGAACAGTCGTTTTTTAGTTCAGGCCTCCCGAGCGCTTAAGGCCTGCGGAGTGAAGCCAGTTCTCAAGACAAAAGCAACTTCCACTGAAGCAGCTATTTACCAGTCTCACGGTGCGAGTGCGATAGTGTTTGGTCCTGGGATTAGCGTTGGAAATGCTCATCGCCCAAATGAATATAATTCATTTAAGCAAATGGAAGTTGCCACACGCTTTTATACTCAGTTTTTAAAAACGCCTTGGGTGGAAGCATGATTGAGTCCGACTTTCTCATTCGAAGTGTTAGAGAATCCGATCTGGAAGACCTCGAACGCTTGAGTGAACTCGTCTATTTTATCAACTTGCCCAGTAATCGTGATCTTTTGAAGGAAAAGATTCGTAAGTCGGTCGATTCTTTTAGTGGTCAAATTCAAGATAAATTTGAGCGGGAATATATTTTTGTTCTAGTGGATCAGAAACAGTCACGGGTAATTGGGACATCCATGATTATTGCTCGACATGGCAGTCCAGATATTCCTCACATGTATTTTGAACTCAAGGAAAAGCAAAAATACAGCGAGACCATTCATGCTGGATTTATTCACAAAGTTCTCAGCCTCAAGTTTGATTCGGATGGCCCAACAGAAATCGGGGGTTTGGTGATCGATCCGAGCTACCGTGGTCACAAGCTCAAATTAGGTAGAATTCTTTCTTTCTGTCGTTTCTCATTTATGAAAATGAAGCGCCGATGGTTCAAGGATCGCGTCTTGTCGGAGCTGATGCCCCCCTTGTCCGAAAATGGCGAAAGCTTGCTTTGGGAAGCTCTTGGGAGACGATTCACAAATCTCTCCTATCAAGATGCCGACCTTCTCTCACGCAAAAACAAAGAGTTTATTACTTCTCTCTTTCCCAAAGGTGACATTTACACTGTTCTTTTGTCAGGTGAAGCTAGGGATGCTATCGGCAAAGTAGGGCCCGACACAGAACCCGTAAAGCACATGCTCGAAAAAATTGGTTTTAAATGGCGCGAGCACATTGACCCCTTCGATGGGGGGCCGCACTACTGGGCAGATACCGATAAGATTTCTCTGGTTACCCAAACTAAAAAATTCCATGCTCATCGGGATCCTCTCAAAGGCAGAGCGAGCGCGAGGGCACTCGTTAGTATTTTCAAAGATGGCGAGTACCGTTGTATGCAATCTCCCTTTGAAGTTACCCGAGGCAAGGTACAATTACCTAAAGCAGTTCTAGAACTCATGGAATTAAATGGAGGCGAAGAGGTTTTTCTTCTTCCTATGGAATCATGACCACTCAAAGAAGTTACTTGGGAAATTATATTGGGGGCCACTTCGTTAAGGCCACTGATCCAAATGGGGTTCTTTTGAGTCGGAACCCTGGCAATCTTGATGAAAAAGCAGTTGAATTTCCCTTTGCAAATAGCCATGTGGATGATGCGATCCAGGCAGCTAAGAGAAGCTTGCCTATTTGGCGAAGACTCACGGCCAGCGAACGATTTTCCCATTTAAAGCGCTATCGGGAAATTTTATCTCAACGCTCGGAGCACCTCGCCGTCTTAGATAGCTTTGAAATTGGCAAGCCGCTTTGGGAATCTCGATTGGAAATTGCCGACTCCCTTCGCGTGATTGACCATTTTTTACAACTGGGCAGTCAGACGACCCTTGAGACTAAGGTTCCAGAAGCTAAACCAGGACTTGATGGAATGGTGAGACACCACCCCATCGGAGTCATTGCAGTGGTCTCTCAATCTGTGATGCCTATGGTGTCTATTCACCACCACTTTATTCCAGCGCTGTTGAATGGAAACACGGTGGTAGTTAAAACAACCAAATTTGCTCCAGCTCTTGGTCAAGCAATTGCAGAATGTGCGCATGAAGCAGGTCTACCAGCCGGTTCTTTTAACTTTTTACAGGGAGATGGTGATATTGCCCGTCGGCTCACGGGCCATCCCGAAGTGGATGGAGTCTTCTTCACCGGCACCCCCGAAACAACGATTGCGATCAAGAAGCAACTTTTAAACGACTATTGGAAAATTCAGGTCATTCAAAGCGGTGGTAAGAACGCGTCTATTGTGTGGGATGATTGCAATTATGATCTTACTTTAAAATCATTGCTCCTTTCGGCTTTCTCGGCATCGGGACAACGCTATACCAGCACTAGCCGAATCATTGTTCATAAAAAGCTTTATGAAAAACTGCTAAAAGATTTTCATGCCCTATGTAAGAAAATCCCGATCGGATATGGCCTCGCTTCTGCATCGCCAACTCCTTTGATGGGGCCGTTGGTGAGCGAACGCTTGGTGGAGGATTATCTCCGGTATCAAGGAATTGCAGTAAGAGAAGGCTGCGAAGAAATTATGCGGGGAAAGCCCCTTGAGAGAAATCCCAAGGGATATTATGTATCCCCATCCATTTACGCTATTTCCAAAGCGGACCCGAAAAGCGTCTACCAAAACTCCGAATTTTTTGGGCCCCAGGTCGCATTTTATCCAGTCTCGGATCTTGATGAGGCAATTGAGATCACAAATCAAACGCAGTTTGGGTTGGTTGCCTCTTTGTTTTCTTCCAACTTAAAACATTTCGATTATTTTTCTGTTGAGGCAAAAGTAGGCCTTTGTCATTGGAATCTCCCAACGACTCAGGTCAGTTATAAATTACCCTTTGTCGGACTACGAAAAAGTGGAAATATGCGTCCGATGGGTTCATTTGCGGGGTACCAGTGCACTTATCCAGTGAGTAGCTTGGTGCTTCCTCCCGAATCAGTAGAAACGTTTAAATTTCCCCAAGCGCTTACAGATTGGTTATGACAGACTCTCCGACAAGAATCATGGCTCTTGATATTGGCTCTAAACGCACGGGCGTAGCTCTTTCGGATGAGACACGCCTCTTTGCAAGTCCCCTCTTAACCCTTGAAGAGACTCAGATCAAACCCTGGTTAGTAAAAGTTCAAAAGCTGGTGGAAGAACATGAAGTCGCAGAAGTTCTGGTCGGACTGCCTCTAAATCAGTTCGGCGAAGAGGGAAAAGATGCTTTGAACATTAGAAGGTATATTGCAGCGTTACAAGAAGGCCTTAAGATCCCTGTGATAGAATGGGACGAACGTTTTACGACTGTACAAGCGGAGCGCACGCTGATCGACGCGGATCTTTCACGAAAGAACAGAAAAAAAGTGATCGACCAGATAGCCGCCTGTATTATGCTTCAGGGTTACTTAGATAGTTTAAAGTTCAATCAAAATCTGGAAACATCCTCGTGGGACGACGACTAAACACACATGGTTCTTTAAAATCTACTCTGGCTGTGATCACCTTAATGGGTGGATTAGCTTGCCTCGGTTTACTTCTTTTTCTTCTAAAGGGAAGCCCCGGTTCTGAAACTAAAGATGTACTCATCCCCAGGGGATTATCGCTCAAAGCCGTTTCAGAACTCTTAGCCAAAGAAGGGGTTGTCCAACATCCTGTTGTTTTTCAAAACCTGCTGCGCTTCACTCGAGGAAATAAAAAAGTAAGAGCGGGTGAATTTCGCTTCCGCGTGGGAGCTAATTTATTAAATGCACTCAGAGTGCTTTATCAATCGGAACCGATTACTCATTCCATTACTGTGCCGGAGGGCTGGAATGTTAGACAAATAGCGGCACTGGTTCAAGAGAAAGGACTGGGCAAGTCCGAGCGATTCGTTCAGTTGGCGCTTTCTCCTAATACCCCAAAGAAATATCAACTTTTAACTCCCCACCTTGAGGGTTTTCTCTACCCAGACACTTATCTTTTTTCGCGGGTAGATGGAGAAGAAAAAATACTAGAAACCATGGTGAACCGTTTCTTTCAGGAATATAACTCACGCTTTAAAAGTAGGATCCCTGCTTCGGGAATGACCTTAGAAAAAGTAGTTACTTTGGCGTCTATTGTAGAAAAAGAAACGGGTAAGCCTGAGGAACGACCAAAGATTGCCTCGGTTTTCTTTAACCGTTTAAAAAAAGGAATGCGACTACAGAGTGATCCGACGACGATTTATGGGATTGAGAACTTTAACGGCAATATCACCAAAGCCGATCTGCAGCGGTGGACTCCGTATAACACTTATACGATTCCCGGCCTGCCCCCTGGACCCATCGCGAGTCCGGGAGGTGATGCGATTGAGGCAGTTTTAAAACCGGATTCCAGTGAGTTTCTTTACTTCGTAAGCGACAATAACGGATCTCACTTTTTTACAAAAACCTATAAAGACCATTTACGTTTAGTCCGTGACTACCAGATTCGCCGCAAAAAATAGGAGAAACCGATGAGTGCAATCCAGACCCAAACTCCCGATGATTATTCCGTACTCATGACTGAATTAGTTCTTCCCCAACACACCAATGCTCTGGGAGCTATCTTTGGGGGAGTCGTCATGGGTTGGGTTGATATTGCGGGTGCCATCGCAGCGATGAGATTTGCAAGAAGGCCTGTAGTCACCGTCTCGATTGATTCTCTTCACTTTATTGTCCCGATAAAGACTGGCAACACCGTTCTCACTAAGGCCCGAGTGACTTGGGCTGGAACCACTTCTATTGAAGTAGAAATTTTAGTAGAAGCTGAGAATAGCATCACGGGCGTCACAAAAAAGGCGACGCATGCATTTTTAACTTATGTGGCAGTTGACGATAACGGGGATCCCACTCCCGTCCCAAAATTCGTTCCCAAAACGCCAGACGAAGAAAAACGTTATGCCGAAGCGGTCGAACGACGGAAAAACCGGCTCAAATCGGGAAAAAATTAGTTTTGTGTGATCTTTTTAATGTAAGCCACTATTTCAGAAAGGGAGTTAGCGGCAGTAAAAACTTCTTTGACCCCTAGTTGTTTCAGAGCTTGGGCATCGCTCTCAGGAATCACCCCTCCCCCTAATACTTGAATGTCTTCTGCTTTTCTTTCTTTGAGTAACTGAATAATTTCTGGAAATACCCGCTGGTGGGCCCCCGATAAAATACTGACACAAATGACTTTTACATCTTCCTGAATAGCTGAGTTTACGATCATTTGAGGCGTCTGGTGTAAGCCAGTATAGATAACTTCCATTCCCGCATCTCGTAAAGCATGGGCCAGAACCTTAGCTCCCCGATCATGACCATCCAGTCCTGGCTTTGCGACTAAAACGCGGATCATCAGTGCTCCGTTTGTCCTTGCTTCCACTTTTTAGGAAAAATACAGACGACTTGTTTCTTAACTTCAATGAACTGACGAATATGCTGGTTAATTGCTGCCATATTCTCTTCTGTGGCTGGAGCAGCAGCTAGCTCGAGGAATCGAACAGCAAATCGGTAGTTCTCAGCAACAATCTTTCTCGTAAAACTTCTCCAAGGCAGAGCCGGATACTTGGTGATTCGCTGATCCGTTGCAGCGGTTAACCATTCCTTTGCCCATTTCAGTTCGATCTTTGCCTCGTTCTTTAAAATTTCTTGAAACTCTTGGGGTATCCAATCACCACATACTTCTAGAAAGTTTTGCAGTGTCAGCTGATCCCAATCTCGCAATACTCCAAACAGGTAAAGGATCTCGTCGTCTTGTAAACTCTCATTGGATTTTTGAAGCGCTAATAAAGCAGAGACATTTGCGGAACGCAGAGAACAGATGGCCGCTTCAATTTTATCCCAATTCTCTAATGAAGCGTGAATTCCCACTAAGGGAGCTTGTTGTTTTTCAAGCTCTGATACTTGCTGCTCGATTTCAGTCGCCCCGGCTATTTTATCTACATTTAACTCAGGTAATCCCTCAATAAACATAGACCCCCCTATTGGTTTTTCGTCCTTTCCACCCTGCTTCGACATATTTTCGAAGGAGCGGAGCCGGACGATATTTAGTATCACCCAAATCTCGATGGAGTACTTCCATCACAAAAAGACAGACGTCCAAACCTACGAAATCTGCAAGCTCTAAAGGCCCCATAGGAAAATTACAGCCAAGCTTCATCGCTGTATCGATATCTTTTGCTGAGGCAAGCCCCTCTTGGAGAGCAAAGAAAGCTTCGTTGATCATCGGCATCAGAACTCGATTGACTGCAAAACCCGGAGAGTCTTTTGCTTCGATAAAAACCTTACCCATTTTTTCTGCGACTTGTCTGACGACTTGAAAGCATTTGTCACTCGTGGCAAGGCCTCGAATTCCCTCCACCAAGGTCATTAAAGGAACAGGATTCATAAAATGCATGCCGGCCACTAATTCGGCTCTTTTGGTATGGCTTGCTACTTCTGTTACTGAAATAGAGGACGTGTTGGTTGCGATGACCACTCCCGGTGAAAGAAGTCGGTCTAGATCCGAGAACAACTTAAATTTGATATCCCGATTTTCAGTCGCTGCTTCAATAACAAACTGACAAGACTTTAAATCTGAAATTTGAGTTGTAGAATTAAGCCTCTTTAAAATCGCTTCGGGAGATTCCTTAAGCTTTCCCTTTTCTGCAAGCTTGGAAAGACTTTTTGAAATCGTTTGAAGAGCTTTATCAAGCTGTTCCTTGGAAATATCAAAAAGAAGAACCTGGTATCCGGCACTGGCCGCAACTTGAGCAATCCCGTTGCCCATGGTTCCTGAACCTATAACTCCGATTTTTTCAATTTGAGCCACGATGTCTGACACGATGTAGCACCCCCGCTAGGCTTTTAACCTAGTAAAAGTACCAACCCCCGGGGGTATCGTCAAACCACAGAAACCAGTTAAAACACTTTGGCCCTATGGACTACCAGGGTCCACAGGGCCAAGTTAAGAGTTTCCCTTAAATCAGAGCCGCCGATTTAGCGACGGATCGTGTGATTTGGGATGAACGGTGCCGTAGGTCCAAATGAAGTTCCAGAGTTTCGAGGAACTGTTGGGACCGTTGAGGCATTGAGACCGTTATTCAAGTTGCTATTATTGCCATTTGAGCTGGCTTGCACTCTTTGAATTAAACTCTGGCGAATCTTGCTCGCAGTATCACAACCTTCCATCAGAGGCTGGAGTGCAGGTCCGATTTGAGCTTGTAGATTTCTGACTGCATCCATTACGCCCACTGCTTCGACAAGCATTTTGCTTGGGTTTTTAGTGCTGCGAACCGCTCTTAAACGATTCGGTAAATCTGTATTAAAGAATCCGCCAATCGTTCCCTGTAAGTTAGTCGCGATATCAGGGCAAGAGGTTGTGTAATCTCCTCGGAAAAAGCCCATGCTGTTTGCTCGTTGCTCTTGTGCTTGAGCATCTAGAGCTGCAACACGGCTTCCCACTCGATTGATCAAGAATCTTCGGGCATTATCAATTTCCTGGAAAATGCCATCGGTTTCTTGGACGCAATTCTGTAACAATTGAGAGGTCGACTGCTGGGCAACCATCATCATCATTTGTTGTTGCTGCTCAATCCCTCGAGCAAACTCATCACCTAATTGTTGAACTCGGCTATCGTTATCTCGAATTTGGAATAATTGTTCCGTGAAAGCTTGGAACTTTCCAACTAAGTCAGACTCAGCTTTCTTGAACTGAGCTTTTGCTTCAGGATTTTTTCTCTTTAACTTAGCTAAACGTGACTCGATGGAGTCTAAGCTGTCTAGTTTCTCAAGTTCTTCTGGCTGTAGAGTCTGAGCATCAAGCTCTTCGTTCTTCGCATTCAGTTCTTTTAAGTTTGAAATAAGCTCCAAAATCTTTTTGCGCTCTAAATTCTTCGCTTCGTCTGTTTTTTCTTCAAGTAAAGTTTGTGCTTTTCTTCTAAGGTAATCGACTTTATCGGTACCAAAGGTCTGTGCAATTTGAAGTAATGGACTAAAATCTACTCCATTTTGACAGGAGTTTGTTAAAGAACTCACATCAAAATCGGCAGGATTAATAAAAGCACCTGAAGAAGAAAGCTGACTTGCGAGCCCTTGTGCTTCATCTAGCTTTACTGTGCGATCAGTAACAGCTTTTTTAATGAAACCATCCATGGCAGGACCCATGGCATTTACTTTTTTCAATTTTTTATGCCAATTTTGAAGCTTTAGTTCTTCTTCAAAAAGTTCTTTCTTAGCACCAGACAGAACTTCTTCTCCGATTTGACTTAACTCCGAGCTAGCAACGGCATTAAGGCTATCTACTGTATTAGCAGGGTTAGCGCCTTTAAGAGCGACATCTACTTTAGATAAGTCATTCTTAAAACTGGCATTATAGTCATCGTAGCTTTCAGCACGGCTAATTCCCGAAAGAATCACCCCTGCGCTTAGGGCTACTGCAAAAACTGATTTACGAACCGCTAGCTTTTTCATCAGACAACTCCACGAAAACAACATTCCACTCAAAAAACTCAAAGACACCAGAGACCAGCTCTCAACCCAGAGAACGGCTCAGGGGCAGAATGTGCAAGCAGTCTGCCAAGATGTGCAGAAATATTTCTAGGCTGGGGTTACGCAGAGAACTTGGGGCTTGTGCCGAAACACGCTTGGCCCCAAACTGAATTCATTTGGCATTTCAGCAAGTTACAAAGTGTAGAACTTTTCTATAGAGTGAAGAACCTTTAGACAGTGGGGAAAAGGACCATTATTTGGCAGCGAATTGGATGAGAGATTATCAGTTTCCGGTGGAATCAATATTTAAGACAAATCGTTGAAAAATTTGAGGAAGCATCTTTAAGACCGAACTTTTTAGTTCGAGTTGGGATTTTTTCAAAACACCAGCAACTGATTCTTCTGTTAGCTCCCCTAAATAGGTCTCGGCTAAAGGCGCGTAGCTCAAATGCCATCTTTCCGGACTCACTCCTCCTCGATCGGTTGCGTAGGGTCTAAAAAAACCAAACCGACTCATGTTTTTGTCCAGCCAATCATGTAGATCAGAAAAAGGGCCACCCGTCTCAAATTCCTCAGCGACTAATTTAACGGTAATACCCGCTTGTAGCTTTGAGGAATCAATGACGTCAATATCGGTTCCCCAATGATGACGACTTGTCGCAGGCAAAGCAGACCATCGCAAAATCGCATTGATTAGCTCTTCATCCGTTAGGCCCTTTGGAGAAATCGGTTTGTTTTGCGAGTCTAAGACCAGACGTTTTCCCGTGACTTTTTCATTCCAAATTTCACATTGGCGTTGAAAACTTCGATAACCACTGCAGACTTGAAGCAGATACCCTGCCTTAGCAGCTTCTTCAGCCATAACTCTCAAAGGCTTTTCCACTTCCCGATGCACTCTTTGGCCAGGAACAAACTCAACTGTATGGGAATCCGTTAACCCAGTGATGATGTCTAAATTAGATTTCGCCATTTTTTACATACCAAGCATAAGTATCCTGTAAGGTTTCCAGAAGACGCCCCTCTGCAGACCAGGAAAATTCATTTGCAAATTTTTTCGAGGAAACCACCCAACGATCAGGCCAAATCTCTTTGGCTCTATCTCCACTTAGAGACGGAATCGCACTTCTCCACGCCGGCACCGCATCCACTGCTTTCGCAACCATTTTCAGGAGCGGCTGAGGAACTTTAACCAAGAACCCCTTCTTTTCAGCTGCTTTTGCAGCAGTCGTTAAAAGCATTTCATCGGTAATGACTTCATCAGAAGCCACAAAATAGCTTTTCGAACGATTCTGTGGGGAGCTATTCGAAGAAGTCAAACTTATCTGAATTGCTTCCACAAGATCCGATACAGAAACGAAACTATAGTATTTCGGTTCAAAGCCGGGCTTAAATAACACTCTTCCTCTGACCATTTTAAAAAGTGGCAAAGTCGCACTATCCCTCGCGCCTAAAATCATCGGTGGTCTAAGACAAATGTAATCTCTCTGGCCAAATTCTTTCTCAAGCTGGCTTTCCATTTCAAGCTTCGATCGGCCATACCAAGTAATTGGATTTTCCTTATCCTCTTCCGTTTTTAAAAGCTGCCCCGATTGGCAAGGCCCGCTCGCTGCTTGCGAGGATAAAACGACTGCTTTTTTGAAAGAAACAGTCCTAAAAAGCTGGAGAGTTCCTTCGACATTTGTTTCAAAGAATTCCTCCTTTTCACGAGCGAAAAGAAGGCCCGCACAATGAACCAGAAAATCTACCTGTGAGCCCTCGAGCCCTCGCCAACTAGGAGCACTACTTTCCAGAATCTTAAGCTTTGAATCTGAGGGAGAGAGCCCCTCTTGAGCCAGTTGGGCTTCTAGTTTTTTTCGAGATCGTACGGGCAAGATCAGTTGAGAGACTTTTGGATCCTGGTGTAGTTTCAACACCAGATTTCTTCCCACAAACCCACTAGCCCCAGTAATCAGCGCCTTCATAAAGCCTTCTCAAAAATACGATAGTTTTTATAACGTTTGGCACCCATAAGTTCCAAGCTTCGAATCATGGGAAGGTTACTCTCTTCGATCCAAGAGAGCTCTCCTCCGACCAACTTATTTTTACTTCTCTGAATGCTCTCAAAATAAAAAACCGCAGGAATCCCAAGGTTTTCATATTCGGGTTTTACTCCCAAGAGGGCCAATCGAGCTTCAGAAGTCTTTCCCGTCTTTAAAGACCATACGAAATTTAAAACACGCAAAAGGCCTTTATACTTTTTTGCTCGCAGCATGAATTCGTTTATGTTGGGAAGAACCATTGAAAACCCAATCGCCTTACCCTCTTTTTCAGCAATCATAACCAGTTCGGGCTGAACAATTTGCTTTAAATCCTCACTCGCAAATTGAAGCTCTTCATAAGTAATGGGTACAAAGCCCCAGTTTCTTTTGATACTGCTATTGTACAGATCTTCAATAATTTTTAATTCGTCATCCATTCGACTCAAGTCGATGTTACGAAATGTGATTCCACTTCGCTTTTTCACACGCTCCACGACTCTTGAAATTTTTTCAGGAACACCAATATCAGATCGCAGATAATAGGCATGGAGATCGCGGACTCGGTCCAACCCCAGTTGTTGGTAAATTTTTTCGTAATAGGGGGGATTGTACGGCATCATGATCATTGGGGGCAGATCAAATCCCTCCACCAGAAGTCCACACTCATCATTAGAGCTTGGACTGTAAGGACCTCTAAGAGCAGTTAAACCCTCCTTGCGAAGAATTTCTGAAGCTTCTGAAATTAAAGCTCGAGCCACTTCTAGGTCATCCACAAAATCGAAAAACCCAAAAAACCCAACTTTGTCTTGGTAATACTTATTATGTGCTTCGTTTACAATCGCAGCAATTCGGCCCACTGGCTGGCCATCTTTGAAAGCGATCAATGGAAAAAGCTTACCGCGCTTAAGAAAAGGGGCACCAGGTTTAAAAAGTTTTACGATACTACCGGGGAACGGGGGCACCCACTGGGGATCCCGCTGATGGATCTTCTCCGGCAGACTTTCGAAGACCTTCAACATCTTGGAGTTGGACGCTGCTGAAATCGTAACCATTCTTTTTTGTACTCCCTGTATAGGCAGCTTCTTCAAAAACCCCTAATTCACGGCCCAACCGACCAAAGGTCTCAAGAACATAATTTAGTTCTGAGTCGGTGTGTGTTGCCATGTAACTAGTTCGGATGATGGCTTCTCCATATCGAACCGCTGGGAAAACTGCCGGGGTGGCAAAGATTCCGGCCTCATATAACTTTTGGGCAAAAATAAAGGCCTTCACTTCGCTTCCAATCAAAATTGGAACAATCGGTGTCTGGGTTGTGCCAATTCTGAAACCTAAGCTCTTGAAACCCTCGTGCATTTTTCTTGTGTTTTTCCAGAGAGATTCCATCAGTTCTGGTTCTTGTTTCAAGATCTGAAGCGCTTTCAGAACCCCACCCGCTACTGCTGGAGCCAAAGAAGCTGTGAACATAAAGCATCGGGCTTTGTGTTTGAGATAATCAATGACATATTCGGGACCTGCGATAAACCCACCCATGGATCCCAAACTCTTTGAGAAGGTTCCCATGGTTAAATCTACATCTTGATTCATCCCAAAATGGTGGGTAGTCCCCTCACCTTTTGGTCCTAATACGCCAAGAGCGTGAGCTTCATCTACGTAAATTCGGCAACCATATTCTTTAGCCACTTTGGTCATGGCCGGAAGATCAACGATGTCCCCAGACATACTGAAAACACCATCTACAATTAAAAGTTTTCCAGCGGTATCAGGTAGTCTTTCGAGTCGCCTTCTTAAAGCATCCGCAGAGTTATGAGCAAAAGGAATCGTCTTCGCAGCTGATTGCTTACAACCATCTAAAATACTCGCGTGATTCTCGCGATCACAAAGGATGGCATCTCCATCTTCCAAAAGGGTAGTCAAGACCCCCTGGTTTACAAAAAACCCGGTGGAGAACAAAAGAACCGCTTCTTTTTGAAGAAACAGAGCCAACTCTTCTTCAAGCTGTTCATGTAAGCGGATATTGCCATTTAAAAATCGGGAGCCCGTGCATCCAGAACCATATTTTCTTGCAGCATCACAGGCAGCTTCAATGACTCGGGGGTCTTGAGCAAGACCTAGGTAATTATTGGAGCCAATCATGATTTTGGTTTGGCCGTGGCAAACGACTTCATTGCCACGAGTTTCTTCGATGGAGCGGAAATAAGGGTACACGCCTAATTGTCTGACTTTATTAGCTTCTTCAAAAGTAGAGCACTTTTGAAAAATATCTTTCGGGCTACCTTGATCCATTTTTCTCCCTCGCTTCGCCTTCCTTAACGCTGAGCCACAACTAGGATCTTATAAAAGGAAAATCCTGTCAATTCAACGGCTTACTGAACCGTATTTTATTTTTGAATGCTGTTCACTTTCCTGGCTAGTTTAACGCCCTTGCCAGACTTGCCTGACCTGTATCAGACTGATGGGCCGATTTATCATATTCCGGCCTGAGAGTGCGAGGAAAAAATGGGAATCAAAGAACGCAAAGAGCGAGAGAAAAAACAAAGAGCAAATGATATTTTGGAGGCCGCAAGACAGCTATTTGAAAGAAAAGGGTTTTTAAATACCCCCCTTCAGGATGTTGCTAAAGAAGCCGAAATCAGCGTCGGTCTGATTTATCGCTATTTTCAATCCAAAGAAGACATTTTTGCATCTTTAGCTCTTAAGGGTGCTGAACAGTATGACAAACAGCTGGAGGCTCTTCTGAAAAAGGCCAAAGGAGCTAAAAGTCGTGCTCAAGTAGCTGAGCTCCTTGGAGACATTGCGGAGTCGTTTTTTGCATTCTACGGCCCCTACGGTGAATACTTTGATATGCTCCTTTATTCCTACAAAGGCATGAAGGAAGTTCAAATCCAAGCTACCACCCTAACACGCCTCATGAGCGTGACTCTTTCTAGTTTGGATAAGCTGAAAACTTTCGTCCATCGCTCTCCCTATTTTAAAGCACGAAATGAAGATGAAGCTCTCCGAACGGTCTTTTTGTTGTGGGGACTCCTATTGGGCTGTCATAAATTGTTTGATTCTTCCGGACGCGGACATTTGTTCGCTTTCCAAAAAGACACTTTCATCAAAGAAATGATTGAGCAAGTACTGGTGGGGATTGGCGGTAGTACTTCCGAGGGAAAAGAACCCGTGCGCAAACCCTCCCTATCCTCTCGCGAATTACAGTTTCAGGACTCCTTGTGAACCCCTTCGTCTATCTGGCAGTTTTTCTATTTATCTTGCTTGGCTGCAGCTCCTCCTTGTTAAAACGCCAAGTCCCAACGAAAAACATACAAGTCCAAGGCCATCGAGGTTCGAGAGGCACCCATCCAGAAAATACCCTCTCCAGTTTTGAAGAAGCTGTTTCAGCTGGAGCTGATTGGATTGAGTTTGATTTGGTTCTCTCAAAGGACGATGTGCCCATTGTTTCTCACGATGCCACTATTTCTGTAGATCTTTGCTTAGACGCCCGAAAAAAGCCTCTCACTCGCTTGATCCCAATCAAAACCCAGACCGTTAAGCAATTAAAAGCCTTTGACTGCGGAAGCGTCCCCAATCCAGTTTTTCCAGAGCAGAAGACCGTTCCAGGACAGACCTTTGTAACTTTAGAAGAAGTTTTAATCTGGGCAAAAAGGTTTCCTGACAAAAAGGTTCGTTTTAATATCGAAACTAAGACCAGCGCTCCCCAAAAACAATTTGAACCAAACCCAAGAAAATTTGTTGATTCCATCGTTCGGCTACTGCGAAAATACCACCAAATTGAAAACAGCATTTTGCAAAGTTTTGATTTTCGAACTCTGGCGGAAGCAAGAAAAATGGAACCTTCTCTAAAATTATCAACTCTTTTCGATAAGCCAGGCCCCATTTGCAAAGCTACTAAGGAGCTGGGGGCAACCATAGCCTCCCCTAATCTGTCTCTTCTGACACAAGATATGATTAAAGAATGCCATTCTCTAGGAATTGAAATTCATCCCTGGACTCTCAACCAAGAATCAGACTGGAAAAGCGCCATTTCGCTGGGAGTGGATGGAATCATCACCGATTACCCTCGTAAACTAACCACTTTTTTAATATCGAGTACCCGCTGATGAAGCCTCTCCCACTTTCACAACTACCAGCTCAGAACATCAAGGCAGTCTTTTCGGATCTGGACGATACTTTAACTGATGATTCATTGATTCTTCCTCAGACACTTCAGTCTCTGCACGAACTTCACCACAAAGGATTTAAACTGGTGATCGTTTCAGGGCGTCCCGCAGGCTGGGCTGATGCTTTGATGCGATTGATTCCGCTCGACGCTGTCATTTTTGAAAATGGGGCTGGGATGATGTGGCGAGAGGGTAAAAAAATTTGTACTCATTGTCTTGCAGAAAATAAAAATCTCAACGTCCAGAAAACACTTCTTCAAAAACTTTTTGACCAAATCAGAGCTCACATTCCAGAGGCTAAACTCGCAACTGATCAACCCTATCGACTCTTTGACTATGCTTTGGATTTCAATGAAGAACCCCCTCTCCTAAAACCAGAACAAATTGATTGGGTAATGTCGTTTCTGGAAAAGCAGCCAGAAATAACTGCTAAATTAAGTTCCATTCATATCAATTACTGGGTTGGAAAACATACGAAATTAACAGCCTGCCAGTTTTGGCTAGACCGATTTGGAAGCGCGCTTTCAATCAACTCTGATTCGATTGTTTATTCAGGGGACTCCCCCAATGATGAACCTTTATTTGGATTTTTCCCTAACAGTGTGGGAGTTGCAAACGTAAGCCGTTTTCTTTCCAAGATGAAGTCTCCCCCAAAATATATAACCCCCTCTGAGGGCGGCAAAGGATTTCAAGAGCTGGCTTATTTGTTACTGCAAAAGGGAAAACCATGAGCAGAGCCCGAGCCAAAAACAGAATGAAATTGATTTCAGGCGGAAAGCAACTCTGTCTCATCAGAGATACTGAAGAGGTTTTGAAATTTCTGGAGTTTACGGCAAAAACGGGCTCTGAGGCCCCTGCTATTATCGAAGCAAGACAAAGCGCCTGTACTTGGTGTTTTTCGCTCCTGAAAGAAGAAGAAGATCATGTGGCCTGGATCCTCGACAATTTACCAGTTGTTTTATCAAGGCAATCTGAAGTTACAGGAGAGAAACTGGAAGACTTTTCACAGTTAATTGTCGACGCTTTAGAGGATTATCGGTCCTGGAGTTCAGACCCTTTTGGCTGGGAAAGAAAGCATGCTAATCCAAGTTCTCAACCCCCCAGAGAAGTTTCGGTGCCTCCGAAGAACTTGGGCAGAACACTGACACTTCCTGTTCGGGCTGATCTCTGTATTGAAGTGAAGATGCCGGAAGGCGGAATCTCAACTGAAGACTTTTTAAGACTGGGATTGTTTTTATATCCCTACTGCAATGACCTGGATCTCACTAAAACATTTTCTTGGCTGAGCATTACTGAGAAAAACTAAAACCAAATCATTGGTGGATGGCTATCCTGACATGCAATTTCTGCATATTTGTACATGAATGAAACCAACTGGTTGATCACTTCATAGGACTTCGTATTTTTATCAATCTCACACCCATACTCTAAGCCAGATCGTCCATTTTCATCAAAAGGGATGGCCCTCTTAACTTCAACAACGACTCTTAAATATGTATTGGGAGTAAAATAAAAACGTAGTGCAATCTTTTGAGCTGCTTTAAATGGATTTTCGGGATGCTCTTCTCTGAAACGGAGTCCGGAGAAACTCACATCTACAACCTCGACATGAGTCAGACCGTCCTTCTCAGCAAAACTATATACACCGAGGACTCGATTGAAGATCACACGTTCGTATTCACGACGTTTCTCTTCATTCTTATTCTTCCGGTAGCTATTAAGATCAATAATACGTTCTTTTCCGCCCTTGCCGGGAGATTTTCGTTTATCCATTTTTTTTCCGAGTTTTGGTGTTGGATTTTTACTGACAGGAACAGAATTAATTATATCACGGAGCTTGCACTCGATGCACCGCCATATTTAAGACACTGGGCGCTGACTCTTTTCTTTAAAAAACTCGACTGTCTTTTGAAGCCCCACTTCGAGATCTACTTCAGGCTGCCAATCGAGAACTTTCTTGGCCAAACTGATATCGGGTCGGCGCGTCTTGGGATCATCTTGCGGGAGGGGTCGATACTCAAGCGTCGACCGACTGTGACACAGACCTATGATCTTCTCAGCAAACTGATTAATCGTCATTTCAATCGGATTGCCTAAATTGATGGGTTGTGTGTAGTCACTGTGTAAAGCTTTCATTAATCCTTCGACCAGATCCGCCACATAACAAAAACTTCTTGTCTGTGAACCATCGCCATAGACAGTGACTGGCTCATTCGCTAAAGCCTGCATACAAAAGTTGGGAACCACTCTTCCATCATCCAATCGCATCCTGGGTCCATAAGTATTAAAAATTCGAACAATGCGAGTGGGCAAGCCATAAACCCGGTGGTAGGCCATCGTCAAAGCTTCCATGTATCTTTTTGATTCATCATAACAACCCCGAGGGCCAATGGGATTTACATTTCCCCAGTAATTTTCTTCTTGAGGATGCTGGAGTGGATCTCCATACACTTCTGAAGTCGAAGCAACAAGAATCGGACATTTTTTTTCGAGGGCTAATTTAAGGATATTGTCGCTCCCAATGGCTCCAACATGAAGCGTTTCGATGGGCAGCTTTGCATAATCGACAGGGCTTGCGGGACTGGCCATGTGAAAAACCCCAGCAAGGTTTCCCGAAAGTTTCAAAGGATGGATAATATCCTGTTCAATTAAACTAAAACGACTATTTCCCAAAAGCTGTTTCACATTTTCAGGACGGCCTGTGATGAAATTATCAACTGCGATAACCTCACAGCCGCTTTCAATAAGAGCCTCACACAAATGAGAACCAATAAAACCAGCTCCCCCTGAAACTAAATAGCGTCCTTTAGGAAATTGTTTTTTCATGCGGGATCAACTTGTCCAATGCAGTAATATTTCAAGCCCTGATTTTCAAGGCTTGCACGACTGTAGAGATTTCTTCCGTCAAAAACGACTGGATTTTTCAACTCTCGCTTAATGATTTCGAAATCCGGCGTTCTAAACTCATTCCACTCGGTCAAAATAGCCAAGGCATCAGCACCACTTAATACATCGTAGGCTTGCTGGACTAACTCAACCTGATCTTTAAAAAAGTTTTTGGCTTCATGGCGAGCCACGGGATCATAGGCTTTGACTTTACAACCCATTTTTAACAGCTCATTGATAAGGCTAACAGCTGGGGCCTCTCTCATGTCATCTGTTTCTGGTTTAAAAGCCAGCCCCCAAACAGCTACTGTCTTCTCCGGAAGAGTACTTCCAAAATATTTTTTCATTTTTTCAAGAAGAACAAGTTTTTGCTTTTCATTGACTGAATGTACCGCTCGGAACATATCGAGCCCGAGCCCATACTCTTTTCCTAGGTGGATCAATCCCTGAACATCTTTTGGAAAACAGGAACCACCATATCCACATCCCGGATAAAGAAATTTAGAGCCAATGCGACTGTCCGTAACCAAGACTTTTCTCACCTCTTGAATGTTTCCACCAACTCTTTCGCAGAGATTGGCCATTTCATTAATAAAAGAAATCTTGGTGGCTAGAAAAGCATTTGCGGCGTACTTGGCAAGCTCAGCGGACCGATTATCCATGAAAAAAATCGGGTTTCCAGAACGCACATAGGGGGCATAAAGATCTGCCATCACCTGTTTGGCCCACTCGGACTGCGTTCCTACGACAACCCGCTCGGGCTTCATGAAATCATTTACCGCTGTTCCCTCTTTTAAAAACTCAGGATTTGAAACCACCTCAACTTGAAAAGAGCCCCCCTTCAAAACCTCTCTTACTTTATCGGCAGTGCCGACAGGAACAGTGCTTTTGAGAACAACCACCGTACTGCCCTTGATATTCTCTCGAATCATTTTGGCAGCGGAAAGAACATAGGTAAGGTCCAAAGCACCGCTCTCGGTCGTGGGGGTTCCAACTGCTATAAAAATAACCTGGCTCTTACTGATCGAAGATGAAACATCCGTGGTGAAGGATAGCCGGTTGGCTTTCCGGTTTCTCGAAACTAATTCATCCAGTCCGGGCTCATAAATTGGGACCTGACCTGCCTGAAGTTTTTCAACTTTTCGAGAATCAACGTCGGCACAAACAACATGATTACCCGAGTCAGAAAAGCAAGCTCCAGCAACTAATCCGACATATCCGGTACCTAGAACACATATTCGCATTGGATTGGCTCCCTGAAGGGATGAAAGTATATGAAATTAATCGAGATTAGTTTTCATCTCTTTTTTATTGTGAGAAACTACTTCTAATTTTAGACTGGACCGATTTTCAAGTCAATTTGTGGAAACTGCGAAGGAATTATGTCCCTAAATCAGAAGCTTAAACTCGTCTTAAAGACCCTTCTGGGCCTAGGACTCGTGGTTTGGGTTTTAAAAGGGAAGATGGTCGACTTCTCTTTACTGAAGAATCTTATTTTAAATCCCTTGAATCTATTGGTAGCCCTTTTGTTCTTGGGGGCGTCTGCGTTTTTGTGTACTTCTCGATGGCTGATCCTAGTCAGAGGCCAGGGCCTTCAACTTTCATTTCGGGACTTGTTTTCACTCAATATGATTGGAAATTTTTTTAATACTTTTATGCCAGGCTCGGTGGGGGGAGATTTGATTAAGGCCTGGTACGTAGCAGGAAAACAACCCAATAAGCGGACTGAGGCAGTTTTTACAGTGCTCTTAGATAGGGTTTTAGGCCTTTCGGTCATTATTTTTTATGCTGCCTTTACGTTGGTCGTATTTTCGCACTGGCTTAACGGGCGATCAGAACTTAAAGCGATTGCTATTTGTGTTTGGAGTTTCACTCTGTTTTCTATTGCTGCTGGTCTACTTTTCTTTTGTACAAATTTTTTTAAAAGCACTTTTTCTGAAAAGCTTATGTGTTATCTGAGACGCTCGAAAAAACTTTCAAGAGTTTTAGATGCAACTTTTCTTTATCAAGATCAGCCAAAACAAATTTTCAAAGCAGTTTTCTTATCAGCTTTATCGATTTTTGTTTCAATTTACTTTCATTTTCTTCAAGGGCAATCCATTAACGCTCCCTTATCTTTGGTTCAATATTTTGCAATTGTCCCGCTGGCCTTAATTGCCTCTGCCGTTCCCCTTCTTCCAGGAGGAATTGGAACCGGACAAGTGGCTTTTTACACACTTTTTAAATGGAGTGGGATTAGCAATCCAGAACTGGGTGGAACACTCTGCACTTTGGTTCAGATCTACACCATTTCATTTAATTGTCTGGGATATTTCTTTTATCTTCGTTTTAAGAAGCTACCAGCTGCCCTGGGATCTTCGATATGAGACATGCTTCAAAGGCCATTGTTCTATCGGTCGAAAAATTCGGTGAAGCAGATTGCTACGTACGTTTTCTTACTCAAAAATGGGGAGTCATTTCTACTTTAGCGAAATCGGCTCGAAAAAGTAAGAAACGATACGTAGGCGGCTTAGATCTTTTTTGTCACGATGAGATTTTTTTAAGGGGCGATCCCAAAGACAGGCCTTATCTACTTGAGCTAAATGTGATCAATTCATTTCCTGGAATTCGAGAGGAATTTGATAAAGTCATGATGGCTGGAAAAGTAGTCCAATGGATTAGAAAGCTAGCAGATGTCCCTACGCCAATGCCCCATCTTTATAGCTTGTTAGGCCAGACACTTTCTCTTATTGAACAAGAACCACATATCGAACGCCTGGAACTTTTAACTTTGGTTTTTAAATTAAAATTACTTTGTTTTCTGGGATTAAGTCCCCAAGTAGATAAATGTACTCGATGCGAAGGCCCTCTTGATCCAACAACGGTTTTTGATCTTAGTTCAGGAGGAGCTGTTTGTAGCCAGTGTCCTAAAGAGGTCTCTACTCATAATCTTTATTTGGAAACAGAGCAAAGAATGCTTCTAAGGAACGCCGAACAATTAAAGCTTTCCACTTGGAATAGCTTTAATACAAACCCATCTCAAATTCCGCCCCTCACTCGCCTGCTCACCCAATTCGCCTCTTTTCACACTCACATTAAGTTGCCTAATTAATCTTTCTCTTCCAAAAACAACCCTTAGCTTCGTAGTTCTTGGTTAAATAAGCCCGCTCTTTAGGGCTTAATAAGCCCAAAAACATAGGATTTAAAGACACATAGTTAATGGGCTTCTCAAATCTTACCTCTCTATTAAAAAAATCTACTCCTTGAAACCCATTTAACCAGTAACGCCAAGGATCAAAGTTAAACACATAGGCAGGACACCGACTCGTCCAAATATTCAGGATTGGTTCGTACCGACGACCCGGCCACATAAAGCAATAAAAACAACGAGTGAAATGGGCACCACAAAAATCACGGCATGCCCCCAAACTGGTGCGAATAGGAACAAAAGGCCCGCTCCCGAAAAAATCGAGCTCATCAATATATCGGAATCGAATGAAATATTCTTTTTCGAAAAAGCTTGTTTCAAGATCACAATTAGGTTGAGAACACAAAACACAAACAGCCCTGTCTCAAACCCTCGATTAGCTCTTAGCAATCGAAAATAATCTTTTTTTATGATCACGGCTGAGTAGGCTCGCTCAAAATTTGAAACCCATTGTCCCTCCACAGCCAACTGAAATGCTCCTTTCTGTAAAAACCAAAGGGATATAACACCTAAAACGATGAACTCTCCGAGCAAAAGAGTAAATACACTTCCCTCTCTTTTTCTTTTGGTTAGGATAAAAAAATCAGCGGCCAATACCGCCAAATTAATGGGAAGAAATTTGGGGTGAAATCCAAGGCAGATCCCAAGAAAAATCCCACTTAAAAATCGCCTTCTGGTCAACCACAACCAGAGTGAACCTAGAGCAAAGAGCGCTACATACCCGTCAGGACGGATTTGAAAAGCCGATGTTTTGATTGAAAGAGTTCCTGTGTACAAAGCCATCGCAAGGAAACCCCAAACGACATTCTTAGTGAGCACATAAATACACCCAAAGAGGAAAAGAGCTGTTACACCCATCGCGATAAGGTTTACATGTCTTAGAAAATAAAGGGTTTCAACTGATGCAACTTCGCCTGCTTTCAATTTAAAAAGTAAAGAGTTAAAAAATGCTGAAAGTGGCCCATGCGAATCAAAAAAATCACGATAGATGACTTTTCCCTGAAAAGTGTTCCAGGCAAGATGTGTGTGTTGGAATTCATCATCGTGAAATACAAGTTCATTAGAGAAATGAACTGCCTTGGATAAATTGAAAATAAAAAACCCGAAGAAAACGAAGCCAAAGGCCAAACGGAACCACCTGATTTTATTAGGCATAATGAAATTGTGAGAGACGAGCCAGAGCAAGTCAATTAGCCTGTCTAATTTCCCGACAGCTGTTTGATCTCATTCTAGCTTAGCTAAAACCTTAATCTTATTGGCTTTAATTGAATTCAGAGTCATAAATAGGACATTGCTAACAACTCTATTTCAAACCCTATAATTCTTTCCCCGGTAGTTCAAAACGAACAAACTCTTAAATTAACAAGATAAAACTCTTGAATGAAAAGTTGGCCACGTTCTTGCTGTATTCTATGTGTAGACAAGACAAGAGACTCAACTAGTAAGTGCAACTGGGAAACAACTGGATGACAAAATTAATGGGCAACGGAGAAAGCATCATGAAACGCAATTCAAAAATCTTTTTTATCATTCTCTTTTTAGCTTCAGTGGGCAGAGCTCAAGTGGTTCTGCCCCCAAGCTCTGAATACAACGACCCTTATAACTATTACCGAGATTGTGTATCTAACAATGGTCAGGAAAGTGAAACCATTTGTGAGCAGCAAACGGGTTCCCTTTTTCCAGAAGAAGATTCTAAACCAGTCGAAGAACAATCAGCACAAGGAGAAGAAGCCCCTGAGGATGTCTTCTCAATGGCAGTTGCTAGCGGAGAATAAGCCGTTTAGATCCCAGTTCGGGGTGCAATGAACTGATTGCCGGGTTTTCCTACCTTAGCAAATCGCACATAAGAAAAAATCACCAAAGCAATTTGGATGATCAAATAGCCTATGACGTAACTTAATCCTCCCGACCCAAAGCCGTAAGAGTGTAATCCGACACCTAAAACAAAATTTACTCCGTACCAGGCCATTACCACTCCCAGAAACGAAAGAACCGTAGCCGCTACAAATCCAAAGCCTTTTAGCCAACCAGTAAATCGACCGTGAAGGACGGCAATATAAAAAAGAAGCGCAATGAGCGCCCATACTTCTTTAGGATCCCATCCCCAAAATCGTCCCCAGGAATAATCCGCCCACACACCGCCGAGAATTGTTCCAGCGGCTAATAAAATCACTCCGATTTGTATCGCTCGATACATGAAAATGATATTTTGCTGTATGACTTCTGTGTTTTTAGGTTTGAAAATATAGAGCCCCAGATTCAAGTTTCCAAGACAGGTAGACACAGCAAAGGCCGCGTAGCTTAAAGTGATACACAAGACATGGATTGTTAGCCAGAAGTTGCTTCGCAGAACCGGCACGAGCGGATGAATACCGGGATCCAATACAGAGGGAAGATTGTCGGCCATTACTAATCCAGCGATTGAAAAAACCACCGATGCCGTGGGAATAATTAAATTCTTATACGCAAGCCAAATGATTATCGAAAACAAAACACATCCCCAAGTGACCCAGACAACCGATTCATACATATTCGTAACTGGGGGCCGACCAGAAATCCAACACCGCAAGAAAAATCCATAAGTATGCATCAGGAAGCCAATGAAGAGACAAGCTAAACCAACTTGATTCAAGCGAACTTTTTTTCCAACCAACCCTGCCACTAACAAAATCAATGCAACGGTGTAAACAACCCAAGCCCACCGAAAGGGGCGGAGCTGATTGTAGTGAATTTCCCGATTGAGTTCTGAGATCAAAGGATATTGTCCGTCGGCTAAGTCCTGACGAAGGAGCCTCTCAACTTCCAGGCTCCCGCTATTCCACTGACTAGCATCTTTGTTCAAGTAAGCATCGACCATTTTTCTTAAAGCCAAC
>RFNV01000224.1 GCA_009927005.1 Pseudomonadota bacterium
AAAAACCCCTTTAAGTGAGCTGGTTTGGGCGAAAGCGTTCTGTTTTTCCACTCCTCTCA
This sequence comes from Pseudomonadota bacterium, assembly GCA_009927005.1. GTDB lineage: Bacteria > Bdellovibrionota > FAC87 > UBA2466 > UBA2466 > RFNO01. The sequence continues at coordinate 60 of RFNV01000224.1, forward strand.
TCATCATGCAAAGGTGGCCAGCTTCAATAACAACGCCCACCCCTTGTGGGTTTAGGTGTTTCATCAAACATTCAGATATCTGGCTGGTGAGGCGTTCTTGCACCTGAAGTCGACGGGCAAAAGCATCCACAATTCGAGGAATTTTAGAAAGACCAATCACTTTGCCACTTGGAATGTATCCAACATGGCACTTTCCGAAAAAGGGAAGAAGGTGGTGTTCACAAACGCTGTACAGCTCAATATCCTTTACTATCACCATTTCAGAATAGGGGGCATCGAAGAGCGCTCCATTGATAATAGTATCTGGGTCCTTGGCGTATCCATGGGTCAGGAAATCAAACGCCTTAAGAAAGCGATAAGGAGTCTTTTGAAGCCCGTCTCGCTCAGGATCTTCTCCTACTGATGTGAGAAGCTCCTTTAGGTTCTGTAGTAACTTCGGATTTTTCTCTAATTCTCTCGTAAACATTTAGAATACACTCCTTAACAATTAGACACGTGTGTAACAAAACGCGCGCTTCGCGACGTTAAACCGAATTATTTGCTCGAGCAACTTATTTAGGCGTTCGATTGTCTCTGGGGTGAAATTTTTTATACAGTACAATTCAACCGTAAAGACCGTTATTTGCGGATTTTCATCTAGGAGAGTTGGCTTGTTTCTAAACAGTTTACGGTACTCACGTTTCGGTGAATTCAACTAGTTCTGCTCCTAATTTAGGCAACTCTAAAGGGGGGAGTGAGGTCGTGAAGCCAGTGGCACACCCCTTGCTCATGTCTGCTGGGAGCGGGATCTTATGCTCCTAGCGTGTGCTAGGTGTGTGGGCCCTGAAATTTTAAATAGCGAGTTGTAGTTGTATGTTTGTTTTGTTGAAGGAGAAGCGGAAAATGAAATCGAACAAAAATAATCGTAAGGCTCAATTTGGACGTATCGGAGTCGTTTCACTAATGGCTCTGAGTTTATCGTCACAAAGTCTCTTTGCTTTGGATCTCTGGTACATCACTGGGCCTAAGAAAGACCAAAAGCTTGAGAGTCTTTTAGAGTCTGACAAAACAGAAGCGATTGACTGGTTATCTAAGTTTGAAGCTTCTAAGTTTGTTGAAAAGTTCGGTTCTCAACCCATTCAGTTTATTGAAGGGCTTCAAGAATCTTTTAAGAAGAATAGCTCAGTAGCTGATTTCAAAGACAAGTTGAAAGAAGCTTTCAAAGCTGTCGAAGCTTCGAAGTTTGGTGGAGACAAACAAAAAGAGGCTGTTTTAAGAATTGTTGACAGAGCTATCAAAGCAGAAATCGATTCAGATGAGTTTTTAGAGCTGTCCTTGGCTTCTGAAAAAGATCGCCAGGCTTTGAATGTCACTCTCCTTCAGCCTAAGAAAGAAGATAAAGCTGATGTCGGAGAAAAAGACAGCGATAAAGAATTCCAAGCTCTCTGTGAAAGCTTAAAAGCTCAACAGAAAGAGCAATTGGCTCTTCTGGAAAAGACTCAGAAAGACCTTCTAGAAAAAGTTAACAAAGACAATGAAGCAAAACACTTAGCTGAACAAGCGCGATTAGCTGACCTTGAGAGAAAGCTTTTAGAAGCGCAGTCTTCATTAACTGCTGCTCAAGAACAAGCAAGCCAATTTGATCCAGCTGCTCTCACTCGAAAAGAGCAAGAGAAAGATGCTTCTGATGTTCTCAATGGACTCTTGGGAAGCTTAGTTCAAGACCAGAACCAGCGTAATGCTGAAGAAGAAGTGGCACCTGCACAGAATAACAACCAGCTCCCCTTCTTCCCACAACAAGCACGGGTGAGCCCAAACAACTTGAACAACTTCAATCAGCCTTTACCGAACGCGAATAACCTTCCGTTCTTCCCACAGCAAAACAGCTCGGGAATCCAAGTTCCAGTAACCTATGACCTTGGAGTATCGGGTGGACGTCCAGAGCTTGCTGACGCGCAAGAAATCATGTCTGCGAATGATATGCGCCAGCCAGTCGCGTCCTCGATTAGTCCGATGGCTACGGTTCAAGACTTAGTAGTCGCTAAAGCTCGAGTAGCTTCAGATGTAAAGCGAACTCAGGTTGCTTTACAAAATGCTAAAGACAAAGCTTCTCAGTTAGACGAGAAATTGGAAGAGCTTAAAGAAGGTGGTCGTGCAGCTCTAAGTCCTGCAGTGAAACAGCGCTTGGCTCAGCTTAAGCAAGCTGTTGACACAAAGACGAACTACCTCAATCAGCAACGACAAATGTTGCAGATGCTGTCTCCAGACCAAAGAGATCAGCTGAACAACACGCTGATGCAAGCTCAAATGGACTTGAACAATGCTGAGCAACAGTACAATCAGTACAATGCTCAAGTTGAAACGGTAATCGAGCAAGCCAATGGTCAAATTAAAGCCTTGGCTAAACAAAGAGATCAGCTGAACAGCGCAGCTAATAAGTTGCAGACTCAGATGAGCAGCTTGAAAGAAGATGAAACTGCGGTCACGCAACTCATCAACAATCAAATGCAAGCTCAGATGCAGATGATGGGTGCTGGAGCTGGAACTCCCAATATTAACCGCATCCAAAACCGAGGAGCTTCTCGGAGCCCAGTGAGAGGTGCAATCTCCGGAGCTAATGGTAACTACGTTAGACCGGCTCTCGCAAAGTAAGAACTTGCTTCGCCCCTGATAGGAGAAGCATTGGGTCTAGGGACCTTAAACAAAAGTTGGTGAAGTTGAGTGGGGCTCTACCGAAGTTGAGCGGTAGCGGAAGTGGAAGCGTAGTAGAGCCAAAGGTCCTGGACTGACCCAAAGCCTAAAAGTGGGCGGTCAAAACAACTCGCAAAATAAGAAAGTCGGCCTTGCAGACAAGTTCTTGCAAGGCCGACTTTCATTTTTGGATTCAGGTATTTATCATTGCTAACGGCGCAATCAGATTGACTCGCCAAGTCGTGGACGGCTATACTTAAAAGGCACAGGTGCCCTCAAAACCACAGGAGGTGGGAAGATGAAAAAGGGTCGCCATCATCGTGCCGCACTTCTCGGACCGGTAAAACGGGACGTACCGGAGATTTTTTTTCGACTTTGCCACCACTGTCTCTTCTTGAACGAATCTGAATTAGAAATCCAAGAATGCAAAAAATGCGAACATAAATTTAACTTCACAGAGAAAGACGATTTCCTACCCGTTTCTGAGGAACAGTTCTTAGATCAGCAAATGGAAGAGGATGAAGAAATTCATGAACGCACTCCACCTCAGAAAAAGACGGCACTGACTGGTCTGGATGTTAAGTGGTAGGGTTATTTATCCAGTAAAACCTGAGCAAAAAAGATATTATCCCCTTGGTTCAAAGTCCCTAACTTTAAGTTCTCGGGCAGAATAGATTTCAATTTTGTAATGTGTCCATGTTTGATGGGATTATAAGTTTCTCCCATCAAAGTAGCTTTAATTTTAGTTCCATTGAATTGGCTAAAGTAGATTTGCCGAGGAAGAAATTTATTATTTTCAAACAACTGCAAGATTTCATTTAACCAAAGTGCCAGTAATTCCTCTCTTGTGTTGGACTCCACCAAAACTTCAAAGCGCTCGCCGCCTTGGATAGTTGTCAATTTAACCTGCTGGTCGGTCATGGCTAATGCTGAGTCAATGTAGAGCCGTTCCAGTGAAGGCGCCTCCAACTGGAATCCCCGATCAGCCTTTTGGTTAATAGACTGATAATCGATAGCACGCTCTCGCATATCTTTCCCCCTTTAGCCCCCGAGAAACCTAATTATAACCAAAAAAAACGGCCAGTGGTAATGCCACTGGCCGTCTCTATTATCGGGCTCTAAAGAGGAGAAACCCTTTAGAAGGTCCCGTCAGGTTTTCGGGCAATTTTACGCTTGTCGAGGTTGTATTTTTCAACCTTGTTGATCAAGCCGGCTCGGGAAATGCCCAATTCCTTTGCGAGTCTCGACTTGTTCCACCCGGTGCGTTTCAAGCCTTCGCGGATCATCTCTCGCTCTAGCTCTTCAAGCGCATCTCGAAGCTTTCCTTGTATTCTGACTCCCTGAACTTTGTTTCGTTCTCCGAAGTCACGAATTCGAGCTGAGAGCATATCTACCGTGATCTTGCCTTCCGGTCCGGCTAACACGGTGACACGCTCCATTTCATTTTCTAACTCACGGATATTACCTGGCCATGGATAATCAAAGATTTTTTCCAGGGCTCGTTTGGTGAGTACCTTCGCTTTGATATTTTTCTCAGCGGCACTCTTTGCGAGGAAGTGATCGCAGAGAATCGGTATATCCTCTTTTCTGTCTCGAAGAGGCGGTACCGTAATGTTAATCACGTTGATACGGTAATAAAGGTCTTCTCGGAAGGTTCCTTTTTCCACCATGTCTTTGAGGTCCTTATTCGTAGCGGCGATGATTCGCACATCTACTTTGCGTGGCTCCGTCGCACCGACTGGAATAAAGGTGCCTTCTTGGAGTACACGCAAGAGTTTCACTTGCATGGTCGGAGAAGTATCCCCGATTTCGTCGAGGAAGAAGGTTCCTCCATCTGCCATTTCAAAGAGACCCTTTTTGTCCTTGATAGCTCCTGTGAACGAACCCTTTACGTGTCCGAATAGTTCGGAATCAAGGAGGTTATCGTTAAAGGCCGAACAGTTCTGGGTAATAAACACTTTTTCTTTGCGAGTGCTATTGTAATGAATAGCTTTGGCAATGAGTTCTTTACCAGTACCGTTTTCCCCTTGGATCAAACAAGTGCTTTCGCTGTTTTTGATTTTCTCCAAGAGACCATACACATCTTGCATGGGCTTGGATTTGCCGATCATGTTGTCGTACTTATAACGGATGCCTAGTTCTTTATTCAATTCTTGAATCCGATCATCTCTCAGACTGATCTCTTTATGGAGTGTACTGATTTCTTTAGATACGAGATCGGAGAGTTCATTAAAATAAGGTTGTTGTTCCTTATCGATCGATCTCAACTTAGAAACCGCATAGTCGACATCCTGACTAGCTAGATTGAATTGGGCCAGAGCCTTAGAAAGCTCTTTTCGTTGAGCTTCTGTAGCACCTTCGGGCAAATACCCAACACAGATAACGCCACCCATGAATTCATTGTCGATAACAATGGGAAAAGAAGAGGTGTGAAGGTTCGGCAAAAAAGGGCGAACCATTTCCTTTTCTTGAGTTCGTCTGAGTTCATTTACTGTTTCTCTGACAAATTCAGAAAGAGCCTCGTATCCTTCATCTCTTTGGAGAAGAAGACCCACTACTTTGTTTGTGAATTCGTATTTCTTGCCTTTTTCAAGAAGCTTGAGGTTGCCTCTATCATCAGCAAAAAATACATCGATGGAAAACCACTTTCCAATGACCTCACGTAATTTTCGAATCACGTGTATATGCTCAAACTCATCCCAATTAATCATAGCAACCTCCTAATCAAAAAAAACGTTTACGGCCCTATCGCTTTCTTGCGGGTTACTGTGTACTTCTTGTACGAACTAACTTGTGAGGGGCGAACTGTCTGCTTCTTCAACGTCCAACAATTAACAGTGTACAGATATTAACACGCAGTGTCAATGGGGCGCTGATCAGAGAGCAGTCAAAGTTTGTGAAGAAATTTTCACAATTAAGATTGATACAGAATTTCAAAGAGATATTTTCCAGTTTGTGGCAATTTTTTTTGCGCTAATTCTTTTGGGGTGCCTACTGCAACCACAGTGCCCCCTCCCGATCCACCGTCTGGTCCAAGATCAATGAGGTAATCAGCTGCACAAATAAGTTGCAGGTTGTGCTCAATAACGATCACTGAATGACCAGTGCTGACAAGGCGACGTAAAACCCCAATCAGTTTAGAAATTTCATGAAAGTGTAGTCCCGTTGTCGGTTCATCGAGAATAAAAAGGGTAGAGCCGCTAGTACTTGTCGCCTGATTAAGTTCTCTCGCAATCTTTAATCGTTGAGCTTCTCCTCCGGAAAGGGAAAAGCCAGGCTGGCCGAGTTGGAGATAGCCTAACCCCACTTCTCTGAGTAGGGCCAGTTTTGTTCGAAGACTCGTAATCCCAATGAAAAATTCGTAAGCCTCATCAATAGTCATTTTGAGAATATCGTCGATGTTTCGGTTTCTGTAACGAATCGCAAGGACAGATTTTTTAAATCTTTTTCCATCACAGGTGGGGCAAGTGACCCACACATCCTCCATAAAGACCATGTCGATTTTTACACGTCCTTCGCCCTCACATGTTTCACAACGGCCTGAAGCTACATTGAAAGAGAAGTGGCCAGGGCCAAATTTTTTTCTTTGAGCATCAGGAGTTTGAGCAAAAAGAGAACGAACTTCATCATAGCCCTTGATAAAGGTTAAGGGATTAGAACGAGAAGATTTTCCAATCGGACTTTGATCGACCAGCTCAACAGCTGAAAGATGTTCAAACCCGCTCATGGATTCAAACTTTGCAATTTTATCGCTCTTGCCTAGAAAGAGTTTTGAAAGTGCTTGGTAAACCGTATCGACAATGAGGGTGCTCTTTCCTGAACCAGAGACTCCCGTTACTGCTACCAGTGAACTTAAGGGAATTTTGACGTCAATATTTTTTAAGTTGTTGCCACTAGCTCCTTGAACATCGAGCCACTCCGTGGGGCAAGGGGGGACTTTTCGTAAAAGGGAGTCACGACATTCCTCTCTCCAGTCTCTAACGGCTTTAGCAGTGTAGCCTGGATGAGATAAAAACTGTTTTCTGGTCCCAGAAAACATCAGCGATCCCCCTTTGCTTCCAGAGCCGGGTCCCATATCAACAATGAAATCTCCCCATTCAATCACTTCGGGGTCGTGCTCAACAATCACGAGCGTATTTCCCTGGTCCTTCAAATTGTTTAAAACACTGAGTAGCTTTTGAGTATCTTGAGGATGAAGCCCAATGGAGGGCTCATCTAAAACATAGAGAGTATCTGTTAGCCCCTGGCTCAGTTGAGTCCCCAACAAAATTCGCTGGTATTCTCCCCCAGATAAAGTGCGAGTTTGACGGGCAAGCGTGAGATAACCAAGGCCAACGGTGTTGAGTGTGGTTAACCGTCTGTTGAGTTGTTGAAGAATATCCTCACAAATAGCAGCTTCTTTTTTGGATAATTTAAGACTCTGAAAGAAAACCAATAATTCGCCCACGGTCATTTCAAATAATTGAGCTAGGTTTTTATCTGAAACTTTTACGCTCAAAGCAGTAGTGTTTAGGCGGCTACCGTGGCATGAAGTGCATTCAAAGGGTGAAACGTAGCGACTCACAAACACCCGAATTCTCATTTTGTATTTTTCTTCATTCAAAAGATCAAATACGCCTTTTACGCCGTTAAATTTTTTATGCCCTTTGAATACTTTTGTTCTAGCTTCTAAGGACAAGTCTTTGTAGGGGAGATCGATATCGATTTTCTCTGTTTTGCAAAACTCGAGTAGCTTTTTTTGCCAATGCCGGAGACTTGGTTTAGTGAAAGGATCAATCGCTCCCTGAGAAAGGGACAAGCGAACATCTGGAACCACTAGCTGTTCATCTACCTCTAAGGTGTTTCCAAAGCCCTTACATGTTTCACAGGCCCCGAGCGGGCTATTGAAGGAAAACGAAATAGCTTTTTTTGCACCAGTCACAACATGACATTTTGGGCAGTGGGTGAGCGGAGTAAAAGAAGAGAGCGTTTGATACTTGCCGTCCTTTTCAATCAGAAGCTGCGCCATTCCTCGTCCGAGTCCGATGGCATTTTTCATCGATTCAGTGAACCGTGTGAGTTGAGAAGATTCTGAGGAACTAGGAAGTTTTAGGCGGTCCACAACGAAAATCCATGGACTTTTTGGTAACCTTTTCTGGGTGAGCAAGCTTTCGAGTGTTTGAACTGCTTCATCGATAATGACTCTCGAGTAACCTGATCGGAGCATGTCCTCTAAAAACGTTTTTCTCGACTCCGCATCTTTTACAATAGTGTGCTCAAAACCAATCAAAATTGTTTTTTGGGAGTAATCTCTGCAGAGCCGAGTAAATTCATCAGCGTAGGACACGGTAATCATCGGTACTCCACAGGCTGCGCAGTAGGGAGTGCCGATCTTTTCAAATAACAATCTTAAATAGTCGTTGATTTCAGTTGAAGTCCCGACCGTTGCGCGTGAGTTTCGAACTGGATTGATCTGTTCTAGGGCGACGGTCGGGGGAATATTAAGGATATTATCTGCAAGAGGGGCTTTAAATTTTTCTAAAAACTGTCTCGCATAAGTTGAGAGGGATTGCATGTATCGACGCTGACCCTCAGCATGAATCGTTTCAAAAGCCAAAGAAGATTTTCCCGAACCACTGGGGCCAGTAATAATGACCGCCTGGTGAAGGGGGACGTTCAAATCGATGTTTTTCAGATTGTTTTGTTTGACCCCTTTAAGAATCAACTGATCCACATCCATAAATAGCCTTTTCCCCAAAAAAGAAGATCCTGATAAGATAGTATTTTGTTCCAAAACCTACAAATTTAAAAACGATGGAAAAACTTAGCCGCCTGACTCTCGCCGTTCTTTTTGCGTGTTTTATTATCATGGGCGCCGGAGCGGCTCTAGTTATCGAGACATTTACTAAAGTACCGGATTTTACTGAACTTCGGGGGGAAGTGAAGATTCCGATTGAACTTCCTGGAGAGATTAAAAGCTTTAGAATGATAGGGCCCAAAAGTCCCCGGTGGGTACCCCTCTCTCAAATCTCCGTTCAGGCAATGGGGGCGGTGGTCTCATCTGAGGACACGAGTTTTTTTAGTAATGAGGGTGTCGATTATCACGAACTACGAGAAGCAATTAAGAAAGATTTAGAGACAGGGAAGTTCGCAAGGGGAGCAAGCACACTAACACAGCAAGTCATTAAAAATGTCTATTTGGGACAAGAGAAAACTCTTTGGCGAAAATTTAAAGAGTTCTTTTGGGCTCAAAAAATGGCGAAGGTTTTATCAAAGAGTGAAGTACTGGCTTTTTATTTAAATATGGCTGAGTGGGGGCCAGGCCTCTACGGCATTGGAGATGCCGCTCACCATTATTTTAACCGTTCTCCGGCTGAATTAACTGCAAAACAAGGGGCTTTCCTGGCTCTTCTTCTTCCATCCCCTAAAAAATACCACTCTTATTTTAAGAATAAGAAGCTGTCTCCTTGGGCCCAAAGTCGATTAGAAAAAATATTGAAGATTATGCTTTCGATGAAGTTTCTCGATGAAACAGAATATGAGACAGCTCTTCAAGAGCAGCTCTGGGAGGTGCGAGATTTACCTTCTGTTGCTCCAGTAGAAGAACCAGAGGAAGAAACCTCTGCGAACGATTGACTCCTAGAGCTTCCCTCCGTATTTTTTATAAATGAAAATTCTCTTTTTAGGTTTCGCCCTTGGCCTTTGTTCGTGTAGTCAGAAAGTCATTAAGTCGGGGCCCTTACAAATTATCGACGCCCATCTCCACTTTAATTCAAAAAAACAGAATTCATTTAATCAACCGACTCCGTTACTTTTAGAAAAGTTTCAAAAGAACAGTGTCGTTGGGGGAGTGGTACATCTCACGGATGAAGAAAACTTCAAAGTGAGTGTTGATCGAAAGGGAGCGATCAAGTGGATGACCTGTGTGGGGCTTCACGAGAACGATAAAGTAGAAAAAGTTGAAAAAGGAATCAAAGAGAGAAGGTTTCAATGTATTAAAGTTTACTTAGGCTATGTGCCGAAGTGGGCAACGGATCCATTTTATCGAGGCTTCTACCGCCTAGCCGAGCGCTATCAATTACCTGTGGTTTTTCATACCGGAGATACTTACGATAAAATGGCCAAGGTAAAGTTCGCCGATCCTCTTCAAATCGACGAAGTGGCTGTTGAATATCCAAAGGTTAAATTTGTGATCGCTCATATGGGAAACCCCTGGTTTAACTCAGCTGCTGAAGTGGTTTACAAGAATGACAATGTGTATGTGGATGTTTCTGGGCTTTTGCTTGGAGATATTTCCCATCTCAAATCCGAGGAACTCGATGAGCTTGTCATTAAACCGGTGAAGTGGTTTTACGCGTACGTTGAAAATCCAAAGAAGTTTCTTTTTGGCAGTGATTGGCCGCTGGTCGAAATGGAGCCCTACATTGATTTGATGAAGCGAATTATTCCCGAAAAGGACTGGCAGGGATTCTTTCACGATAACGCAAAAGAAGTTTTCGGATTTTAAAAAGTGCTTATTGTGCCAACGGAGCTAACAAAAGAATCCGCCATCGGGTTTGACCCACGGGCGATTGGAAGAAGTTTTTAATCGATCCTAAAAAACTCTCAGCTACTAAGTCATCATCATCAGAACCCAGAAGTTCTTTGAGGATTCCCCCTTTATGTGTTTCGGGATATTCAACGGGGGCTTTTTCAGAAAGGTTTGCTGCCTTCTTTGCCTCTGTTACCGCTTCTTCCATGCCTCCCAACGAATCGATGAGTTTCGCTTTAAAAGCTTGTGAGCCAGTCATGACTCGTCCGTCGGTCCACTTTTCAGTCTCTTCCGGAGTCAGTTTTCTTTGGGTTTGAACGGTTGATTTAAATTCGTCATGGATGTCTTTCAACATCGCCGTCAAAAACTCTCTCTCTTCTGGAGTCATTTTACGAGTTTCTGAGCCTACATCTTTGAGTTTTCCCGATTTGAGAGCAAAGCGTTCTATTTTTGCCCATTGGTACAAACGTTCTAAGTTAGCAAATTCAGAGATCACTCCAATACTTGCTGTGAGAGAGCCAGGATTAGCAAAAATCTTTCTAGCTCCTAGAGCAACGTAATAACCGCCGCTGGCGCCCAGAGAACCAATCGAAGCAATCACCGGAATTTTTTCGTTAGCCCTCTTGAGGCTTTCGTAAATTTCCTGGGATGGCCCGACAAGGCCACCTGGAGAATTTATCCGTACGACTAACGCTTTGACTTTACCATCTTCTAACAGGCGGGAGACTTTTCGAGTGAAAGCACCGCTTTTGTAGATAACACCCTTGAGATCAATGACAGCAACTCGGTCTTGTCCAGTCGTTAAATGAGAATCACCAAACCAGGTGTTTGAGATGATCGCAACAGTAGATACCGCAAAAAAAAGAGTGAGGCACAGCAGGAGTGCTGTGCCCCAGAATCTTAGAAGTCCCTGCATCACTTATTATCGTCACCAGAATCAGGGGTTGCTTCAGAGCTTCCTTTGAGTTTCTCAGCTAAGAGATCGCCCAGAGTGGCTCGAGAGCTTTGTGATTGCTGTTGAGAGTACTGGCGAATGTTTTCGCGTTCTTCTGCGCGAGTCAAAGCTCGAACTGATAGAGAGAACTTACGTTCTTTCATATCAATTGCAGTGACCATGCACTCAAGCTCTTGGCCTTCTTTCATGTCTTTCAATCGATCCTTTGGTTTTCCTTCACCTTCAAGTTCAGATGCGTGGAGGAGGCCCTCTACGCCTGGCTCGATCTCAACAAACGCTCCAAAGTCAGCAAGTTTAGTGACTTTGCCTTTTAGGCGAGTGCCAACGGGATATTTGTCCGCCGTTGACTGCCACGGATCATTAGAGAGTTGTTTGATACCCAAGCTGAATTTTTCAGCAGCTTTATCGATAGAAAGAACAACGCAATCTACTTCGTCGCCCTTCTTAAAGAGAGTATTGGGATCGACTGGTTTTGCATCCCAGCTCAAGTCGCTGACGTGAATTAAACCATCCACACCTTCGGGAACGCCTACAAAGATACCGAAGTCAGTGGTATTTTTCACAACGCCCTTCAAGCGAGTTCCAGCAGGATATTTTTCAGCAATGATGTCCCAAGGATTAGGCTCAATTTGCTTCATACCCATTGAAATACGTCGGTTAGCGGTATCGATATCCAATACAATCGCTTCGACAACGTCCCCTTCGTTTACCAATTTCGAAGGATGTTTTACTCGTTGGGTCCAAGACATTTCAGAGACGTGGACCAAGCCTTCTACTCCAGGCTCCAATTCAACAAAAGCACCGTAGTCAGTGAGACTGACGATATGGCCTTTTACGCGAATACCGATCGTGTAGCGCTCGTGAACGGTATTCCACGGATCTGGAAGGAGTTGTTTGTAGCCAAGGCTGACTCTTTCTTTTTCTTCGTCGTACTTGAGAACTTTAACTTTAATTTTGTCCCCAACTTTAAAGAGCTCAGAAGGATGTTTAATTCGGCCCCAAGACATATCTGTAATGTGGAGCAATCCATCCAATCCACCCAAGTCGATAAAAGCACCATACTCAGTGAGGTTTTTGATGGTTCCTTCAACAACCATGCCTTCGGTGATTTGAGACAAGGTTTGTTCTTTCATTCGAGCTCGCTCTTCCATCATGAGGAGGCGGCGAGAAAGAACGATGTTTCCACGCTTTTTATTGAACTTAATGATCTTGAATTTGTAGGTTTTACCTAAATATTGATCCAAGTTTTTGGTGGGGCGAATATCGATTTGAGAGCCTGGCAAGAAGGCCTTCACTCCGATATCAACCGACAAGCCGCCCTTTACTTTAGCGACTACGGTACCTTCTACTAATTCATCTTTTTCACAAGCTTCGCTGATTTCATCCCAAGCACGCAGAACATCCGCTTTTTCCTTGGAAAGAACAAGGCGACCTTCGTCGTCTTCTACTCGTTCGATGTAAACAAGAACGTGTTCTCCAGGATTTAAAGCAAGTTCGCCTTTAGAATCTAGGAACTCTTGAGAGTTGATTTGACCTTCGGACTTGTATCCGATGTCGACTGTTACAAAATCTTTGGATGTTTTGACAATGGTTCCTTCAACTACTTCGCCTTCTTGAAAGCGAGGGCCTTTAGAGGTCTCTTCAAGTAGTTGGGAGAAGGTTTTTCCGCCCTCTTGAAGGCGTTCTCCACCTTCTTCTAAATCTTTATCTTCAGCAGGTAACTGAGGTAATTCCTTAACGGCTAATTTTTTTCGTTGAAACAAGATTCCTTTTCCCTTCGTCTCTGGGGTTAATCCAGCTCTAGTTTTATTTCGTGTTCCTAATTGCTCTCCCACACCGGGATTTTCCATGGACATTCTGATTTACTCCGAACTTATCGTTCCGCAGAAAGCAAGAAGTAGCCAAGCTTTCTGGTCTACCTCACGAGTTAAAAACCAGTAAAATAAGCCCCTTAGCTTATTACCGGGCGACACGTCCGTGAGCCATATCGCTAAAAATAATCCCCCTCTTGTCCTATTCTTCCCAGTTCCTGTCAACTCCCATTTTCAGCGGGATTCAGGAAGCATTTTCAGGGTTTAAGTCAGAAGAAGAAACCGATTTTCCAACCCCGGTTCCAAATAGTTTGTATCGGATAACTGCCTGTGAACCTGAAATAGTTGGCCTTTTAATTGAACAACGTTCGGGGCAATGAAAATTATAACACCAAGTCTGATTATTTTAGCTTTGGGATTGGGAGTCAGTGCCTGCCAGTCTCGGTCCAAAAATGAAAATCAATTGATTAATGTTGTTGTTCCGAGCGTCATCAGGCAGTCCCCTGATTTTAGAGACTGGCTGGCAAAAAAGCAGCTTTTTCTGGAAATCACCGTTCGAAATGAGATTGAGGTGATTTGGACTCAGAGCACCCCAACCGACTTATCCAACGAAATTGAGGTTCCTGCTTTTGTATTTGAAGAGAGGCAGGAAGGGGCGATTACCGTCTTAGTTGAAGTCTGGGATCGACCCAAAAACCTAGCCCCGACCCGTTTATTGGCGGGAAGCCAGGAATTCGGGGAGTTACCGTTAGAAATTTATCTTTTCTTTCCCCAACCTTTTAGTCCAAGAGATCGGGGCGTCGAGTTTGAGTTCGATTGAGAGCTTCTTTTAGTCGCCATTCTGATATTTTTTGGTGATCACCGCTCAGCAAAACTTCTGGAACCTTATGTCCGCGAAATTCGGCTGGACGAGTATAGTGGGGGTATTCGAGAAGCCGTTTGCCTTTTAGGGATAATGAAAACGACTCATTTTGGTGAGATTCCTTTTCTTTCAAAGTGCCGTCGAGATGACGACACAAGGAATCTGCAAACGCTAGGGCAGGGAGCTCCCCACCTGTTAGAACAAAATCTCCCAATGAGATTTCATCATCTACCCAGCTATCTATGAAACGTTGATCGGCCCCTTCGTAATGGCCACAGACCAAAATTAAATGAGCTTCGGAGCTAGCAGTGAGGTAATTGTCTAAAGTATTTTGATTTAAGGTTCGTCCTGCAGGTGAAAAATAGATGACTCTGCTTTTCTCTGATCCAATCTGAGATTGAATGTGTTCTAAAGCGCTCACTAAGCAATCGACTTTGAGGACCATGCCCCCGCCACCACCGTAAGCTACATCGTCCACAGAGCGGTATTTGTCTTGGGAAAAATCTCGAAGCTGATAAACGGAATAATTAAAAATGCCCTTATCTTTTGCGCGTCCCAGGATGCTTGCGCCCATCCAGCTTTCAATTACTTCTGGAAACAAAGTAATAAAGTGAAAGTGTCGCTGGCTCACGGAAGATCCTGTAAATTATGCAGCCAGATTTTTTTTTCTTTTAAATCCACTGAATGGATAAAATGAGCCACTGCGGGTATCGATAAGGGACCCTCTTTTGTTTCAAATAACCAACAACTGGCTTTAATGGACTTGTCGGAAGATGATTCTTCTAAGGCGATAAAGCGCCCAATCATTTTTTTAGTGGTGCGATCATAGGCCGTCAAATTAACTAAATCAGAAACGTAGAACTCATTTTCCTCTAAGGAGGGGAGAGATTCTCGATCCGCAAAAACGCTGAGGCCAACCAAAGCCTTTGCTGTTGCTTCGGAATCGACGGTAGACAGTTCAATTTTCCACCCTTTAGGCATCCAACTGGCAGATTCAAGAGAATAAGAAGCTGCCTTGTCGGGGGCAGCTCCAATCCAAACCGTGTCTAACTCACCCAAGGAAGATTCTTTTCCGCTGGAGGTGAAAACAACTAAAGCGCCTTCAAAGCCATGAAGGCGCGAAATTTTTCCGATTTCAATTAACTTCAATGAGGAACTACTCAAGAATTTCTAAAACAGAGCGCTTGCGCAACTTTGTGGAGACTGCCCCCAGAATGGTTCTTAACGAACGGGCTGTTCGACCTTCTTTACCAATTATTTTACCCAAGTCCTCTTTTGCGACTTTTAATTCGATAACGGTGGTTTGCTCCCCTTCGATTTCAGCGACGTTCACTTGCTCAGGATAATCAACCAGCGCTTTGGCCATAATCTCCACTAAATGTCTTAGTTCTTCTGGCTTATCTGATTGTGTACCCATGAGATCCCTCCTGATTAGGCTTCAGGTGATTTCCTTGGAGCCGCTTTTTTTGAAGCTCCTGCAGCTTTTTTAGGAGCTGCTACTTTCTTTTCTTTTGGAGCTTTAGGTGCTTTGGGCGCTTTTTCAACTGCTGGTGCAGAAGCTTGCCATTCCTTCAGCTTGGGTTTCAAAGTAGTCCGAACTGAATCAGACATTTGAGCCCCAACACTCATCCAATATTCCAATCGGTCGCGCTTAACCAAAAGAGTTTCGCTCCCTTTGATTGGATTGAAATTCCCAATGTGTTCAATGAACTTTCCATCTCGAGGTGCGCGATTGTGCTGCACTACAATTCGATAAATAGGTTTTTTCTTACTTCCATGTCGTGAAAAACGAATCACTGTCGCCATTTAAAGTTGCCTCCACTTGAGCGTACATGCCCGCTACTTTGGCTACTTCCTACCACAGTCCTCGGCGTTTGCCCATAGGCGATTTTGTAAGTCGAGTCATCATCTTACGGGCCTCAAGAAACTGCTTCATGAGCTTATTTATGTCCTCTACCCGAGTTCCGCTTCCTGCCGCGATTCTCCGACGGCGAGACCCATCTAATAGATTGTAATCAATTCGTTCATCGGGAGTCATCGATTGAATGATTGCTTCAATTCGTTTGATTTCAGCGTCTGGTGGCGTAAGATTCTGAAATTGTTGTTTTAAACCGGCGGCTCCCGGAAGGAATTTCAGCAGGTTTTCAAAACTTCCCATCTTTTTAATCTGTTGAAGTTGGGCGTAAAAATCAGCCAAAGTGAAGTCGTTTTTCTTAATCTTTTTGGCAATTTTTATTGTTTCGGTTTTATCGAAAGTGGTCTCCGCTTTCTCGGCCAGGGAAAGTAAGTCCCCCATATCCAAAATTCGGGAAGCTATACGGTCGGGGTGAAATAACTCAAAGTCAGTAGACTTTTCTCCCGTTCCGACGAATTTGATCGGGCAACCGGTTACTGCCCGTATCGATAAAGCAGCGCCTCCTCGGGAGTCCCCATCCATTTTGGTTAAGATCACTCCGGTCACCGGCACAGCTTCTTGGAAAGAAGTTGCGATTTTAACCGCATCTTGCCCCGTCATGGAGTCCACCACTAGTAAGATTTCAATCGGAGAAAAAACGGAGACCAACTCTTGAATCTCAGACATCATTTCTTTATCGACATGAAGTCGGCCGGCCGTATCGACTAAAAGCACTTCCGCATTTTGTTTAATCGCTTCTTCTTTAGCTAAAATGGCTCTAGGACGGGCTTCCATCACCGAACTGTCAAAGTGATCGTACCCTAAGCCTTTAATTTGCGTAGCAAGTTGTTCGATTGCAGCTGGCCGGTAGACGTCAACGGAAGCCACTAAGAGCGACTTCTTCTGAACTTCTCGAATATTGCGAGCTAATTTAACAACGCTCGTTGTTTTTCCAGAACCCTGTAAACCAACCACCATAATTACAGCGGGTGGCCGAACTCGGAAGTTTAGAGGAGTTGCTTTTCCTCCCATCATTGAGCACAGCTCTTCGTAAACAATTCGAATAAAGTGTTGTTCGGGGGACAGACTTTTTTGTACTTCAACCCCCAGCGCTTTTTTTCTAACGGAATCAATAAAGTCTTTAGCGACTTTTACATTCACGTCCGCCTCTAGAAGACTTGTTTTGAGTTGGCGACAAACTTCATCGACAACGTCTTCGGTTAATCGGGTTCGGCTACCAATAGATCGTAAAGAAGCTAAAAGTTTTTGTGTCAGTGATTCAAACATGAGATCACAGAAAATAAACGCCCAGAGGAAAAACGGCAAATCTCATTCGCCCAAAAAGTTTAAAAGGCGTCCGAGATTTGTTCTCGAACGCCCTTTAATTTGGGTTTGGGTTGAAACCACTTTGGTTTATTTGGGGGAACCAAAGTGGACCGTTTCTTACCAAATCTCTAGCCAAATTCAACAGTTTTTTACGCGCCGAGACAATATGTTTTAAGTAATTGTTTTTATGTGCTAAACAGTCGTTACAGAAATGCCATCAATCACGGCGCTGGGACTTTCGCCCGAAGAGTCGACGACTGCCGTCTCTGCTGACAGAGCGATGAGGGCGGATCCTAAACACTCAAATACGTTTCCGGAAATGAGAGTTTCTTTCACACAATATTTAAATTCGCCATTCACCCACCATTCCCCGCCTTTGGCGATTCCCGAAAAGTCGCCGGTTACGGGATCGGTTTGGCCTGAGTAACGGCTGACCCAAAGGACTCCTTGAGAAGACGGATCAGCTTCCTTTAAGAGCGTCTGCAGAGGTTTAGTTCCCCCACGCAGGCAAAGGCTATGGGAGCCTACTGTGGGAAGGCTCGAAGCTCCTCCGACCGCATGCCCGTTCGATGTTTGGTGCAGACCCTTTGCGGAGTAATTATCTAAAAGAAAATTTTTTAATTTCCCTTCCGAAAATAATTCTAATTCTTGCGTTGGGGTTCCTTCTCGATCAAACAGACCACAGCTAAAGCGATCGGAAAGCCAAGCAGTATCCATGAGCGTCAGTGCCGAGCTCAGTAAAACCTTTTCCTTGTCTTCTAATTTCCAACGACTGCTGCCATCTAGGAGGACTCTGCCGTTCAGGTGGTACATCACGGAATCTAATAAAATATCTAAAACTGCACGGGGCGAAAAGAAGACAAATCCCCGGTAGCTTCTTGCTTCGCCAATTTTTAGATTTTTCAAAAGAGATTCTCTAAATTGAGAAGTCGTTTTGATGATGATTTCACCAATGCCAAGTGCTTGTCGGGACAAATGACTAAAATAATCAAAACTGGTGAGGACATCTTTATCCGAAGCCATTCCCATTAAACTCCAAACACAACTGGTTTCAGATTCAACGTGATGAGTGCCTTTTGAGTTCACTAAGAGGCTGAGGCCTTTGCCGACTTCGAGACTTCCTTCGTTTAGACGAATGCGATTATCTTTGAGAAATTCTTTTCGCATCCACTCTATCCAGTCCTTTTGGGTTTGGAGAGAAATTTGGGCCAGAGCGGGATCCCACAAATTAAGATGGGGTTGGGATTTTTGTGGAGAACTCGCTTGAATCGAAAAAAAGGGATTATCAGGTGAAAAGCCAGCAATCTCGACAGCTCTTAAAGCTACTTCCTTGAGTTCTTTGGGATCGAGGCTGTTCGTAGAAGTAAATCCCTGGCGTTCACCTTTCAAAACTCTTAAGCCTAATTGATAGCCTTCGTCAGAAGAAGCCAAATGGTAATCTTGTTTTTCAAGAGCGATTTTATTTCTGTGTCCAAAACTCCCACAGACTTCAGCTGAATCTGCTCCGGCTTTACATGCCTCTGAAATGAGACGGGCTCCAGCTTCTTCTAATTGTTTTCGTTCTTTTTTTAAGGCATCCATTTATTCCTGAACTCCCCCAATCATGGCTTTGCATCGTATGTAGGGACCGCCCGCATCTACTTTGGCGGGCTGGCCTTTACCACAGTAGCCAGCTCCCAAATCTAGCAAAAATTCCTTTGATACCGCATCGACAGAGGACAGAACTTCAAAGGCTTGTCCTGAGATAGTCGCGCCACGAAACAGTTTGGTGATTTTACCTTTTTCGATTCGCATGACCTTCTGCGCTCCGAACATAAATTCACCGGTTGCGTCTGCTTGCCCCCCTAATGGGCAATCCACTAGATAACCATCTTCAGTGCTTTCAATCATTTCCTGCAGGGTTTGATTTCCTGGAAGAACAAACGTGTTTCTCATTCGAATAAGGGGTTCATCTTGATACAGCCAAGCTCTTGCATTTCCAGTGGGAGCAACTCCAAAAGCAGCTGCTGATTCGCGGTTATGAAGATAAGACTCTAAAATCCCCTCTTTGATAATCATTGTATTTTGGGTTGGAACTCCTTCATCATCTACTAAAAGAGCACCTCCTGCAAACGGGTGACCCTCAACAAAACCAGCATCGCACAGATTTACTAGAGGACTTGCGACCCTTTGTCCGATTTTCCCTTGGGCAACGGAACCCGATAAAACAAAGTCTGCTTCCACGGTGTGGCCAATTGCCTCATGAGATAAAAGTCCAACCATCGCGGGAGAGAGGATCAGGGTTGCAAGCCCTCCCGGTATTTTGGGAGCGTTGAGCAGATCAACTGCCAATTTCACAGCTTCTTCACCCATTTGGTCTATGGAGTGCTCGGTGAATAAACAATTCCAAGCTCCGGTTCTTCCCACGGTGTGTTGCCCCTCAGACATTTCTCCATGATCAGCCGCGATAGCGGATAAGCGCATTTCATTTCGACACAAGCGAGAAAGTGCTTTTGCCCCATCGGTAGTGACGACGATTTTGTCTTCAAATTGTTCGTTGTAACCACAGGTAGAAGTTTGAATGAGGGAGGACCGGCCTCGCGTTTTCGCTTCTGCCGTCAAGACAGCAGACATTTTTTCCTCAAGAGACATTTTTTGGAGTTCTTCATATCCCGCAAGATTGTACTCTCCTTGGGCCAGAGAAATCTGAGGGAGGTTCTTAACCGCAGCTTTTTTTACTTCGCTGAGGGAGCGGGCACATTCAAATGCGCGCTTCAGAGCTTGTTCAATAGCTGCGGCGGTCAAATTAGAAGTAGAAGAAAAACCCCATGCGCCGTCCACTAAACATCGGATTCCAATGCCAGCAGTAATACTCGATTTAGCTTGTTTTACGAGCCCTTTTTGAACCTGCAAGGACTGGCTTTGCCTTCTGTGAAATCGGGCTTCAGCCCAACAAGGTGCTTTTTCAAGAACTGAGCTAAGAGTATCTGCCAGCTGTTTCATTTTTTTGAAACCTCCAAGTAAAGGGTTGCTGTCCAGGCGGTTAAAAACACCGATAGCAGCATTCCTAGAACCACTTCTATTCCTAAAAGCAGAGCAGGGTTAAAAATCCAATGAGACAGAAGGCCCATTCCAAAATAGGACCAAAGACTCACAAAAAAACTTAAGAAAGCCGCTGCCAAACAGACTAGTCGATTCTCACCGGTAATGTTTTTGGAAAGACTAAAATAAGCAGATAAGCCTTGTGAGGGCGCTGTTACGATGCAGAAGGGAATAAAAAGATACTGGCTCAGTACCCAGATCCCTGGAAGCACAAAGGCGAGCGTTGCTGGGATCATCACGAGTCCGAGAAGCCAAGAGCTCAGAATCAAATATTTCATTTTGGGAATTAGTTCTTTGGTAAGATAGTGCAAAGACATCCGAGCTTCAGCTGGGTTTTTGAGGATGATGAAAGCGGCTGCAGAACAAATTGCCGTCGATGCACAAGAAAGCGGATACAAAATAAAAAAGGCGAGTTTAGGGGAATTGGCCCACTCGGTTTCGAAATATTTTTGAATGAGGCTTAAAATCCCTTCTGGTAATTGGGCTAAGAAAAGCCAAGGGAAATGGAGCATAGCTTGTCGAAAGAGTCTCTCATGAGATGCTGATTGGTAAGCCATGACGCAAAGTATACCATGGTATGAAAAATTCTCAGAACAACCTGCATCCCTACCCCACTCGAAAAACCCAAGTGATTTTCGTTGAGGGATCGGATGTCCAAATGGGACAGCAGCACGCGGAGCAGCTGGGGGACTCGGTTTCTCTTGGGATGGCTCCATTTTATTATGGGTTTTTTAGACGCATTCTCAATCCCCAGGGAATAAACCCCATTGAGAAACTGGGGTATCAAATTTTTAGCAAGGGAATCGATGCTGTTTTTACAAGGGCTTTGGTTTCTCAAATTCCAGAAAATCTTCGAGAGCGGGTCCGGGGAGTAGCTGAGGCAAGTGGGATTCCGGAGGAAAATTTTCTCACCACATTGATTTTGCCGGATCTCTTGCCGATGCTTCAAGCGCATTGGATCAAATTAAATCCTCGGTTAGGAATTCCTGTCGCTCAACCCCCTCGATTTGGTTGTTCTAGTTTCATTGCAAAGGGAAATCGTTTTCTTCATGGGAGAAATCTCGATTTCCCGGGAGTGGCTTATTGGGATCGGTATCCGGTTCTTCAAGTCAGCAAACCTAAAAAAGGATTAAAGACGATTGGATTTACTTCGGCCGGAGTTCCCTTAGCAGGCATTTCGGGAATCAACGAAGCGGGAATTACGGTTTCTCTACACCAGCACTATTCTGTGCAAACAGATTGGAAGGGGTCTCTCCCTTTTGTTATTTCTGAGAAGATACTCTTAGAAGCTGACACACTTGAGAAAGCCACCCAGATTTTGAAGCAGTCTCGCCTGGCCTCTTCGTGGGCTTTTGTCGTAGCAGATGGAAAGACTCAGGATGGTTTCATTTTTGAGGCAAATCCCAAAGGCTATGGGATTCGGTGGTTAAGAGACGAAGGGGGAGTGCTAAGCCATTCAAATTTCTTTCAGTCGGAAGCTCTAAAAAACTCCGATTATGCCACCACAGAACGGATGAACTGGGACAATTTTTGGAGGAGAAATACTCTAGACCAGAAAATCCGGAAGGGCTTAGACAATCTAACTCCCGAATATGGGGTTCAAGCCCTGAGTGACCATACCGATGGATTTTGGAATGAAGAGAAAATTGTTAATCGAACGGTTTCTCAAGTTTATAACATTCAAAGTTATGTAGTTGATCCCGTAGCGATGAAACTGTATCTCGCGGAAGGGGATTGCCCAGTTCATTTAAGAGGGTACCGCGAATATGACTTAGCGGAATTATTTTCAGGAAGATTCCAACCCTCCCAAATGGTTCTTCCACCGTATCAGTTTAGCGATGAAGCAAAACGGAGAGCCAAAGAAGAGTATATTTTAAGCTTTGTTGCAGCTTTCGATGAAAACTTCGATGAAGCGCTGGCTGGCCTCAAGAAAAGCATGGAACACAGTTTTACCCCAGAAGCAGCACTCGTAGCGGCGTTAGTAAACTTACGAATTGATGGAGATCTGGATTCGTCTTTGAATTGGTTGATATCGGCTGAACAATCGATTGAGCAAAAAATGAAGAGTGTTCAGAATCAACACTATCCCCCCGAGTATTTCGAAGTGCTCTTATACCAAGGAAGAATTTATGATTTAAAAGGAGCAAGGGAAAAAGCCCAGCAAATTTATTTAAGAATTACCCAACATCCCTCTCTCAGAGATGCAGGTATTTTGAAATTAGCAAAAAAGGCAAAACCCTATACGAGAAAAAGGGTGAAGCGCCTGATTATGCCTTATTCGACGTATATTCCGTTTGATTGATTATTTGGAAGGCTGGGTAGCGATCGCTATTTTCTCAGCCCCAGCATCGCGAGCGGCATCCATAATTTTTACGGCTTTACCCAGAAAAATAGATTCGTCTCCTCGAATAACAACTATTTTTTCTGATGATTTAGCCAATGCAGCTTTGATTGATTGGGATAAACTTTTTTCATCGGTCGTTTCTTTATCAACAAGAATTTGACCTTCTTTATTGATCGTCACGTAAATGGGATTTCCCGCTGAGTTTTGAGCGACTGCACTGGATTTTGCAGAGGGTAGTTTTACATTTAATCCCCCCTCTAGCATTGCAGAGCTGGAAATCATAAAAATGATGAGTAGCACGAGAAAAATATCGGTAAGGGGAGTGATATTAATTTCGGCTACAATGGAATCTTCTTCAGAATCACCAATACGAACGGCCATACTAAATACCCCTTAAGCTTGAGTTACTGATTTATCGTGAGATAAGTCTAAAAGCTCGTCCAAGGTTAATTTCATTCCGCTGAGGGTTTGGTTCGCTGCGTTTATGAAAATATTGTAGGCCAGCAAAGCAACAATAGCGACAATAAGGCCTGCGCCAGTTGCAATTAGTGCTTCGGAAATACCAGCTGCAACGACAGTGAAACCACCCGCTCCTTTTTCAGCCATGTCATGAAAGGCACGAATAATCCCGACAACCGTTCCCAAGAGGCCCACAAAGGGACTAGCACTCCCAATGGTTCCCAATATCCAAAGATTCTTTTTCAAGTAGCCCATGAGTCTTAGTCGGCTTCTTTCCACGGTACGTTCGGAAAGCTCTCTTGAGCGCTTGTTATCGATAGCCCCTAAAAAGAGGTCGCTTAATTCTGGTCGTTGGGTGTGACAAATTTGACGAGCGGCTGCTAAATCCCCCGAGCGAACACTCTGATTGAGGGAGTCAGCTAAGTGTCTTAGTTTTGGGCGAAAAGTGAGAAAGAAAACGATTCTTTCAAAAATAATAGTCCAGCTAATGATTGAAAAAACAAGCAGCGGCCACATGATCCAGCCACCGCGTAGAAAAGTTCCCCAAAGCGTGGTTTCCATTTCTGTTCTCCTAGTCTTGTTAGCACTCTTAAAACTCAGAGCCTAACAAGACTTAGGATAACAGATCAAGCCGACTTAGCCACTCTTTAGTCCAATTAGATAAAGAGCGGAGCCATTAACAGAGTAATGGTGGATAAAAGCTTAATGAGAACGTGTAAGGAAGGCCCCGCTGTATCTTTAAAGGGGTCTCCCACAGTATCTCCAACAACCGCCGCTTTATGGGCATCAGATCGTTTTCCACCGTGAACGCCAGTTTCAATATATTTCTTTGCGTTGTCCCAAGCTCCCCCTGCGTTATTAAGCAGAGTTGCCATCAATATGCCGGTGATAGTTCCAACCATTAAGAAGCCAGCTACTGCTTCTGCTCCCAAACCGGCTTGTTCTGGAGTTGCAAGCCCTCGGAAAATTAATCCAACAGCGATGGGGACTGTAACCGCAAGAACCCCGGGAGCGACCATGGCCTTTAAGGAGCCTTTGGTTACGATGTCTACGCATGAGCCGTAATCCGGCTTGCTTGTTCCCGCCATAATTCCAGTGTTGGATTTGAACTGACGACGGACTTCTTTAATCACTGTCTCTGCTACATTACCGACAGCTTTAATCGCAAGAGCTGAGAATACGAAAACCAGCGTTGCTCCGATGAGCGCTGCAATGAAAACTTCCAGCTTTGCCAAGTCAACAGAGGTGAAGGCTTTGCCGGTAAGATCGGTAATCTCATCCATGTAAGCTGAGAAGAGCAAGAAAGCAGCAAGAGCAGCACTTCCAATTGCGTAGCCCTTGGTCAGAGCTTTTGTTGTGTTACCAACAGAATCCAATCGGTCAGTGCGCTTTCTAATATCTTCTGGCTGACCTGACATTTCTACGATTCCGCCTGCGTTGTCAGTGATAGGCCCGAAAGTATCCATCGCAAGAACATAAGCTGCAGTGGATAACATTCCCATCGTAGCAACGGCTGTTCCGAAGAGCCCCCCTTCAGGAAGCGCTTGATTACCCATCCAATAAGAAAGGTAGAGAGCGAGAGAAATAACCAGAACTGGAGCAGCTGTGCACTCTAGGCCAACTGCAATTCCGCTGATGATATTGGTAGCAGGACCTGTTAAGGAGCTATCCGCAATCGAACGAACGGGTCGGTATTTGTACTCGGTGTAATACTGAGTAATCCAAACGAAAATAAAGCTTGTGAGTACGCCAACCACTCCGCAAGCAAAGTACCAATTTGCTCCAGGGAATTTGAGCAACCATTGAACTGCGGCATAAAAGCCAGCAATCGCAAGGACCGTGGTTACATAGTACCCTTTATTTAAGGCTTCCATTGGATCTTGCTCTTCATTTTTCATTTTTGCCGCGAAGAGACCAACGATACTAGCTACGATCCCAAAAGCTCGAGCAACGAGAGGGAAGAAAACTACGGTTGCAGGAATATTGGGGTTTTTAATTGCTAAGAATGATGCAAGAACCATCGCTCCGACGTTTTCAGCAGCGGTGGATTCGAACAAGTCTGCTCCACGACCAGCGCAGTCTCCCACGTTGTCGCCAACCAGATCGGCAACTACTGCTGGATTTCTTGGATCGTCTTCTGGGATTCCTGCTTCAACTTTACCAACGAGATCGGCTCCGACGTCAGCAGCTTTTGTGTAAATCCCGCCACCTAATTGAGCGAAGAGAGCTACAAAACTAGCACCGAATCCATAACCGACCAATTGAAGGGCAATGTTCTTTAACTCTGTGGCGCCCATATCTTCTTTTCCACCGAAAAGAACAAAGAGACCGGCGACCCCTAAAAGACTGAGTGCGGTTACAGCTAAGCCAGAAACTGCTCCACCTCTTAATGAAACTTGAAGCGCTTTAGCCAAACTATTTGTGGCGGCTGCAGCTGTTCGAATGTTTGAACGGATGGAAACATACATTCCAACAAAACCAGACAGGGCAGAAGACAAGGCTCCTAAGAGGAAGCCGATGGTCATGTTGATGGCAATTTCTTGACCTTTGAATTTCAAATAGAAAACGTAGAGGAAAACCGCAAAAACCAAGCTTAGAACAAGGATGGTTTTATTCATTCTTCTCAGGAATGCTTCAGCGCCCTCTTTGATTGCGTTTGAGATGTCCTGCATCTTCTGAGTTCCACAATCCTGGGCCATCACAAAATTCGACAAATAAACTGCCGTTAAAACTCCGACACCCGCCAGAGCAAAAATCACTGTAAGCATCTTTCCTCCCTATCTAGCTTAGAAAACCCAAAGTTATGCCGGAGGAAAATGGGGGTGGCAAGCAACAAAAAGGCTAATTTTGAATTATTTTAAGGAGTTTATGCCTTTTTTGGAGCGTTTTGCTCGGTACAGTGGGCAGTTCGATGGTTCTGCCCAGGAACATGGGCATCCCAACATTCCACGCTGCAAAATTGCAGGTGAAATCGAACCCGATTGCAGGTGGAAACCGAGCATTTGTACCACTTGGCCCCCCAGGGGATCATCTTTTTACAACTACTGCACTTTTCCCAGCCTTCTTGGGGGAGTGTTTGTGGAGAGGATTGCATACCTCTTATTTTACAGTCGAAGACCGCCAAGTCCAATCATCTTCAATCATGTTGGAAAGACTTTTTCTTGGAGTCCAATCCAGAACTTTGTTCATTAAGGTGACATCGGCAACCAACTCTGGCGGATCTCCGGCCCTTCCAGGCTCTTTTTTAACTTGGATTTTTTTTCCAAGCACTTTTTCGGCAGCTTGGATCACTTGCAAAACGGATGAACCCTCGCCTCGACCGATATTTAAGCAGGGCGGCATAGCTTTTCCTGCCAAAAGCATTTGAAGAGTTTTTACGTGAGCCTCCGCCAAATCAACGACATGAATAAAATCTCGAATACAGGATCCATCGGGGGTCGAGTACTGATCGCCAAATAAAGAAACAGGCTGATTTTTGATGGCAGATAAAATCAAATTTGGAATGAGGTGAGTCTCGGGATCGTGAGCTTCGCCCCAATCGTACTTAGGCCAGGCACCGGCTGGGTTAAAATATCTTAAATGAAGCACTTTAAATTTCCCCATCTGCCGGTATCGATCAAGTAAGATCTCAGCCATTATTTTTGTGTCCCCGTAGGGGGAACTGGCGTGAAGCTCTGAATTCTCTGAAATCGGAACAGACTTTGGGACTCCGTAAACTGCACAACTCGAAGAGTGGAGAAAAATAGGAATTCCTAATTCAACAGAGAGTTCCGCTAAATTGGCCGTAGAGAGCAGATTGTTTTTATAATAGAGGCCTGGAATCTCAAAACTTTCGGGAACGAGAGCTTTTGCTGCAAAGTGAATCAACCCAGCTACCGGACCGATCTTTTTGAGGGCCCTTTGGGTTTGTGAAAAGTCGGTCAGATCGGCTTCAAGAACTTCAAAATCATTAAAAGCTCCCTTCTTGCTTGTTGAAAAATTGTCGATGATTACTGGAACAAAGCCCGCCTCTTGCAGTGCAAAAGCCGTAGTGCCACCGATGTAGCCATTTCCTCCTGCCAACACAATCATCGGTGACTTTTTCATGCCAACCCCAAATTAAAGCCCTGGAAATAACCGCTGTCTGATAGGGACACCCCAAATTAAATAAATAATAGCCGCAACGGCAAGGAAAGGTCCAAAGGGAATTGCAGTTTTTAAATTTTTTCGTTTGAACAACATTAGGGAAAGGCCCACGACTGAACCCAGGGCACTAGAAATGACAATCACTACTAAAATCGATTGAATTCCCAACCAAGCTCCTATCATGGCCAATAATTTAATATCACCGCCCCCGAGTCCTTCCTGTTTGGCCATTTTTTCATATAGCATCGCGATTCCTAAAAAAATTCCTCCTCCAAGAGCAGCTCCAAGGAGAGACTCCCACCAAGCCATGTCCCCGGTGAAAAATACAGAGAGAAACCCTAAAAGAATTCCCGACAAACTGAGTTCATCCGGAATAATCATGTGCTGAAGATCAATCACCGTTATGATGAGGAGCATGGAAACAAACACCGTATAAAATAACCAAGGCAAAGACCATCCGTAGACCAGCCAAAGGTAAGAAAAAATTATAGAGGAGGCGATTTCCACAATGGGATATTGGATTGAAATGCTGCTTTGGCAAAAAGCACACTTTCCGCGAAGCACAAGAAAACTAAGCACGGGTATATTGTGGTACCACTTCAAAGCCTTTTTGCACGAAGGACAATGAGAACGATTTCGGATTACAGACTTGCCGTGAGGAATACGTAAAATACAGACATTAAAAAAACTTCCCCAAATCAAACCTAAAAGCGCGGCGAATAGTAGGTTCAAGTGAAAATATCCCTTCTAGAAAAACTCACCGCTGCAGCGGAGAAATACATGAAACAGCAAACAAGTGTGTAGAGAAAAAGAATCCCAACCAAATTCCATTCGATGGAAAGCCCATAGGAAGCTAAAGTTTTCATATTCAGAATTCTAAAATTGGGGATGAGCGCTTTGAGGGCCATCCAAACATAGCTTTGTTGTAGCGCTTGGTTTGTTCTCTCTGCTCCAGTCGTGAAGTTTCCGAGAGCATAAACCACCAAGCTACTTGCCGCTGCTAGAAGCGCTCCTAAATTTACGGCAAAAATATATACTATCGAACTCATGATTAGGCCTTCAAAAAACATCAAAAGGAGACTTTGAAAAAGAGATGTGGGCACTATTGTGATTTGATTCATTGAACAAAGCCCCCAGGTGAGGAAGCCCATCATCAAGATTACCAACCCTTGAACAAATGCCTGACCGAGAAATTTCCCCATGAGAAAACTCGTTCGGGAAACGGGTTTTGATAAAACCATCGCGATCCACCCGAGGTTGAGTTCCCGATGCAATAAAGTGATACCCATGAATACTGAGAATAAAAGATTAGTGAGCTCGATTCCTGCCAAGAGAAAGTCGAGGGTGATCTTAGATTGTTCAGCATAAGTTAAGTCACCTAACAAAAGAGATACCCCTACTGCAAGTAGAGCAAAACCTCCAATGAGATAAAAGACTCTTTCGTGCAAGAGCTCTTTTATTGTAATGAAACTTATCGAGAGTGCTTTCCTCATGGTTGCGCCTCCGGAGAATTTGTTCGAGCTATTTTGATTGGTGAATTGCCATCTCTAAAGAGCGCCTCTTCGAGAGTCTTCCTTTGGGAGTTGATGCCGCTCACGAAAAATCCTTTTGACTTAGATTCATTCAAGAAAGTGATTAACTCATCGGTCCCAGTTAATGTTTTTATTTCCGTTTCTTTAGAGCTACGGACAGAGACTTCAAATTTCTGAGTGTCTGATTTCAAGAGCTCATCAATTGAACAGAAAGTTTGTAATTGGCCCTTTTTCAGAAGGGCAACCATCGAACAGAGTTGTTCGATGTCTTCCAAAATGTGAGAGCTAAAAAAAATGGTCGCTTCGGGGAGTTCTGAGTGGATTCGACCGATTAAGCTTCGAATGTCTTTTCTGCCGAGCGGATCTAGTCCACTCATGGGTTCGTCAAAAATTAGTAGGCGGGGCTTATTGATCAAAGCCTGGGCAATTGCTAGCCGTTGGGTCATTCCTTTGCTGTATCCTTGAACTTTTTCGTCACCCGCCGCTTTTAAGTTTACAAGCTCGAGCAAAAAATCTATGCGCTTTTCAAGTTCTATTCCGGTTAACGACAATAATCTTCCGTAAAAATTTAAGAGTGTTCTCCCCGATAGAAACTTTGGGAATCTTGGATTTTCTGGAAGGTAGCCAATGAATGAGCGAGTAATTTTACTGGGAACTTGGTGTCCACAAACCCGAATATTCCCACTGGTTGGTCTTAGAAAACCGAGGATCATTTTTATGGTGGTTGATTTTCCCGAGCCGTTGGGGCCCAAAAGACCAACGACCTGGCCTTTGGGGACTTCAAGGTTTAAGTTTTGAACTCCAATTTTGCTTTTACCCAAGCCAGTTCTGAATTGTTTAGAGACCCCCTGAATCAGAATATCTGCCGTGTTCATGGTGATTCCTTTTGTAGGTAGACGCCGATGTTCTCAAACTCCTGGGCCTGAGCCGGATTTAAAGCTTCTATGGTTTTGCGATCCTTGCTCAGAGCGAATTGAAATTTTTCTGAAAAAAGAATCTGAAGCGGTTCCGATTGTTTCAGATGGGGAATGACTGAACTGATGTCTCGAGCAGGTTCAGTTTTTAAAAAACGAGTCAGATCAGCTAACGAACGGGGAAGGGCTCCTCCCTGTTTCTTTTTAAAGGCCATCAAAGCATTTTCCCAACTTTGCTTCTCTAGATGCCACCGTAGACCTCGTACTCTCCTTGCCAGACGAATCCTGGCTTCGCGTCCAGTAGCAGCTTCAAAAAGTTCACAAGCGGATTGAAGGACAAAAAAGCTTGCGCCTGCCTGACCGAGCAATCCCACGCCTAAGGATGCGATATAGGGAGGGGCATCGGGTAATTGGGAGGCTCGGATAATGTGGGGAGCTGCATGGGTATAGTCACCCAACTCCAAAAAGTAGTGCATCCCGAGCATGTGATGGGGCTTCCAAAAAGTAGGTGCGTGTTTAACCCACTTTTCAAGAATTCGCTGTCCCCCCACCTTGTCTCTACGAAAAAATGAAACATAAAGAGAGCCGAAATTGTAAGCTGGATCAAAATTAGGATCTAAAGTCGTGACAGCATCGACTTCTGAAAATTCCCAACTCACAGAATTACTTTTTATCGGGGTATATTTTGCTTCTTGAAGTAAGCGGATCCACAGGAGACTCGCTAGAAAACTGTCATAACCAAAAGTGAGTTTTTTAAGAGATTCTCCCCGGTAGCTGACTTTGGTTTCTTCAGCATCCGGACCTCGCAAGGCATCTGTGATTTGAAGCTGATTTTGGAAAAGAGATTTGCCCACAAGAAGACAGACAAATCCCATCACGATCAATAGGGGAATGATCCTCTGCTTCATAGGAACTCATTTTATCGGGGAATTATCTAAATGTAGAGATTTGTTTAGAGAGAGGGTTGACCGAAATCTCAAGCCTTCAGCAACAGGTTTGGGGGGGATGAATGGAGTGAAAGACCCTTAATCCCGGAACCCTCTCTCAAATATTTACTAACTCTCCTAAGTAAAATTTGTTTTCCATCTCAGGAGTTATTAGCACCTAGAGCAACTCCCATGCCAAGCAAACCAATGAGCGGAGCGTTAATTTAGCCGTGATTTCATGGTTTTCTGGGCCAAAATGATTTTCAGCCCCCTTCAAAACTGGTCCCAATTTGGCCCCAGACCAATATTCTTAAAACGCCATTAATTACAGTGGCTTGACTAGTTGCGACTGACAACCAAAACAGAACTGAAAACTCAATGAATACGGGCTTTGCACCTGCAAAAAACTTAGTCGAGAATTTAAGAATCTGAAAAAGTTAAGTATTTGAAACTAAGAGGAAAATAAACTGCGAGAGAACGGCCTTTTTCTTGCTTCCTTTAAAGGGTGTGTTGAAGTTTGACTCAAAAATTTCAAAGTTCCTTCTGATAGGATTCATCATCGGTGAAGTACTTCTTGTTCGGTTTGTCTGGAAACAAACGGAGCCTGTTTCGCTACGAGCAGCGCTTTCAAAAGAGGGCCCACGTTATGTTTTGCGTTGGGTGAATACTGATTCAACCGTTGAGGTAAAAGTTTTTCCATCCCCTATCCAGGCCGTTTCGTTTGCTAGAGAACAGCTCAATTTAAAGCCTGGGGTCAATCCCGAGTACAATGATGCTCTAGAAAATATATGGACTCGCAAAGAAATGGGTAAAGAGGTGGTTTTCTGGAAAACGATGAATTTGGACATGGTTCACAGGCTGACCTTTCAAGATGAAAACCACGCCAGAACTTTTATCTCGGCGTTTAAAAAAGGGGCCTATTCTCCTTCCCCCATCGGTCATTCCATTCATTTCGTACAAGCCAGCGCGCAATAAAAAATATTCAGATTCGTTGTCAATCTTAGCTGAACTCCCTTAAAATAACTGTTTTCGATTCGTTTATTAAGAGGAGGATTCAGCATGGCTCTACCAGAAATTTCTTTAAACCCCATCAGCAAAGCACAGGCACCCTCAGCTGCTCTTTTAGCTTTTTTTCAAGCGGAGCCCAAAGAGAAGGGCAAGGAAAAGAAGGAGGAAGTCGTTGCCCATGAACTTCCCGTATTCGCCGGCAAGAAAATGAAAGAGCTAGGTGACCTAGAAAACTATCTCAAAGGCGCCCAATGTTTCTGGGGAAAAAAGAATGAGACCTTATTAATCAGAGCCTACCGGTTTGGAGCGGCTTCAAACCTGGGTCTTATTGGTTTGGGCAAGAAAACAGCTCTGGATACGGATACCTTGCGTCAGGTGGGAGCTGCTACTTATCATTTTCAGAAAAAAGAACAATTAAAAGACGTTACCTTAGATATTCAAAGCATCCTTAATACGGTTAGAGAATCCAAACGAGCTTACTCTCTTCAAGCATTTTGTGAGGGCTATCTTTTAGCCAGTTATGAGTACCGAGAGTTTAAGAAAGAAGACAAAAGTCTGTTTTATCCTCAGGGTATTGAATTAGTTGGAATCAAAGGAAAAGATTACGAGAAAGCGAAAGATAGAGCGCGTGCCCTTGTTGAGTCGATTTTCTTCACTCGTTTATTAGGGGATAAGCCAGGAAATGCTTTAACTCCTAAAGAATTGGGTCGTCTCTGCCAGGAAATGGCTCGGAGCAACGGCCTGACCTGCCAGATTTTGGGAACCAAAGAGATGGAAAAAGAAGGTATGGGGTTACTCCTTGGAGTAGCGAGAGGTTCAGCTCAGGAGCCCCAACTGATTGTGATGGAACACAAAGGTGGGCGCAAAACAGATCGTCCTTTTGTGATTGTTGGAAAGGGCGTAACTTTCGATTCAGGCGGAATCTCTTTGAAGCCTTCTGATCGAATGGAGGAAATGAAGTATGACATGATGGGAGCCGCCACAGTTGCCGGAGTGATGCAGGCTTGTGCCAAACTGAAACTCCCTGTGAATGTGATTGGCTACATCGGTGCAGTGGAAAACATGCCTGGAGGCAAAGCTCAAAAACCGGGAGATATTCAACGTTCAGTCAGTGGAAAAACTGTAGAAATCACTAACACAGATGCCGAGGGCAGATTAGTGCTGGCAGATGTTTTGGAGTACGCCCAAAAACAGAATCCCCAAGCGATCGTTGACTTTGCTACTTTAACGGGAGCGGTTGTTGTTGCTTTAGGAACAGTTACAACTGGAATTATGGGAACTCATAAAGGACTCATTGGACTCATTAAATCGGCGGCTGAGGCCACTGATGAAAGAGTATGGGAGCTTCCGCTTTACGAAGAGTACGAAGAAGATCTCAAAAGTCATTATGCGGATATTCGAAATTCGGGTGGACGGGAAGCTGGTTCTCAAAAAGGAGCCACCTTCATGAAGTTCTTTGTTGATAAAAAATATCCTTGGGTTCACTTTGACATTGCTGGCTCTGCTTATCATCGAAAAGACAGAAATTATTTTTCATCAAAGCATGGAGCGGGAGTTATGGTTCGTCTGATGGCTCACCTGCTTCAGAATTGGAAGACTTTGAAATAGTCTGTATAATGATTGGTGCACCAAGCAAATAAGGGGGGGGGCATGATCTACAAATTTCTTTGCCGTATATTGGTAGGAGTTCTCATTCTGGGCGCAACTCAAGTGCGAGCAGAGTCTGTTGAAGATAAGTTTGCTCAGATCTCCCCGACGCATCAGCCTGGATCTGGCGAGTTTATTCATGGCCAGGGTTACGGAAAGATTCTTATCCGAGTGCTGGTGTTTGGAGCTGTTCCTCAACAGGGAGTGCACTATGTACCTGAGGGAACCGATCTTCTTTTTTCGATACTTTATGCGGGAGGTTACGGGGATAACTCCAAATTGAATGGAATTACTATCCGAAGAAGAGGCCAACAAGATCTGATTGATGTGGATCTTCAGGATCTGATGAATGAGGGTGGGAGAATCCCCAAGTTGCAGGATGGAGATATTGTAAATGTTCCCTTTAACTGGAGACGGGATATTCAAACCATCTCATTGATTACGAGCTTCATGGCGGCAATGACTGGGTTTACGCTATCCTTAATAG
>RFNV01000291.1 GCA_009927005.1 Pseudomonadota bacterium
CCGCGATGGATTCGAACCATCGACCCCATCCTTAAAAGGGATGTGCTCTACCAACTGAGCTAGCGGCCCCCATAGACGATGAGCGTTAGTATTTATCCTGGACTACCGGCTTTAGGCAAGACTCCTTTTGCTTCATGGTAAAATTTATTTATATGCCCCCCTTAATTAAAAAACTGGTCTTGGGATTTAGCACTGTTGTTTTGGCCAACGCCCCCTCCTACGAGGTCAGCCTCTTTACGGGGATAAATAGACTGGTCAAGTTGGGGGATCCCCTATCCATTACCCGCAAACAAAATCCGCAAGGCTCTGAAAAAATTTCTGTTTCTGACACTGACGAGCTCAAGTCCTTAAAAATTGAAGAGGGCCTTTCCTATCCCGGAATGGGCCTTAAAATCTATTACCGCCACAGCGGGGCCGCCCTCATTATCCTTCAAGAGCCCTTTTCGGGGAAAATCCGGTCTAAGAAAATAGCTCTTTTTCCGTTTGGCCCCTCTCCCTTGGGGACTTGGGAGGAATACCTCATTAAAGAGTTGGGGATTCCAGATTTTACAGTCACTGGTGGCCGCCTAAACTCTAAAGCACTGTTTTATTCATGGGGAGATATCAGTTTCAATGCGATGGGACCTAACCAGTTAGCTTTGTATCGAGACAGTAAAATTGCGAAATACCGTGAGAAAAACTTTGGTCGGGAACTCCAAATACTTCCGAAGACTGAGGCTGCGGGCGATGCCCAAGAAAGTAATTAAGAAAATTTAATACGAGCAAATTTTCTCTTTCCACACTGGAGAATATAGGTTTTCTCTTTTTCTACTTGCACCTTTTCTTCTTTCAAGACCGACTCATCTAAACGGACAGCCCCTTGGGATAAGAGTCTTTTTCCTTCGCTCGTGCTCGCAGCAAATTGGATGTCCTGAAGCAGTTTTGGTATCCAAACCAGTCCATCACCAAACTTTTGCGAAAACTCCGGCATTTCATCGGGAACTTCCTTCTTGGCAAAAACTTTTTCAAAGTTTGCTTCTGCTTGATCTGCCAAAGAAGAAGAGTGAAACCGAGCAACAATTTCTTTTGCGAAGCTTGATTTTACTGCCTTTGGATGACGCTTTCCGGATTTTAACTCTGAAAAAATATTCTCAATAGCTTGAGTTTCAAGACTGCTGAGCAAATCGAAATACTTTCGCATCATGGAATCGGGCAAACTGAGAAGCTTTCCATAAATTTGGTCCGGAGATTCGTTCACCCCAACGTAATTGTTGAGCGATTTACTCATCTTCTGAACCCCGTCTAGCCCCTCGAGAAGAGGCATCGTGATACAGACCTGTGGCTCTAATTGGTAATCTTGCATCAGTTGTCGCCCCATGAGCAGATTAAACTTTTGATCTGTTCCGCCCAGTTCCACATCTGCTTTTAGAGCAACCGAATCGTAGGCCTGAAGCAGCGGGTAAATGAATTCATGAAGAGAAATGCTCTGACCTTCCTTGTAACGGCGATTAAAATCTTCGCGCTCTAACATCCGAGCAACATTCGCATGAGAGGCTAAGCGAACAAAATCATAAGCTGTCATTTTTTCAAGCCACTCGCTATTGAATCGAATCACTGTCTTCTGGGGATTTAAAATTTTGTAAACTTGGGTCTTGTAGGTTTCTGTATTTTTTAAGACTTCTTCGCGAGTCAATTGAGGACGAGTTTTTGATTTTCCAGACGGGTCCCCCACTAACCCAGTGAAGTCTCCAATCAAGAACACCACCGTATGGCCCAACTTTTGGAATTGAGACATCTTTTGGATGAGAACGGTATGTCCCAAATGAATGTCGGGAGCAGTCGGATCAAAGCCTGCCTTCACCACCAAAGGCTTCCCTGTTTTTACAGACTTCTCGAGTTTGGCGACAAAATCCTTCTCGGGCAGAATTTCTTGGGTGCCACGCTTCAATTCTTTGAGTTGTTCCGGTGCTGAAATCAATCAAGCTCTCCTTCGTCCACATCAAGGCCAGTGACTGAGTATCGGTGTCTTTCAATATTTGTGGCTTTGTGTTGGTCATTAATCGTTATCACCACAAAGGATACTCCGGGGTTGTCTTTTGACTGCTGGACCATGACTCTTCTTTTGGTCATGAATCTTCTAATCACTTCTTCGGGCTTCATTCCAATGACAGAGCCAAAAGCCCCGGTCATTCCCACATCAGTAATATAAGCCGTTCCACCGGGTAAAATCTGTTCGTCTGCAGTCTGCACGTGGGAGTGGCTTCCTACCACTGCCGATACGCGCCCATTCAAGTGCCACCCCATTGCGTACTTTTCACTAGTGGCATCAGCGTGCATATCGACCAAAATAGAAACTGGGTTTCTTTGTTGGGCGAGTATTCTGTCGACTTCTATAAAAGGACACTCGATGTCGTCCATGAAAACACGACCCATTAAGTTGATTACGAGAAGCGAATGACCATTTTTCTCTAAAATAACATGTCCACGACCAGGGCACCGCTCTCTCGGGGGTTCGGGAAAATTGGCCGGACGAAGAATGCGATCTGTTGTTTCAAAAAGCGAGAGAACTTCTTTGTTATCCCAAATGTGATTCCCCGAAGTAAGGAGGTCGAAACCCATCTCTCGCATTTCATTGAAAGTGCGTTTATTGATTCCTTTTCCCCAGCGAGGTTTCAGCATTACCAATGATAAAATCAGGCCGGTATTTTTCTTTGAGTTCTGGAAGAACATGCCGGACGGCTTTTCGCCCGGGCTTTCCAAAGATATCCGCAAAATACAAAAGAACCATGCCTATGACTCAACCTTCTTAGCGGGAAAAAAACCGCATTCTGTAACTATGGCACCCATCCTAACATCATGATGCGTATGGGCAAGCTCTTGGTCATGAAATTGTTGATGGAAACCAATCCCCCAACGCTTGGGTAGGGGGTTCTGAGATAAAAACCGATCGTAGTACCCGGCTCCATTCCCCACTCGGTTACCATACTGATCAAAGGCGACTCCCGGGACTAAAATGAGGTCTTCCGGGCCCCAAATATCAGTTTCGAGAGAGCCCCCAGGTTCCAAAATACCGAAATTTCCAGGCTTCAGCTCATCCACTGAGAAAACATCGACAAATTTTAGGCCCTTCGTCTCCGGGACCGTCTTAGGGAGTGAAAAAGGTCTTTTTGTGAATGAAAACAGATTTAGGAGATCAATTTCAGAATCTCTTCCGGCAAAGATCCCTATTCTTTTGGCATTTTTAAATTGGGGATGCCCCAACAGAGTATTACAGACCGCTTCGCTCGCCTGGGCTCTGAATTGAGCGTCTTTCGGAAAAGAAGCTTTCCAAGCCTCACGAATCTGGCGCTTAATCTGATTTAGCGACTCAGTTGAAGATCCCATTCGACTTTTTCAAGAAGCTTCTGAGCCTTGGAGAGCACTGCAGCTCTATGCTCAGAGGATTTCTTCTTTGATTTGATGAGATCGCTGGCTAAATCAAAAGCCGCCAAAATGGATGCTTTCTGAAGGCTCAAGGTCGGACTCTTCTTTCTCAAAGAATCTACCCGTCTTCGAACCATCTGAGCGACTTCCTCTAAATGCTCAGTGGGTTCATTTCCCTTCAGTTCGTAACGTTGATTGCCAATCAGTATATCAATGGTGTTCATGAAAAAAATTGTACCATTCTTCCTGTTAGGTTCCAATCTTTGCCACTTGATCAATTGCCCCAAAAACAGATGTGCCATTTAAAAGGCAGTCAATTTTTAAGTGATCACCAGGTTGAAGCCAAGGTGTCGAGGGTTTTCCGTTTTCGATAATTTCTTGAAATCGCTTTTCGGTCAAACAAGCAAACCCAGATCCCTTCGATTCGTTCGATACTGTGCCTGTTCCCACAATGGTCCCGGCAGAAAGCGGGCGAGTTCGGTTGGCATGAGCCACCAATTCACCGAATGAAAAATGCATTTCCCGACCATTGGGGTGGCCAAAGACCTTATCATTAAGTTTTACTTCAACATCTAATAAAATTCTTTTTCCATCCCAAGCAGACCCTAACTCATCAGGCGTCACAACAATTGGAGCAAAGGAGGAATTTGGCTTGGATTGGAGAAATCCAAATTTCGTTTCAATTTCTTGTTTGACGATCTCTCGATAAGTGATGTCGTTAAAAAGACAAAAGAGCGCAAAATAAGGACCCATTTGATCGGCAGGCGTCCCTTTCGGAACGTCTTTGAGAATGACTCCAAACTCAGCTTCAAAATCCCCGCCATATCCAACGTCCATGAGATCGATGGGCGAAGACCAGGGCAACATAAAATCGCTTACCCCTTGATACATGAGTGGAGTAACTTTTGCGGATTCAGGCATCTGATCGCCCCGAGCTCGTCTTGCGCGAACAACGTGCGAAAGAAAAGCACTTCCATCGTAGAAACCATGGCAATGGGGCAGGGGACTAATGCATTGTTTGAGGTCTAGCGTAAAACTTGTCTGAGTTTTTTTGTGATTGAGTTCCTCCGACAGGACCCGCAATTTTGGCTCCCAAAAGTTCCAACTCTCTAGAGCCGCGATAAGACTGATTTTGGGCTCCACTCGAACGGCTCGAGTATTATCAGAAGAAACAACGATCAGTTCTCCATTTCGATTCGATGGATCTGAACTACGCAAACTAGCTAATTTCATGGAAACTCCTTTAAAAGAAACTGATCGGGCTCATCGAGGCTACAGCTACCCAGAGCCGCTGCGTGGGTCTTTCTTGCGGACTCAATCTGATCAAAAGTAAGTTCGCGTCCCTTCCAAAGCATACTGGCTTCAGAGAAAACGAAGTCTTTTGCATCTTCCGAACACAGGCAATTTTCAATATCCTTGAGTGAAAACTCCTGAGGTCCCCAAGAGTAAGCAAAATTTACAGCAGCGAAAAAGTTTACAAAACCAAACTCTCCCGAATGAGTGAGGGGGTGATGCATCCCCTGGGTTGCTTTTATCTTTACGCCGTTAGCGGCACTTTCATCAATGGCCATGGCAAGTTGCTCTGGTTTAGGAACAAACTTTCCACCCGTTCGAATTTTTAGGCCGGGCAGAACAGGACTTTGAGAGTTTTCATTCAGCCACTCGGACATGATTCGGGTGACCCCCTCGAGAGTTTCCTGCCAAGCACCTTCTAAGCCCACTTCAAAATAAACATCCATTTCCCCTGGCCAAATCGTTTCGATTTGCTCCAGAGCAGGAAAAATATATTCACCCGAGGTAATCGCCTGTCCTGGAGAAGTGACTATGTCCGGTAGCTTAATTTCATAGCTCACCAAATCTAATTTCGCAGAACTGTGATTATAACGTTCTTGAGTCCGTCGCATTTCCCTAAAATCCCAATCTACGCATTTCACAAAGTCAGTGTGGGAAATAGCTGTGTGGGGAGTGCTCAAGACAGAGATATTCCAGGGGCTTCCATTAGATCCACATTCGTAGAGCAATTTAGCATTCAGCTTTTTTACCTCGGCTAAAGAAAGAACCACTCGATTCATCAACCAGGGATGCTTAGCTGTTGTTCTAAAAGTAGCGGCCTTCTGCAATGTGGCATTCAGATCTAAGCTGGCCGGGGGAAACATCCCCGCGTAGTCGATGGTGCCGGCTAAGAGGGCTATCTTGCTGGAATAGTATGACATCTTGGGGGAAAACTTATCGGAAATAGGATCTCTTTACCATGAAAAAAACTCTCAGCTCTTATCCAGAAAAGCCGATAAGTACTACAGATAGTTTTCTTACCTCTGAATTTAAACCCGAAAACAAGTGAATAACAGGAGTCTCAAGTATGAGCAGTCCTTATGTCTGCGAAGATGTGGAAGTTAGGGAAAACGAACCCGAAACTTTGAAAGCAATTTTTGTGGAAAGTTATGAAAAATGTAGCTTTTGCGGCTCGAAGTTGGTTTTTAGTCACGACCTGAATATTGGATTTCTCCAAGTGGTGGAAGTCGCTCGTTGTCCGGGGTGTGGAGTGACCATGAATCCAAAGAAATTTACCCTACAGTAAAAAAGCCTTCTCACGTTTCACAAAAAAACGTGTTCGCGCTTCTTCAATTCCTTGTTAATTTCCTTCTGTAAATTCAATCGTATCGTCCTAGAAATTCTCGTGACGTACATGAGGTCTTCTGCTTTTTCTGGATCCTTCTTCAAATAAAT
Organism: Pseudomonadota bacterium; assembly: GCA_009927005.1. Lineage (GTDB taxonomy): Bacteria > Bdellovibrionota > FAC87 > UBA2466 > UBA2466 > RFNO01. Next base: position 6,130 of record RFNV01000291.1, read on the forward strand.
CGGCTTTAAAAACTTGATGTGCCACTTTGCAGGCAAGGGAATGACGTTTAGAGGGACCGGAATGATGATTCCTAAAAGGTCCTTTGCCCAGCGAATCTGTTTCACAGTGATATGGGTTTCTTCTGCTCCGATAACCACTGCTGGAATAATTGGGGCCCCCGTTTGAAGAGCGAGTCGAACAAATCCTCTTCGAAATCTCCTTAATCGATACCGGTATTTTGAGGGTTTAAAGTTGCCTTCCTCGCCTTCAGGGAAGAGAAGGAGGGGCTGTTTTTGATTAAGTACTTTTAAACCATTATCGAGGTTAGCTGCGACGAGCCCCATCTTTTTAGCATGAACGCTGATCTTCGGGTGAAGAAACCAGAGTTTGTGGGCAATAATTCTCGGGACGCGTTGGGTTGCCAAATGAATCTGATGGCCAAGCATCAAAGCATCAAATCCCATAAAACCGCTGTGATTTCCGATCACAATGCACGGACCTGTTCGAGGAATGTTTTCCGTACCCTCAGTAGTGACTCGCAAATATTTTTGGAAGATTTCTAAAAGGAAATTTGGCAGAACCTTATAGGCTAGGTCTTCTTTGGTGAGGTCGCGCGAATCAAGAGCGCGAGTGACTGCCCTTTTAAAGAAAGCTTTCATCTGACTAAACTGCTTGTGAGGCAGGGACCATCACTTTGATATGTCCCGATTTTTTTAAACTGATCAATCCCTCAAACAAATCCACATCCCATTTTTCACTGTAGTCCAAAATATCCGAAACATAGTGGTATTCCACTACTTGAATAAGTGTGTGAAAGTCATTGGGGGAGAGTGACGTTTTGTCATTGAGAGATTGAGCCACAAAGTCTACTTTTAACTCAAGCGGAGGAACCTGCTTTTGAATTTGTTTAAACCGTTGGGTTTGCTTTTCCCCTTCTTGAACCAATAAACTCATTTCGATAGGAATGAGTTGTCCGCTTTCGTAAGACTCAGGAGCCTTGCGATTGAAAAGAAAACGAGGGGAGTCCCAACTAAACATTCGGTAAATCGCTTTTAGTTGTTGGACCGAACCTGTTTCTGCAAAAGTGATTTTTCCTTGAAGAAAATCAATTTTTCCTTCTTGGCCTGATTTGGCCCCGCGAACCCAGAGGGTGCCCGTCCTCTCAAGTTCTGACAGAGTGAGAAGGACATCTCCTAAACCCTGTGATTGCGCTAAGGGTAAAATAGACGAGCCCGAATGGGTGTTTGACTGGTGAACAAGCTTTTCTACTTTTCCGAGTCCGGTTTTCATTTCAGAAATCATTTCCGGATCGCTATTTTTAGACTCTGATTGAAGGACGAGCCCTTTTAGAGAGCGGATCAAATGCGCTAACTGACTTTTTTGGGATCGCATTTCTGCTGCGCGCGCAAGAAGGTCATGGGCCCTTTTATCTGAAAGTTGTGGGTTTTCAATGAGTCCAAATACCTTGTTCTCAAGAGCGAGAGAGCAATCTTCTTTTGTAAATGATTGACCCATCAAAATGATCAGCAAATCGTGTGGAGAGGATTGCAAGAGCGACAATCCCGTTTTACATGCCGGCCCGTTTTCTAAGACAACAATCTGAACTGTTTGAGAGCTGGGAGTTCGGTTGCAAAAACTGGCAACGCTACTTTCGTAAGAAACCTGTATGAGATCTTCTGATTGCCAGTGATTCAGCAATTGTTTCGCCCACGAGCTAACTTCACCGAGAGCGATTACTTCGCAAAGGGGGCCTTGCATCGGATTTCTCCTGGTTGGCTTTAGTGATCGTAGCGGCTGATGAAAAGCTTTCTCAAGTTCTCATTTTCTCTAGCAAGTTTGACTACAAAGTCGGCATGCTTTGGATAGTAGCCATTACCAAAAAGAAGTTCTGCCGAGGAACTGATGCCCTCCGCACCCAAAGCAACTTTGGTGAACGAAGTAGCCATGCTAAAAAAAATGATTTTTCCTTTTAAACCGCAACTGATTAAAGCGCTGACTTCGGTATTGGGAAC
>RFNV01000211.1 GCA_009927005.1 Pseudomonadota bacterium
GTTGGAAATACACAAAATAAAAAGAAAATGTATGTTCTTGTCAGTGAACAATATCAAATTTTAAAAGAAAAAAACATAGAATGGTCATCAGCCGTTTTATCCGAAAAAATAAGTGGTGGTTCTGCATCAAGAATGAAAGATAGTCAAGCTGCTATAAATCCAAATGTTGGATTGAAGGAATTTTTAAAATTAGTTTCCACTAATGGCGATACGATGCCTAAAATAAAATTAGGATTTGATGAAAATGGAACGATAGATAAACCAAATTTAGATTTCGATAAAATAGATGAAACCAATTGGGATGCAGGAAATCCGGGTAATAAAACATTATTATACACCACTGCGAATACGATGGCAATAGATGATATAAATGACATACTTGGTCACTGTTGGTCATCTGATGATTTCCCTGTTTTGTTAAAATATGGTAGAAGTAGCGAAAATAAAGGTTGGCAATTAATATCTTTATCAAAATATTTTGAAAAATCAGTAGATGAGCAAGTTGAAAGAATAATACTAGAAGATGCTTTAATTTCTGATGTTGATGATGGAGCAGAGCAACCTCCTTATATACCAAGATCAGATGCAAGTGATGGTTCTGCAACTAAAAATTTTACATCAGGAATTGCATCTAGAATAAGATCATATAAATTTTCACCAATGTCAGCAACTTATGATAATATTTTGATGAATACATCATTGTGTTATTATGATGAACACACTGGAACATTTAATGTTAAAAAAGAACAAAATAATGTATTAAAACTAATTGAAAAATTAAAAGAATTAGCAAATAAAGGTCTTTATAATTTTAAAAATACAAAAAATGGTCAAATACTTTTAAATCTAAATAAAACAAAAACAGAAGGTCAAATGACAAAAAATGTTTATTCTTTATACGGACCATATTGTTTGCCAACATCACCTTTAAAAAGTTTAATATTTGATTCTATATTCTTAAATCAATCTTTGAGTTTTCAAGTTTTAGGATTAACATTAAGAACACCGGGAAAATTTATATTTGTAGATAGAGCAGCATCTGGTGATAATAATCCTTTTGACGATAGATTTTTAGGTCAGTGGTGGATCACTCACGTTTCACATTTATTCACACATGATACATATGTTACAGAAGTTGTAGCAAATAAAATTGATAGTTTTTCAAAAATATGGCCCGAACAAGACAATAATTATTAATATGGACAAAATTACATTAAAAACTGCAATACAACAAAATAGATTAAAAAATCTATCATCATCAACAAAACCAGCAATGCCTTCTATTCCACAGATGGCAAAAAATCTCAAAAACGATATTGTTAAAAACGTACAAAGTGTTGTTTCTGGAAATCCATTAAATATCACTCACGAAGAAGCCAACAGTAGAAAAGCTATATGTAATACGTGTGAATTTTATGATAAAAACGGTGATAGATGCACAAAATGTGGATGTTTTATGGCAGTTAAAACCTATCTTAAAGCATCAAGCTGTCCTGTTGGTAAGTGGTAGATAATAATTATCTACTATATTTTTAGCATAACTATCGATTAGAAATAAATCTTGTGATTCATTTTCATCTAATGAATCCCATTCTACAATATGATCAGCCATATTGCTAATTATTTTATTGTTTACCTTTTCTGTATCGTTTGCATCTAGTATACCCTTGCGTTTAATAAAGATTAAAAGACCTTTAACTTCGTTCTTAAGCCAATAAACTTCATCTTTAGGATATTCAACATATCTTATGTCGGGTAAAATATTAACAGCGTTTGTTTCTGGTACAAACCCATCTATAAAATATCTACCTTTAGTTTTAGCTCTTTGCATTTTACCATATTCTACAAGAAATGGACGCATAAACTCTTTAGTCTCTGTGTTTTCTGTAAAAGCATCTATAGTAAATTTGGTTAACAGAACATCTTTAAGATCAGTTTTAACTGCATCACCTGCGATTGATTTTCTTACAGCTTTGATATTAATAGTATTAAAATATCTAATTAACGCACGACAAAGTGTATCTTTACCAGCCCTAGCTGCTCCTGAAATACCAATTGGTGGATAGAAAATTTGATCTTCTGACATAAATATATAGTATACATATAAAACAATAATTGTAAAGCTCATATGTCACAAGTCGATCCAAATCAAGTATTACTTGCATCACAAAATCCAGCATTATCCTATGCATCTGCACAAGAAGGTGGAATTCAAATAGGTTCACAAACTATTACAAATGATAATATTTTAGCAACGACACCACAACAAGCAGAATATGAAAACTTGTCATCTGGTGTATTTGGTTCAACTCAATCTCCATCCTCTCAAGTACAAAATCCAAATGATATTAACATTAATTCTGGGTCAATAGCAGTTGAAAATGCAGGACAAGAAGGTTCAGATATTGCATATAATCAATTAAATCAGAGTGTAAATCCAGATTTAAACGGTGCTCCTGTGTATTCTGCAAATGGATTTGATAAAAATTCAGATTCAAACAATAATCCAAATGAAAGATTATCGAAAGAATCAAAAAATTCAGAAAATAAAAAAGATCCTAAATCTGAAATTAATCAAGGTGGAAATAAATCACATACTATAACAAAAAAAGAAATTAGTGATTTAGAAAAACAAACAAATTTGACACTTTACCCATACATAATGGGTGGTGAATTAGCTAGAATTAAACATCAATTTGCTAATTTAAACCAAAATAAATATTATCTATTATTAAACATGTTAGTTTATGGGTTTGATAATAAGATATTACAATCTGGTCTATATGGACAAGACAAATATGTAATAGATAAAGCATTTTTAAATGACTTTATCAAGATGGCTAACCAACCCGGTTTACAGGAAGCAATTAAAAAGACACCAGCGTGGCAAAAGGGGTGTTTCAAAGACATTGGTAAGTTTGGTTCAACCCAAGCAAATGCAAATAACATGAATGCAAATCCAATTACTGGACCAAAGACAGAGCATCCTACCTATGCAACACAACTTTTAAATGCAATTCATCCAGAAGCTGTTGAAAATCTTGATTCTTATTGTGATACAGTAAGAACACAAGCGTATTTGTCATTACCAAAAACAGCATACGCTGCATTACAGAGTCTTGTTGGTGCAATAAATGGAATTATTAAATCGTTTCAAAAAATGATATTAGATATATATAATGGAATTATGTATTATATACAAATACTTTTCCAAATAATAAATGGATTTATTGCAAAAGTTATACAATTAATAATGATGTTTTTGGAAAGTATAATACCATTAGATTTATTGTGTCTTTTGTTACTAATACTTCACAAAAACGCTTCACAATTACCAATACTTTCATCATTAATGAGTTTGGAAAATGTAATGAATAAATTTGAAAGTCAAATTATGTCACAGGTTCAAAAAGCTTTGAATCCCATAGCTGATTTTGCAAATAAAATTTCTTTAAATTCTATTTCACCAAATTTAACAAAAGAATTAAATCAAGTTATAAATCTTGTTGGTATGGCCGCGAACATGCCAGATTCTTATCTATCAAATTCTTTATCAAATTTCGGATATGGTATGGCTGCACAACAAACACACCAATCGATTGTTGATGAATTGAAGGCAACTTTTGGTGAAACTTTTGCACAATTTAATGCTGTTTTTGGTTCTATAATTGGTCAACAACCAAATAAAGCAAACCCACAATCGATGCCTAAATCTCCTGATTTTGTTTCACCATCTTTAATAAAACAATTGAAAGAAGATATATACGGACATCCTGTTGATAAAAATAAAATATTCAGCAACATTCCCGGTGGTGGATAATAAAAATGGCTATTAAAGAACAATTATTATTTGGCACTTACGTTGGTTTGGTTTTAGATACACAAGATCCAGATGGTCTTGGTAGAGTAAAACTAATAGTTCCGGGTTTAACTGGACCTTTGTTTAAAGGTTGGAATGATTCAAAAACAGACATAAGTTTTTCCACTCTATCAAACAATCCATTTACACCTGATGTATTGGAACGCTTACTTGCTGTTTTACCTTGGGCAATGCCATCAACACCCCTTTTTGGTGGTGGTACAGGCTCACCTGTAAACACAAGTACACAAGTATCGTCAGTTACACCAACTGAAAAAAACTTAGCACAACCAACTGAAGATAACAAATCAAATCCAACAAATCCCCAAGATGGTGGTAACCCATCAACAGACAATAGAACATCTAATCCAGCTGGTGTTGATAATAAAGAAGGAAAATTTGATGGACAACAAACTCCATTGACAGGTTCTAGTAATTGTAATCTCAATCCAAGTGGAGATCCAATGAGTTACAAACAAACAAAAGCATTATCTGTTCAATTAAACCAACAAATGGATGCAACTGGAACAAAAATATCCTCAAATAATGGAGTGATGAATGAAGCTTCATTCAAAGCTTATGCAATGCAAAGATTACAATGCTCTCCGTTATTAACAGCAAAGATTGATCCAGAAGATGCTGCAACTTATCATATAACAAATACAAGAGATGCATCACAATGGGCTGATTTTCTCTGGAGGACAGCATTAGCAGAACAAGGAGGTCGTGTTGCGGCATCTGGTCCAGATACTTATAACGACCCCGGTGGTTCGTGGGGTGCTTGGTCTACTAGTGCAGGTAAGGGTTATACTTCAGTTTATGCTGGATATGCAGGTAAAACACCAGAAGATTTACAAACTATACCTGAACTTGCAGCGAATACTGCTATATCATTAGTTGAAAATGAAGTTTGTAGAAACAATTCCGTTTCAGGCTTAGATCACAGTGTAACTTTGAGTGGATCTTTCGCACACACAACACTTGAAGCTTTAGCTGGAAGGAGGGGAACATTATCTGCTGCAAAATCTGGAGCATTGGTCCAAAGAACAACAAATTTAGGTGTTAATGCAGTTGGTAGCACAAACATGTCGAGATATGGTTCGCCAATTGGTAATTTTTCTATTCCACAAGCAGGTTCTAAAGTTTGGGTTATTTTTGAGGCTGGTAGTCCACATAGACCTGTTTATATTGGACAAGTTTATGAGCCTTCCAATATTGGAGCACTTAGCTAAATACTATTATGGGAGCAAATTCTCTATTCAATAATTTAGATGGTATTCAACAAACAAGTTCTATTCTCGCAGAAGCTGGCGGACTTGAAATAAAAACTAATACTTTTTTTGATGAATCTGGTTCTTCTATAACAACTGATAATTCTTATGTTTTATTACAAGGAAAATCTAAGGAATTATTTCAATTTCAAAATGGAAATGTTGTTTTAAAAGCACCATCAGATGGTTATATTGGTGTTGGTCAGAACCTTTTTACTTCAATATATGGTGATTCACAACATGTACAGGGTGGAGATAATCATCAATATATTCAGGGTGATCATACAAAACAGGTAGGACAAGCAACTTCAAAACAAGTTGATGCAGCAAAAAATTTACAAAAAGCAACATCTAAAATAGATCAAAAAAAATGTGATGTAATAAAAAACACACAAGGCACACAAGTTCCATGTCCAAATTGTTCTACTGAAGTATTAGTTGAAAATAACGGAAGCTGTTTAGTAGACTTGGCATTTAAAATATTAAGACTTGCAATCCCCAATCTACCATATCCTTTAGAAATTATACAAAAATTCTTAAACTTTTTAGGGTTGGATTTCTTATTACCGCAACCAGTTAAACAATTAAATGGTGGTGCTGGTTGTGGAAGCCCCGGATGTCAAAATGGAATGGTAAGATCGCCGCAAAACGCAATCCAAGAAGGTAATAAACAAGCTGCTGATGAATTAAAAGCACAACAAAAGCAAATAGGTAAGCACCAAACCGATTTGGGTTCAGGTGGATCACATTTAATGGGACCATTCATGGGTGATGTTGCAATACACGTAGGACACCCAGAAGCAATAAATGCTTCACCAACCGTTGTTTTAAAAGATAACCATACTGTTCCTTTTGGATTTACAAACCAAACAACACCAGCAGGTGCTGGATTTATTCCACACACAAAAGGTAATACAAAAAGAGCAATACATACAGACCCGTTAATCAACCCCGGAAGTTTAACACTTCAAGTTGGACAGAAATTTACACTCATTACTGGTTCACCCGGAATTGATATTCACACCACAGGAAAAACACAATTAAATGCTGCTGTTACAACAATAAATGCAACACAAGGTGAATTAACGCTTGCATCAAATAACGTAACAATGCTTAAAGGTAAGAATATCATAATAGATGCAAATGATAAATCAGGTGATAGTGGAATAAGACTTGATGCAAAGAATATAATGGTTGCTGGTGCATTACACATCCAAGGGGATCATAGTGTTAAAGGTGCTTTA
>RFNV01000085.1 GCA_009927005.1 Pseudomonadota bacterium
ACCAATACCAATGTGAGCGCTTCCGTAGGTTCTAAGCTACCCACGCCATATTCCCATACTTTCGTTCAGTCCTATTTATGAACGATTACGGGGTATATGCCCTAGTAGGATCAACCACTTCCAAGCTATCCGATGGATTAGACGGATTATTTCCTAACATTAACTTTAGTGAACCAGTCTATGCGGGTCAGGTTTTGCTTAATAATATTCTGTGCGCTGCTTTTAACTTTAAGTATAACGACCAGACATTTACTGATTCAGAGCGTTTTATCCAGGCGGTGTTTTTTGAGAAAAAATGGTTTTTGACTAGCCAAGGAGATAGCATGAAATACATTACTTCCGTACCCGAAGAAGGTCGGATTGTCATGTATGGCGTATCTGGCAATAACCTATATAAGCTCTATAACAACTCTACCGCAGAAATCACCAGTCGAATTCAAACAGCCCTGTTGCCGTTGACAGACCCTATTCGTACTAAACAAGCCCTAAAATTTGGTATTGAAGCAACGCTAACTCAGGGCGCTTTATTGGATGTGACGGTAGATTCTGAAACGGGTTCTTCGCCTGTGTATTCCTTGGGGAACTATGTATCTTGGTATAACAACAGCAATATCACCCTCTCTTGGATTAATAATAGTTCTACAGTAATATTATGGTTAGGTGGAGTCGGTTATGCGTTGTATAAATCCGATGCTCAACAATGGGGTAAATATTTAGGGTTAACCCAGACATCGAACTCGGCTGGATTTATTGTAAATACATTTGAATTTGAACATGAATTGAGAGTGAGGTTCTAATATGCCAGTACCCTTTGTCTTTGGTAACGCAACGACTTCGATCCCGTTATCAAACCTTGATGCCAACTTTAACACTACTGCTACTTTGGGTAATGCAGCCATTGGATTAGGGAATACCACAACTACTGTTGGTAATTTAACTTTAACCAATGTAACCTTATCTAGCGGTACTTCCAATATGACACTTGGAAATACGGCTGTGACGATTGGTAGCGCCACTACCTCAGTAGGCAATCTAGCGTTGACCAATGTCACCATTACAACTATTCAAGAACCATCCAATGTTACAGCTACAGCAGCAAACGCTACGATTAACATGGACTTGCTTAACAATTCGGTTCTTTATTTGACCTCTAACGCTGCTGGAAACTTTACAATCAACTTTAGAGGATCTTCAACAACATCATTAAATACAATGATGAGCAACAATACCTCAGTTTCTTGTACTGTTTTGACTACACAAGGAGCGACTGCGTACTATAACTCAGCGTTACAAGTAGATGGAAGTTCTGTTACTCCTAGATGGCAAGGCGGTACTGCGCCAACAAGCGGTAATGCGAGTGGTATTGATTCGTACACCTATGTCATTATTAAAACGGGAAGTGCAGCATTTACAGTATTAGCAGCTCAAACTCAATTCAAAGCATAGGATTTAGTTAATGCCACGCTTATCTAAAATTGGTGCAGCAGCCCTAGCAGCCTTTGGATGGACAGGATTACAAACTGTTACTGCTGATTACCTTGTTGTCGCTGGTGGAGGTGGTGGAGGTATTTACGGAGGTGGTGGCGGTGCTGGAGGTTTTAGAACTGGGACAGCATCTTTAAGTCCAACTCAATCCTATACAGTTACTGTTGGTGCTGGCGGTGCTGGCACAGGAACACAAGGTGTAACTGGTGTAAGTGGAAGTGATAGTGTTTTTTCTACTATTACATCAACAGGTGGTGGCGGTGGTGGAGTTTATGGAAGTGGTACTACTGGTTCTGTCGGTTTAAATGGTGGTTCAGGCGGTGGCGGTGGTAGCCCTGATACTGGCGGTACAGTATCTGGTGCTGGTGGTTCTGGAAATACTCCATCAACATCGCCAAGTCAAGGAAACAATGGTGGCTCTGGAACAACCAATAACGCAACTTATAGAACTGGCGGAGGTGGAGGTGGAGCTACTTCTGCTGGAAGCAATGGCGGAACTACAAACGGAGGCGATGGTGGTGCTGGAACTGCATCCTCAATAAGCGGAACATCTACAACATACGCAGGTGGTGGTGGAGGCGGTACTAATAGACCATCAGCAGGCGGTACTGGCGGAACTGGTGGTGGTGGAAATGGCGGTCAAGGCGGTTCAGGAAATGGGTCAAATGGAACTGCTAACTTAGGTGGTGGTGCTGGTGGTGCTGGAGGCGGTACTGGCGGTCAAGGCGGCTCAGGCGTAGTCATTGTTTCCTACACATCTGCAACTCAATTATTCGGTGGTGGAACTGTTACGCAATCAGGCGGTAAATATATCCATACCTTTACTTCTTCTGGTTCGTTAAGTTCATTAAGTGCATTGTCAGCAAACTATTTAGTCGTAGCTGGTGGTGGCTCT
>RFNV01000108.1 GCA_009927005.1 Pseudomonadota bacterium
GGTAAAAAATTATGGCTGATCCACAAATCACAGACTTAAGAAAAATTCGCAATATCGGTATCTGCGCGCACATTGATGCCGGAAAAACCACCACTACAGAGCGTATCCTCTATTATACGGGGGTTACTCATAAGATAGGGGAAGTGCATGATGGCGAAACCACCATGGACTACATGGTTCAAGAGCGAGAACGTGGCATCACGATTACCTCTGCTGCAACTACTTGTTTTTGGAAAGATTGCCGAATTAACATCATCGACACTCCCGGACACGTGGACTTCACCATTGAAGTAGAACGTTCCCTTCGTGTGTTAGATGGTGCTGTTGTCTTATTCGACGGTGTTGCTGGAGTTCAGCCACAGTCGGAAACGGTTTGGCGCCAAGCTGACCGATATAAAGTTCCCAGAATTTGTTTCATCAACAAAATGGATCGTATCGGAGCGGATTACGATAAATCAGTTCAGTCGATCGTTGAAAAATTGGGCGCACGACCGATTATGTTCAACTACCCTGTCGGAGCAGAAGACAAGTTGATGGGTGTAGTGGATCTCATCGAAGAAAAAGCTTTAATCTGGGACATTCCTGGAAAAGGCGATGAATACCGTGTCACCGATATTCCGGAAGATTTAAAAGAAAAATGTAAAAAGCTTCGCGAAAAGCTCGTGGATGCAGTCGCTGAAGAAGACGAAGCAGTCTTAAATCGCTACTTAGAAGGTGGCGAAATCACAAAAGACGAAATTCGTAAGTGCGCTCGAAAAGCCACTTTGGCCCTAAAAATCGTCCCCGTATTTGCTGGCTCTTCCTTTAAAAATAAAGGCGTTCAGCCCATGTTGGATGGGGTGTTAGCACTTCTTCCCTCTCCAATGGATAAACCACCCGTTCAAGGTGTGAATCCCAAGAATGAAGAAGAGAAAATGGAAAGAAATGTAGATCCAGCTGCTAAGTTCTCTGCATTGGCTTTCAAGATCTTGACCGACCCTTATGTCGGACAATTGACCTTCTTCCGTGTTTATTCGGGAGCTCTTGAAGCTGGTTCCTATGTGCTCAATTCGAGACAAGACAAGAAAGAGCGCATTGGCCGTTTGCTTCAGATGCATGCTAATAAGCAAAATGAAATTAAGAGTGTAAAAGCTGGTGATATCGCGGCTGCGGTAGGTTTAAAGTTCACCCGCACTGGAGACACTTTGTGTGATGAAGCAGCACCGATTTCTCTTGAGTCGATGCACTTCCCAGAGCCTGTGATTTCGATTGCTGTAGAGCCAAAATCCAAAGCTGATCAGGAAAAGCTCTCTATCTCCTTGCAGAAACTTGCAATTGAAGATCCAAGCTTCCAGTTAAAAGTGGACCCTGAAACTAATCAGACCATTATTTCTGGAATGGGCGAACTTCACTTGGAAATCATCGTTGATCGATTACTTCGTGAATTCAAAGTAGAAGCAAATGTGGGTAAACCTCAAGTTGCTTACCGCGAAACAATCACCAAGAAAATTGAACAGGAAGGTAAGTACATTAAGCAAACCGGTGGTCGTGGTCAGTACGGTCACGTTTGGCTAACTATCGAGCCTCTTCCACCTGGTGGCGGGTTCAAGTTTGAAAACGAAATTGTAGGGGGGGTTGTTCCTCGAGAATATATCCCTGCAGTTGATAAAGGGGTCCAAGAAGCCCTCACAAACGGAATTCAGGCAGGATATCCAGTAGTTGACATTAAAGTAAGCCTCTTTGATGGCTCTTACCACGATGTCGACTCCAGTGAAATCGCGTTTAAGATTGCTGCATCTATGGCCTTTAAAGATGGCTGTAAAAAGGCAGGTCCCATCATTCTTGAGCCTATTATGGCTACAGAAGTGGTATCCCCAGAGCAGTATATGGGCGATGTTATTGGAGATTTGAACTCCAGACGTGGAAAAATCATGTCTATGGAGCCTCAACAAGGACTTCAG
>RFNV01000308.1 GCA_009927005.1 Pseudomonadota bacterium
TTTCTTCTAACACATTCGCTAAATTCAACCGAAATAACCTAATAATATGGGATTTCCTATCGAACTTCAGAATTTGGGTTATTCGGTTTCGCCAAATCGATTCCTGCTGGATGGCATTTCTTTGACCGTTCCATCCGGGGCCTTCGTGGCTCTTCTAGGGGAAAATGGAGCTGGTAAGACTACTCTGATGGATATGCTGGTTGGTTTTAAAAAGCCAACTCAAGGGAAGCTTCTCGTAAACGATAAAGAACCGACACAAGACCCTTGGGATCAAAGAAAAACCATCTCTTATCTTTCGGAAAAAATGGGTCTCCCTGGAGATTGGTCAGTAGCCGAGTTTCTTGAATTCAACCGATATTTTTATCCCGGTTATTCTTCTGAATTGGAATCTCAATTATTGGGGCTATTTAAAGTAAATCCCGCTCAACGGATTTTTAATCTCTCGGCAGGGGAAATTAGGCGGGTTCAAGTGGTCAGCTCGCTTTCGATTAATCCCGAATTGGTTTTAGCAGACGAAATTACCGCCGTCTTAGATATCATTGGAAGACAAAAGTTCTTGAGTTTCCTTTCTGAGTTAAATCGAACGAAACAAACTACTGTAATCCTAGCAACGAATATTTTGGAAGACTTAATCAACCATATTTCTCATGTAGCTCTGATTTCTCGAGGGCGTTTGTCTCTTTTTAAAGAAAAAGAACAGTTTTTGGGAGGAGAAGAACCCAGTCAATTCTCCAAAATAGTTGCAAAACATCTGGATAATCTATGATTAGCCATTTTCTTAAACGCGACCTGAAGGATTCAATGGTTTTTTGGATCATTCTGGGTATTGTGACTGCCTTAATTCTGGTGGCCTATTGGAGGTCCCCTTCGGTTTCTCTCGTCTTCATCCTCGGCAATCTTTACTTTGTATTTCCATTCTTTGTTATCCAAAATGTGGCAGGATCTATTTTAAGAACAGATCAAATGATTTCGCGTCAATACTTCCTCGCCCTTCCCGTTGAGCGAAATCTATTTTTCAAAATCACTTTAGCCCGAATCATTATTTTCTTTCTACCGTTTTGGATTTTACTAACTATTTCAGGCCCAAATCTTTTTCCTGCTTCTAAGTTCAACTCTCTTTTACTATCTTCTTTGTTTTATCTATCCTATTTTTTTGGCACCTCTCTAGGCCTGCTCTGGCTCATTTCAAATCAGCTTCTCTACATGCTTATCGTGGAAAAAAGCTTACGCTTTTTGACGAGCAAAAAAAGATTTTTAACCAACCTGCTACCGCTCTTGATATTTTTTTTGGAAGGTTTAGTGTTTTTTTTGTGCTTCTACCTAGTCTTTAAACTATTAATCGGCTCGACGTCTCAGTTAAATCCAGGAATTTTACTTCCACTCGTCTTTCTTTGCTTTCTAATTCCCGTAGGAATAACCCTCATCACCCTGCGAGTGACCAAAAAGCGCTGGACTTCAATAGCCTAAACTAAATCGCAGACAGTTCCGCACTAGCTCCCTGGCCAGGGCTTTCTTCGACTCGAATACGAATCATTGAAACCAGTTTCTTAAGATCTTTCCCTCCAAACTCCTTCACGAACAGAGAGAGAAGATGTTCTGCTAGGGTTTCGCTGGAAATATTTTCTATGGGTAATAGCTCTACTTCATCCATCGGGAGTACGTAGCGTTTCTTACAGGTAGTAAATTCAATTTCTTTTTTCGAACGGGAGATCTCTTTAAAAAAGGGGTTTTGCTCCGCAATTAAGACTTTTTCATCCCAGCTATGAGTGAGTCCCTTTAAAATCTCCTTAAAACGGCCAAAGGAAACCATCTTTTTAAAGGAGCTATCTTTTAGCTCGAGGGTCAGGTCCACCTGATAATTGTGTCCGTGGAGCGCTTCCTTTGTCCCATCGGGAAACACGGTCATGTGCGCTGCGGAGAACTTAATATTTTCTTTGCGAATATGAATTTGGGTTTTCATGGCAAAGAAGCTATTCTAGGACTCTCAAAAAGTCATGTGGAGGAAACAATGAGAGAGCAAATCGCGCTGATTACAGGTGGGGCTAAGGGAATTGGAAGAGCCTGTGCCGAAGCTTTCTTAGAGTCTGGTGCCCGGGTTTCTCTCATCAGCCGAAGTTCCAGTGAACTGGAATCAACTGCAAAGGAACTTTTAAAAGTTTATCCGGGAAAAGTATTTTCTCACTCGGGCGACATCAGCAATCAGGAAACTGTCTCATCTTGGTTTGACCAAACTCGCAAAGCACTGGGAGAACCGACTCTACTCATCAACAATGCAGGCATTTTTATCAACAAAAGTGTGCAGGAGCAGAGCCTCGAAGAGTGGGAGAAAGTTGTCCGAATTAATCTGACTGGCTCTTTTCTGTGTGCACAAGAGTTTTTTAAGCTCGCAAAAGACAGCTCTGTTCCCCGAGCGATTGTAAACATCAGTTCTCTGGCGGGAATTCGAGGCACGGAGAAATTTCCAGGATTGAGCTCTTATGTCGCGAGTAAATTTGGCGTGGTGGGGCTCACCGAAGCCCTCGCAGTCGAGGGAAAAGCGCTGGGGATTCTCGTGAATTGTATTGCACCGGGAGCTGTCGACACTGAAATGCTTAGACAAGCGATCCCGGGAATGAAAGCCAAAGCAACCCCTAAAGACATTGCAAAAATCGTTTTGTTTCTCTGTGACGAAAACAAATCGGCAGTGGTTACTGGTTCAACAATCGAAATTTTTTCCAATTTGTAATCTGGCACTTTCCGTGCATTCACTCTCATTAAGGGGAAATAAAAAGGAGAGGCAATGCTGTCACAAAAACGACTGGAACGAGACTTAGAGGCGCTACAAAGCGATCTTAAGGTGCTGCTCAACGATGCAAAAGAGTTGGGAACACAACAATTAGAAAGAGTAGATACCGAATCCGTTGCGCGGCAAGCTCAGGAAACAATTCGAAGTATTCGAAGCCAACTCAAAAGCGCTGGCGAAAAAGTAGAATCCAGCATTGAGACGCATCCCTACACTGCTATTGGGGCTGCTCTGGGATTGGGATTTCTTTTGGGAAAGCTGGGGAACCTGGGAAAGCACTCAGCACCCTGAATAATATTTTGAAATTCAGGCAGGAGCTACTCTTAGAGAGTTCTTCTCAGGTGTTTTGGATTTTCTTTCTCAGGGGATTGGGTGGCATTCTTCTTTTGAGTGCTCTTGGTTTCTTTTTGAGAAGTCTTTACCAAAATCTCATTGGTCCTTTGGGGCCGAGTCTCACTAACGGCGTTTTGGGGTTCGTTTGCTTCGTTCTTGCGGGAGTCGTTTTGGGACTAACTCAGGAAAAGAAGAAAAGTGCTCGCGGCCAGAATCGAACTGGCACGGCCTTGTGGACCGAGGGATTTTAAGTCCCTTGCGTCTACCAATTCCGCCACGCGAGCCCAGTATTTTGAACTCGAAAAGATACACGCTCGCCCCTTAAGTTTAAATAGCCAAAATACTGAATTTTTTGGCCAGACCGAAACGTTTGACTTATCGCGTTAAAACCATTAAGTTAATCCAAAATCACCGGGAAAGCTGATATGAAGTCATTTCAAGCATTTGTTTTTACTGCTTTTTTTTTACTGGGTAGTCAGGCACTCGCCAGCACTAAGCTCCTTTTGATTGGGGGTGGGGATTATCCACAAGAGACTTTAAAGCTCATGTCTCAATGGGCTGGGGGTAAGAATTCGAAGATCATGATCCTCAGCTGGGCCACCGACGACACTGAGTACGCTCTGGAGCATCTGCAGGAATCCTTCTCAGAACTTGGTGACGAAGCTCCAAAAGAGATCGTTGCCCCTCCCTATCCGGGCCATGACGACTATTCTAAAGAAGACTTTCTCAAAGCTTTAAAAGAGGTAGGCGGAGTGATGATTTCCGGTGGAGATCAAATTGTGCTCATGGAGCGATTAATGAGTGAACCAGAATTCCTACCAGCCCTCCACGAAGCTTATCAAAGAGGAGTTGTCTTTGCCGGCAACAGTGCGGGAACGGCTGCGGCAACGCAGACGATGCTCACTGGGAATGGGGAATTTGATGTAGTGGGCCCAGACAAAACAGAAGTGGCTACAGGAATTGGATTTCTGAAAGATATCATTGTCGACCAGCACTTTATTGCTCGAAGAAGACAAAATCGATTGATGTCAGTTCTTCTTACTTCAAAAGAACGACTTGCCTTTGGGATCGATGAGGATTGCACTTTGGCAATTGAAGATGGCCGAAAAGGAAGAGTGATTGGGCCCGGCATGGCCATGACTTTTGATAATCGCGAAGACAGAAACAAATTTGTCACACATCTCCTTTATCCTGGCGATACATTTGATATGATTAACGGTATCTATGGGTCGATACCTAAGCCTAGACACTGAAGCCACTGGTCTTGAAGTTGATTGTTATCTCATTCAATTAGCTTTGGTTCCTGTTGATGGGATTTCTAAGACCATCTTTACGGAATGGGGAAAAGAAGTCCTCATTAAATGCCCCAGTTTTGAAGAGCTCAAACCCAAGCTAAACCCATGGGTCCTCGAGCATAATGAAGATTTGATCCGAAAAGCCCATCGAGAGGGCATCAGTCCCGCCGATTTTAAAAAGTGGATGGAAAATTACCTCTCTGCTCCCGAAATCAAAGCCTACTTTAAAAATGAACGGCCTACACTCTTAGGAAAATCGATGAGTGCGCTCGATATTCCAGTCCTAACTCGCTACTTGGGAAAAGATTTCATGGAAAAGTATTTTCATCACCACACACTCGATCTGACCTGTGTGGCTCGTTTTCTCTCAGAAACGAGAAAACTTCCGACGGGCTGTTACACGACTTCAAAATTACTTCAGCATTTTAAAATCCGGCAAAAAGCGGAACACACTGCTCTTTCCGATGCAAGTGACATGGGGCATGTCTACTTTAAGCTCCTCGATCTTATCCAACGTGACCCCGCTTAAATCAATCATCGAACATGCAATCCGAATTCGCTGCCCCAGATGTGGCCAGGGAAAGATTTTTTTCGCTTGGGGTGAATTAGTCGAAAAGTGTGAATCCTGTGGTCTAAAAATCCGAATAAGAGAACCAGATACATGGTTTTTTATGTACATGAGTACGGCTGCAATCACCGGACTTTTTGTCATGTCGATGCTTTTTCTACCGGCCCCTAAAAACCAAACTATGACTGCTTTAATAATCGGAGCGGGTGCCCTAGGAATATTCTTCCTAACGACCCCGCTCCGAAAGAGCTTAGCTCTTGCTATTGAGTACTTCACCGACTCACGATCAGAGCATCCTCGATACCCTGACGAGTGAAGAGTGTACTCAAGGACACTCGGATGCAATGATCCGACACATGGCAGGCTCTTGAGAACCTTCCCGACAGTAATTGAGGGCAAGCTCTTGGGCCTTCACAAGACTGGCGTTTCTGCCCCAACCATATTCGTAAGCAGCATCGTCACCGATCGCAAAAGCAAAGCATTGGTTCTGCACTTGAACCAGTTCCTCGCAATCTGCTTGAGCACAACTTGCTTTTGCAGCGAGCTTTGCGGAATCAGCCTTTGTGTCCTTGGAAATAGCTATTTCGCCTGTCGAAGCAGATCGAAAAACAGAAATGAAGCTTTCTTTTAAATTGAAATTCACAAGTCCTCGAAAACCACCTTCTGAAAGTTTCCCAACCATTGTTTTAATGGGCGCTGGAGCATCCGCTGGAATCGCTTCTCGAGCTTCACACTTTCCATCTGCTTTTTCAGCGTAGTCAAAAGCACTTTCTGGATTGATACAGGCCATTTCAGGCCCCCAACCCGATCTCCACTCAAAAGCATCGGGATCATTACTACTGGTCGTTGCAAATCCATAGAGGGCTTTTCCGGAGGGAAATGGACCCAGTTTTTGACAGGTCTGGCTCTTAATTTTCCACCACCCTTGAGTTCTCCATTCGTTGTTTTCAAAAAAACGGATAGCTACAAAGAGTTCAGGGATGGACGTTTCATTACAAGCTCCCACATAGGCTTCGGGAGTCGGTCGGTTGTCTGTCAGAGCAGTAGGAAGACACATCTCTCCGGCTGCGCCTGAGCTGCAAGCCACTGTTTCCTGAAACCCATCGAGCAATACTCCCCCCACTGCTGCGCAATCGTTCCCTTCTTTTTTGGTGGCATACCCGTCGATTTCTCCCTCTCCCATGAAAAGAGTAATTCGAGGCTCCCCTTGTTTTTTTTCAATCGATTTGAATTTTTCTAACTCACTCCCACAGCGCTTGGTACCTGAGGGAGTTACCGTTCGAGTTTCGCGGTAAAAATTGAGTCGAGCCGCGACTTTCCCTTCTTCGGGAACTTGAAACTCGCCTTTCTGTTGGGGCATCACATTCCAATACCCATCTGTTATGATGGCGTCGTTCGTTTCAACCGAACGGGCGATAAAGACTCCTCGATCAGCCGGGTTATCAATGACCAATTTTCTCTCAGCCGCGATGGCACTGAGTCCAACTAAAAATAAAAGATAGAAATGTCTTTTCATAGAAACGTCCTCCAGTTGCGCAACCCTAGTGCAACGAAAAGGCCACGATGAATAAGCGAGAAAAAGTTGATTCAGATTTCAGATTGCAGAGAAAGCGATTTGGATTTGCAAGAA
>RFNV01000223.1 GCA_009927005.1 Pseudomonadota bacterium
CACGGCTTTAAACGACAAAACGGCCAATAAAGCAGATTTGCAAAAGAAACTAGCTCCGATGTTAGTTTTAGTTCAAAAAACTTTGATGACAGCAGCTCAGAAAAAAATCGTGAAAAGAGAAACTGCTTCTCGAAAAATTGCACGGTTAAGTAAAGCTGTTCATCAAGCGACACAAACAGCCTAATTATCAGCAATAAGATCCGGAGTATCGAGGAATTGAGGCGTCGACTTGTGTAGACCAAGCGTCGATTCCCCCTCTAATTGTGTAAACCCTAGAAAATCCTTCGCGACAAAAGTGATGGGCAGCATCCAAACTTCTTACTCCGAAGTGGCAATACAAAATAACCGGCGTATCTTTCGGATTAGTTTTTAAAATTTCTTTGAAGAGATTTTTGTTAAGTGGTTTTGATTTAGGAAGGGAACCAAACTCTCTCTCCCAGGTTTCTCTTACATCTAAGATCTGAGCTGTTGGTTCCACTTGTATTAAGTGTTGAGCTTCCAGTGCCGTGATCTGTTCGATTTTCGCAGATGATGCTTCTAATTGCACTTCCATGAAAATGATTTGAGCCGGAGGCAAATCAAATTTTTTGCAGAGCATGGAAAGGGGCCAAGTAGGGTTTAGTTTTGTTTTGGGAAGATGGTACTTCTTTTTCTAGAACACTCCAAACGCTAGAATAATGAGAAGCAATTTCTTCAAGTGTAGATTGCTCGGTGATGACAGGCGGGCGAAAGAACCGCAGCTTTAGCCAAGAAGCCAGCTTTGCTTTGAGTTGATTCACAGCTCTACTATCTTTGATAGTTGAGATAATCCATGATGTGTTTGTCTCTTTCATACACAGAGTATTCGTACTCTTTAGTATGATACAAACAATCTGTGGGACAAGCAGCGCTGCACAGCCCACAGTAGCAGCATAGGGAAATATCAATCTCGAATCGTTTAAGGTCGAGCGTTTTTCGAACTCCGCCTTTGGTAAAATCTGGAGCTACAGATGCATCTTTTTTATCTGCTTCGATATGGATGCAATCGACCGGGCAAGCCGCAGCACATTGTTTGCAGGAGATGCAGTCCTCAACGTCGTTAAAGAGCAATCCTCGAGATCCCAATGGAATCTGGTCTCTCATTTCGGGGTATTGAATGGTGATTGCCCCTTTGGTTGTGACTTTTACAAAAGTTCTCCAAGTGATTGCCATTCCCTTGGCAGTGCTCACGACAATATCTTTTAGAATTTCTAAATAATCGGTAAATGTCATCGATCTACCTCTCCTAAAACAATATCAAGGCTGCCGATGGTCGCGATTAAGTCTGCAACCATCACACCTCGAGTGAGTTCATCCAAAGTACTAATATTTAGAAAGCAGGGGCTCTTACACCGGACTCTGAACGGCTTTGCGGAGCCGTCACTGACGATATAAAAAGCGAGCTCTCCGCGGGGGCATTCAGTTCTGGAAAAGCTCTCGCCAGCTGGAACTTTTACTACTTTACCCACTTTACCTCGGTGTGGGCCTGCGGGGATATTGTCGATCAGTTGCCGCACAATTCGGACGCTTTCCTTCATTTCGCGCATTCGGACAATGTGACGATCCCAGCAATCGCCAAGCGTTCCCATTTCGCCGCTTCCGACAGGGACATCAAATTCTACTTCTTTGTAAATGGAGTAAGGAACTTCTTTTCTCAAGTCCCACTTCACTCCACAGCCCCGCAGCATCACCCCAGTGAGTCCATAGGAATGGCACGTTTCGACATCGATCACGCCGACATTTTTTGTTCGTTCAATAAAGATTTTATTGAATGATAAAAGATCGTTGTACTCGTCAATTTTGGGCTCGAAATAATCCAAGAAGTTTTTGATTTTTGCAATCGCCTCCGGAGAGATATCGCGTGAAACGCCACCCACCCACATATAATTATAGAGAAGGCGAGCGCCACTCATCATTTCAAAAATGTCTAAGATCATTTCTCTGTCTCGAAACCCAAACATGAAAGCCGTAAAGGCTCCCATATCGAGACCGTAGGTTCCGAAGGACATCAAATGGCTCGCAATTCGCTGTAACTCAGCTGTGATGACGCGAATAAATTCCGCTCGACGGGGAACTTCAATTCCCACCATGCCTTCGACTGCGATTGCCCAGCCCATGGCATTGTTCATTGAAGCTAGGTAATCCAAACGATCTACGTAAGGTGCAACCCCCATGTAATCCACGTTTTCAGAATGCTTTTCAAAACAACGATGGAGATAACCAATTTCTGGTTTCGCAGCTTTTACAATTTCGCCGTCGGTAACGACCACAACTCGAAGCACCCCGTGAGTGCTGGGATGTTGAGGTCCCATATTTAGCAGAAGCTCATCGGTTCTTAAGTTTTCCAAAGACTGACTTAAGTGTCCTTCTACCAATTCATGCGTTGTGCTCATGTTTTTGCATTCCCCGCTGGTGATTCATTGGAGTTGTCAAAGTATAAGGGGACTGGCATCCCGTTATAGTAATCTGGTGTTTGATAGTCTTTTCTTAAAGGATGCCCGACCCAATCTTCCGGACATAAAATCCGACGTAATTCAGGATGCCCATTAAACCGTATCCCAAACATATCGAAAGCTTCGCGCTCTAACCAATTTGCAGCTTTAAATAGTGCGGTGACGCTTTCGATAGAAGCTCCATCCCGGGGCAAATAGCATTTTAATCGGACAACCATTTTATGGGCGTACGATTGCATATGATAGGCAACGCACGAAGCTGGGAGGGCAGGGTAGTCAAGCCCACACAGATCTCCCAAGGTTTCAAACTGCATTTCTTCTTTCATGAACCGAATCACAGAAATAATATGTTCAGGATTAATTTTGAGTGATTTTTCTGGAACCGTTTCCTCAATTCCCTGAACGGCCTGTGGAAATTTTGTTAGTAGCTTTTGGTGAATTTCTTCTAACGTCATGCTGGTTTCCTCAAAGAACCGAGTAAGCCCATCGATGATTCTTGGACTCGGATTTTTTTCTGAAGCATCATAACTGCTTCAAGGAGAGTTTCCGGTCGAGGAGGACATCCGGGGACATACACATCTACCGGTACGATTCGATCGACACCTTTCAGAACATGATAGCCTTCATGCCAATAAGGCCCACCTTTATTGGAGCAGCTACCCATTGAGATGACCCACTTGGGCTCTGGCATCTGTTCGTAAAGAGTGCGAATTCGTGATGCCATTTTCAAAGTCACTGTTCCCGCCACAATCATCAGATCGGCTTGACGAGGAGTTGCTCTGAAAACACCACAACCAAATCTCTCTAAGTCATAGTCCGAAGCACCTGTTGCCATCATTTCGATCGCACAGCAAGCGAGACCGAAGGTGAGGGGCCAAAGAGAATTTCTTCTTCCCCAGCTTAAAACTTCATCTACTGATGTCATGACCACGCTGTCACTAGGTATCATGATTCCTCCTAAATACCTAAAAACCACAGAGATTTTTAACGCTGAGGAGCGTAACAAGTCTGTTGACGAAAGGCAATTGTGAGGTGGAGGGACGTTTCGATTTTTTTTAAACCTGGGAAATGCCGCTCCGCACATAAGGAGGTGTTTTAGGCGGAAGTTAAATTGATTTTGATGAAAGGATCACAATTTCAAAATCACCTCACAAAATAATCTGAAAAGTGATTCAAAAAGTAAGAGCGAAGTAAAAAAGAGGCGAAGAGAGGTAATAAATAAGGAAGAAAAAAAATTGGGGTGCCGCACTAAATTACTTGATCCGCAAAATAAATTGCGTCAAACTTAATTTATTCCGGCAATTCATTTGCGAAGAGTCGGGTTGAACAAACCACCAACAATGGGGGAAACAATGGCTAAGAAAAAAGCAAAGAAAGCAACAAAGAAGAAAACCACAAAAAAAGCTAAGAAATCTACTCGCAAGAAGGCAAAACGACGTTAGTCGTTTCTGCCCGGGGCTGTAGTACT
>RFNV01000374.1 GCA_009927005.1 Pseudomonadota bacterium
ACATGCTTGCGATAGAATCCCAGACCCTACTGATCTGCCGAAAACTTGTCAATTTAAGGCGCCTCAAACTCTAAAAAGAGCTCCAGATGACTTAAAAGAAGCACCCAAAGCACCCTTTGGGAGACTCTATCCGCTGGCATCTGAAGGCCTTTCTGCTTTCCCAGGAAAACCCGTAAAGCCTCCAATTTTTCCTCTTCTCCTACTAACCTGGCCTGGGAAACCGGCACTAAGTTCCTTTGCCCTTTGGTTCGAAGCCACTCGTCAATAAGCTCTTTTTGATTTTCGTAAGTTTCGGCGGGAGTTAGGCCCCAGGGCTGGTCTGAATCCTCAAGCGGCCGAGTATGTGGCTTCCACTTCTCCCATTCCCTCTGAAGATCCTCGCTAAAAGTATAGGCATCAAAAAGATGCCGATAGAGGGGATTCGGGCCTTTTCCTATTTCGACCATCCAAGAGTCGGATGGCATCGGAAATCGAGGGCTTTTCTCCAAAAAAGGTCTGGGCTTTACTGTCTTTATTCCCAAAACATCGCTGACTTTTCCCGTGGGAGCCTTCCCGCAAATTAAGGCTCGTACTTCTTTGGCGGAAAGCTTAACTGCCTCCTCATGGGTGCGGCTCTGAAGATGAGTTCCCAAAATCCCCGATTTTAAAAGCCGTAATTTATGCCCAATCCCCACGGGCTCACCCAAATCAAAAAGCGGGTGTTTCCCAGTAGATTTTTTCTCCTGAGTTTTAAGCCCATTTTTAGGGACCACACATAAAATAAAATTAGACTTTAGGCTCTGCCAAAGGTCCAAGTAATGGAGCCAAAAAGCGGGATCCTCACCCGGCCTTGACAGTTTTTTTTCCATCACCTCGGGATCTCCCCAAGGCCTGTGGTAACAAAAGCCCAGGTCAAACCCTGCTTCATCTAATATTTTGGATACCGCTTCTCCCGTAAAACCTTGATCAGAGGCATGTAAAAAGCCATCCACAATCCCGGGGAGATTCTTCGAGTCTGGATAATCAAAGAAAGTAGATTTTAATGGATGGGTTTCCGGTAAAGCCGCCATCAGACTTTGCAAAATCTCGGGGTGGGACTTTTCAAAGGGGCCCAACCCCAACAACTTTGATAGCTTTTGAATCTGAAAAATCCTCTGCCGTCCATAATGGGTATAGACCATCACCCTCAAAATTCCATTTGGCTTCAACCGCTTTGCAAACTCCTTTAAGACCTTTCCCGGTTCGGGAAGACTCATTAAAACGCCATAACACTCAATGAGATCGAATTTTTCATTGGGGTAAGTCCTCGGATCGCTCAAATCGATCGAGGAAAACTCAACATTCTTAATCCTATGGAAACGGCATCTTTTTTCCGCCTGCCTTAACGACTCCGAAGAAAGGTCAGTCGCTAGAATCCAGGCCCTTGGATTGGCCCGAGCAAACGAATACGGCTGGAAGGTCCCACACCCCGCAATCCAAATTCGGGGATTTGGACCTGCGTCACGCCCCAAACGCCTCGCCATCCAATCTAAATTGATTTGCCAGAGTGAATCCCGATGAAGTTTGGCCAGTAGAGGCACCTTCGGATAGGGGAATTTCTCGTATTGTTCTTTTACCAAAGGAACTCGATTTTCCGGCATGGGAATATCGTACCTTTTTTGTTGTGTTGTGCGTCGCGTTATTTTGGAGTCTGACTTGACTGTGCCCCCTAACCCTCTAGAATCACCTGATAGTTTTAACCTCAAGAGGAGCCTGAGCCCCCATGGAAAAACGAATCAATGACTTTAGTATTCGCGTTGCAACGGTCAACGGAACCGGTAGCCAATCTTCAAACAATCTACTTTTCAAATCGCTGTTCAGAATGGGTATTGGAGTTTGTGCAAAGAATCTCTTCCCTTCAAACATTCAAGGTCTTCCAACTTGGTTTCAAATTCGAGTAAGTCCGAAAGGTTATCAAACCCTTCGTGAACATGACGATATCGCGGTTTTAATGAACGCAGAAACTGCGAAGGATGACGTAGCAGCAATGCGACCGGGCACTACGATTTTTTACAACTCAAGCATCATCAAAATTGCCCCTGAAGAAGTTAAACCCGGAATAGTTCTCTATGCTCTTCCGGTAGAAGAACTCTCTAAAAAAATTACCGATGCAAAACTTCGTCACCTTTTGAAAAATCTTTTTTACGTAGGTGCACTCTCTCATCTGTATGGCATTGAAGAAGATGTCATGAAGAGCGTGATTAAAGATACGTTCCGCGACAAACAAAGTGCGATTGACGCCAATATCGCTGCTCTTCAAGTGGGAATCGATTACGCGAAAGAAAATTTCAAAAAACAAGACGCTTACGAGTTTCAACGCTCCAATGTGAACGATGGAAAAATCGTTACCGAAGGAAATACAGCTTGTGGTCTTGGAGCGATTTACGCTGGCTGCACAGTTGTCGCTTGGTACCCCATTACTCCTTCAAGCTCGCTAACCGAATCCATGGAAAGCCATCTGAAAAAACTCAGAATGGGAAAAGATGGAAAAGCAAAATATGCCGTGGTCCAAGCAGAAGATGAATTAGGAGCCATCGGTATGGTCCTTGGCGCTAGCTGGGCAGGCGCAAGAGCGATGACCGCGACCGCAGGACCCGGGATTTCTCTGATGCAAGAGCTCTTAGGCCTTGCTTACTATGCAGAAATCCCTGCA
>RFNV01000233.1 GCA_009927005.1 Pseudomonadota bacterium
GTACATTTCACTTCTTCATTTGAGAGGGCCGGATTTCCGATCCACAAAAATGAAGTTACTAGTGCGAGCATTAAGTACTTCATAGGACCTCCTTTAATCTCAGTATACTACGACACCGTGAGCAAAATATGATGGTGGAAAAAAAAATCTTTAAAATCAGAGTTTTCTTGTCCCGCCCTTGACCTTGTGAAAATCGATCCCAAACTAAAAGTAAATCGAGAAGGAGAAAAAAATGACAACACTTAGTTTATGGAATGAAAAACCATTTTTAAAAACTTTCTTTGGACCAGATCTGGACTCTTGGATGGGCGAGCGCTCCTTTGTGCCCCCCTGTGATATCGAAGAAAAGGAAAATTTTTTTCTTCTCAGCATGGATATTCCAGGACTAAAAAAAGAAGATATTCAAATTGAAGTCGATAACGACACTTTGATTATTTCTGGTGAGCGGAAGCAAGAGAAGAAAACCCTGGAGGCGGGGTATTCTCGAACGGAGAGGTTTTCTGGAAAGTTTTACAGAAGTTTTTCGCTCGGAGAAACCGTTGATGCAAACCATATTGAGGCTTCTTATGAAGAAGGAGTGTTGAAGTTAAGGCTTCCTAGAGAAAAAGAAGTCAAACCTGAAATCATCAAGATCAAAGTGGGTGAAAAGCTAAAAGAAACCCACTAAGGATCCTCACCCGGGGCATGGTCCAAGAAGGACCGTGCCCCGCCCCCATCCCAATTCTTATGACACTCCTGGACAATGCGTTAACAGACTTCACTGATTATCTGAATAACTTTTTAAAAAGATTTTTTGAGATACGGTAAAATAAAACAGCTTCACACTCAAAAATCTTAAAAAAGGAAAGAATTCTATGAAACAGTGGCTTTTCTTAGCTGCCTCGGTTGTTCTAATGGGAAACCAGGCCTTTTCCCAAAAATATTTTTATGTCGAGGTTCCTTTCAAATCAGTCAGTGAAGTAGGCGAATTAAGATCCCGCGGACTCGATCTTGCCGGAATTAATTTGGAAAATAATTCTGTAAGTTTAGTGGTAACCGAGAAAGACTTAAGCGCTACGCGTGATTTAGGAATTTTATCCTTTCGAGAAGCCGACCGCTTGGATGAGGAATATAAAAATCCCAGTGAACTGGAAGTGTTGCTCATTGATTACGAAAAGAACTTTCCGGATCTAGTTCGACGAGAGTCGATTGGTAAATCTCATCAAGGAAGAGATATTTGGGCAGTAGCTTTAGCTCAAAAGCACTCAAAGGTAAGAGGGCCTAAGAAGGCAATGGTGGTGGATGCTATGCACCATTCCCGAGAAGTGATGACGACAGAAGTGGCACTCGACATTATCGATTATCTAACCAAAAACTATGAGTCAGATCCCAAAGTCAGAAATTGGATGGATACCTATGAAATTTGGGTTGTTCCCATGTTGAATCCGGATGGAAATAACAAAGTCTGGGAAGAAGATACGATGTGGAGAAAAAACACCCTTGGAGGTTATGGAGTCGATGTAAATCGAAACTATCCTTACTCGTGGGGAAAATGTAATGGTTCCTCTGGTTTCCAATTTTCCGATACTTATCGTGGGCCTTCTGAAGGATCGGAACCTGAGACAAAGGCAATGATGGGCCTCATTAGCAGAGTTCAGCCCAAGTTCAACCTCTCGTTTCACTCCTACTCAGAGATTGTTATTTATCCGTTTGGTTGTGAACCCCAGACAGTTCCAGATCCAGATGCACAGATCTATTTAAAGACCGCTAAAGAACTAGCAAGTAAGTTGGTGCGCGACTCCGGTTCGGGAACTTATAAAGCGGGTACTGCTTACGATCTCCTATACAATGTCGATGGGGGTTCGATTGATTGGATGTATGGGAAAGAAAAGGTAATGGCATTCGTTGTAGAGCTCAATGGAAGCTCTCAAGGATTCCAACCCAATTATCAAAAATGGCGCGATAGCACGGTAAAACGCCAGCGAGCTGGGTGGATGTACTTGCTTGATCAAATGGCTGCTCCAGGAATCAAGTAGTAAAAAAAATGAAAGTTAACGTATTACCTGGAACACGGTTTCACAGTACGCAGCTCATAGATAAACTCTATGGGCTGCAGTGTGATGTGAAAGTGTATTCCTCAAGCCCCAAGAAAAACTTCAAAACATCAGCATCTTTTTCTTACCAATTCGTTCCGCAAATTGCCGTTATCCTCGAGCGGGTTTTTAAAACGGATCTCGCTCCCTTGGAATTAGGCCAAAATAAAATTTATGATCAACTGTGTAGCTATTTGATACGCGATTGTGATGTGCTCCACGGTTGGGCTGGTTTAAGTTTAACGAGTGGCATTCGGGCGAAGAGACGGGGAAGTGTGTACTTGTTAGAGCGCTCCTGTCCCCATGTTTTATTTCAGGAAGAGCTCATTGCACGAGAAAGCGAAAAACTCAAAGTACCATACATTCCAAAACCCAGATGGTGGCTAGAACGCAGCCTTCAGGAATATGAAGAAGCTCACGCGATTATCACTCCTTCGGATTATACTCGAGACACGATGATCGAAAGAGGGATTCCCCAAAACAAACTAAAAAAGATTCCTCTCGATCGAATGGTTCAAGTTAAGATTCCCAATCAAAAATTCAAAAAAAATAATTTAACAGTGGGAACAATCGTCGGTAATCCGCTCCGTAAGGGGCTAGTTTATCTCCTGGAAGCGTGGGAGAAAATAAAACTCCCAGAGGCCAAGCTCATCATTAAAATGAATCCAGTTCATTTGGAAGCCTTTCCTCTGCTCAGAGAAATGGTTCAACGCCAGCCAAGCGTTGAGGTTCGTGGATTTTACCCCTGCATCAGTGATTTTTATCACGAGTGTGACTTATTTGTTCTTCCTTCAGTGGATGATGGTTTTGGTCTAGTAATCACTGAGGCTCTCGCCCATGGCCTGCCTTGTATTGCAACAGATCATGTTGGAGCCGTCGAAAATTTTAAGAATTTGCCATTCGTTAAAGTGGTTCCAGCCGCAAATTCCGAAGCCTTGGCGACGCAGATTCAGCAATTACACACCCATCAAGAGGAATTGAGTGCCCAACGTGAATCTATCATTCATTATTTTAGGAGTTTGAAAAACCGGCCAAGTCTTTATGAGCTAGGTATCGAGGATTTGTACCAACCGCTACTAAATCAAAAACGAAGTCTCTTTTCTCAAAGTGACAGTCTAGCGAATCCGAGTTGAACCCCTTCATCCCAAATACCCACTTGAATGAAGCTCACCGCGGGCGGGGTTTTAGAATTGAGTTGATGTAATGGCTCTTTCAGGCGGTTTAAGAGGAAAAGAGCAAGATTTTCACAAGTGGGACAAGCTCGGGTCTCTCCGTTCAAGTTATTGTTTTCATTCAGGAAAGTGTTTTGAATGGGCTTTAGAATCGAGCTTAAAAGCTCCTGGGCATGGGTCAAGCTAACAACCCGGCCTTTCTCCAAATCGCCCCTGAGGCCCACTTGAATATCCCACCGATGGGGATGCGGCTTCTCACGCTCTTCTAAGCGATGAGTGGCCTCTAGGGTAAGCGTTACCACCAATTCTAACTTCATAGCCCTCTCAGGTAGCGCAGAAACGTCCAAGCTTCAAGTGACGAAAAAAGCGCGGGTCTGCCAAATTGGGGCCCCCCAATGGCCCTGAAGCCCATTTTCTCGGCTAGGACCTTGGCAGGAAGGTTGCAAATTCAGTGTGCAGAGAGAGAGTAAGAACAAAGGATCAGTTTATGTTACCTCGCGTGATTCTTATTTTCGTTTTTTTAGTTCTCATTATTTTGGCTGTAAAAAAGGGACAGAATCCCCATAATGAAATTGTGGAAAGCGTGCCTGGTTATCCAGCTCCCGTGGCACTTAAAAAAGCAGAGCCGGTCTCCGACGATGAGTTTATAAAAAATTTGCCCTCAGCAGCTGACTATGCCTTTTCTTTTGATTCCGAAAAGCCAATAGATGAAGTCAAAGCTAAACCAGCCAAGCTAGCTAAGCGAAAAATGAAATTAGCCAAACGAACTTTTTCCGCAAAAGCAAAAGTTGTGAAGCGATAGTCCGTGCCAAAATTCTTCGGGGGCACTATATTAGTGTCCTATGTTTTCTGTTTTTCAAATCTGCCTTTTAGTTTTTTCCTGTCTCTTACTTTCCCCATCTTCTTTTGCAAACCCGATTGATCAAGGTTTGTGGAACTGTGAAAAAGCGGAGTGGAGCCAAGAGCCTGAACTTACGGAAGGGATTTTTACAGCCACCATTTCTGGTACTTGTTGGGTGAATATTCAAAAAGAATCTGGGATCCAGTGGCTGTTTCAAAGACTCCAAAAAGAGTATCAGCGTTCAGAAAAATATGAAATCCATCAAGGGCCATCCATTTCGAAGGATGGATCATTTACTGTTATCAACTACGATCTCACTGATAAGCTTAACGAAGAGGATTCGGATTTGGCGATCCGCCAAGACGTTCAATTAAGGACTGACGAAAAAAAAGAACTCATTTACCTTACCAATTCAAAAGTTATTCAGGCATCAGGAACGGCGGCTTATCTGAGATCAGTCTCATTTGAAACACAGGTCAGAGCTCTCTCCAATGCATATCGAGTAACTCTCCAAAATAGAGTTGAAATAGAAAAGCCTTGGTTTGCTTTAGGCTTCCTATTTAAACCGATGAGCGCCTCTATCACTCAGGACAAATTTTTAAAGGCTCAAGAAAAACTTATCCAATACCTAACCTCAAGTTTGTGAACTTGCTTTTTTATTCGTGGTGGTAGGCCATTCCCTTAATGATGGTGAAAGCGCGATAAACTTGTTCACAGACCAAAAGCCATGAAAAATCACTAGGGAGCG
Organism: Pseudomonadota bacterium; assembly: GCA_009927005.1. Classification (GTDB taxonomy): domain Bacteria; phylum Bdellovibrionota; class FAC87; order UBA2466; family UBA2466; genus RFNO01. Next base: position 4,834 of record RFNV01000233.1, read on the forward strand.
TGCAGTCTGAAAGACTCCAAATAAAGTGGGCCTTTTTTCGGAAATCCTCCGGAAGGCCATAAGGTCCGCCAATTACAAAAGCTACTCTCTTATGAGTTGGAGAATCAATCCAGTTCTTGAGTTTTTTTGAAAAGTCGATCGAACTCCACTGTTTTCCTCGCTCATCTAGGGCAACTACGAGCGTTTCTTTTTCCAAAAGTCGGTTCAGGCGGGACTCAACGTCTCCCTCTTTCCAAAGCGTCGACTCGACTCCTAGGTAAGGCTTAAGTCGCTTGATATACTCAGTTGCAACTTCAGCTATTCCTGAATGGCGACACTTTCCAATTTTAATAATTTCAATTTTCACTGGATAGGATCAAAAGTCTCTAATCGCGAAAGACATTTCAAGTTGAAAATGATTGGTATAGCTATTCGGCATCTCATACAATACTTAAATGAAAAATTTAATCATCTTAATAGGGTTCATTACGGGGTTGACTCTTTACGGTCAGGATTTGCAAACAGAAACCAGGGCAATTGAAAAGGCTCATGAAACGGTATCCGTAGCCAAAAAGAATTTTAAGAAAGCACTCGGTGAGGCAATTAAAAAAAAGGGGCCAGCAGGAGCGTTGGGGGAATGTAAAATCATGGCTCCTACTCTGGGCCTGAAAAACGAGCAGATTGAGCTTGGAAGAACTAGCCATAAGTTGAGAAATCAAGCCAATAAACCTCGAGAGTGGGTTCAACCGCTCCTCGAGGAATATAAAAAGAGCTCGGTAACGGACCATGCCAAGAATAAATTGATCAATTTTGGACCAAATCATTATGGTTATGTGGAGCCGATTTATATCGAGGCAGTTTGTTTGAATTGTCACGGATCAGATTTGAAACCCGAAGTCAGAAAGGAACTCTCTGAGCTCTACCCCTCAGACCAAGCAACTGGCTTTAAACTCGGTGACTTTCGCGGTCTAATTTGGCTTGAGAGTAAGGCCCAATAAAGAGTTTTTGTTTGCCTTTCGTTGTACCCCCATGGAGAATAAGTCTTTCTCGTTACTTTAGAGGAGCCCATGATAAAAAAAGATATGGTCGTTTCAATCAAGTACCGTCTGACCAACGGTTCAGGCGAAGTTCTTGATGAAGCCGATGCTTCCGATCCTTTTTCTTATCTTCACGGCCACCAACAAGTTATTCCTGGAATGGAAAACGGACTTGAGGGACTCAAAAAGGGAGATACTACTAAACTGACTATTTCCCCAGATGAAGGTTATGGAGAGGTAAACGAGCAGCTCAAACTCACTTTGAACAAAGACGTTTTTCCTAAGGATTTTCCATTGGAAGAAGGAGCTCAGTTTCAGGCCGATTTAGGTAACGGCCGTCGGAGCGTATTCACTGTCCTGGAAATTAAGGGAAACGAAGTTGCTGTTGATGGCAATCATCCGCTGGCAGGAGTCACTTTGAACTTCGACATTGAAGTTCTCGATGTACGTAAAGCAACTAAAGAAGAGCTTGAGCATGGCCACTCCCACGATGGGGATGGACACCATCACTAAGCTACTTTTTTTCCAAATTCAAAACCAGAATCAGTCGAAATAATACATTGGAGATCGTTTATCTCATGCGCGATGAGTGCGTAGAGATCTGAAAACGTCACAATACTGACTGCCTGGCCCAAGGAATTTACTACGGGCAATCTCCTAATCTGAGAATCTTTCATAATGCTAATCGCATCGTGCAGCCCACTTTTGAGTTCGACGGTTTTTACGGGAGACGTCATTACGAGTCTGACTGGATCAGCGACAGAAATAGCAGGCTCTCGTGAAAGAGCGCGCAGTAGTAAATCTCTATCAGTGACAATTCCTTTAGGAACTCCTTTTTCAACTACCACAACGCAGCCTACGTTATGTTTCTCCATGAGTTTTGCAACGGACTGAATGCTTTGGCTGGGCTCACAGGTTATTAAGGGTGTTTGGGTTTTTTTAATTGGAAAAATTGACTCTAGTGGCATAGGGCCTCCTCTTTAGAAAATTAAGAAGCAAGCTTTATGCCTGAAAAAAATTAACCAAGGCTCTTCATGTCGATAACAAATCGATACTTTACATCTGAACGAAGCACGCGTTCATAAGCCTCGTTAATTTTCTGTATCGGAATGATTTCAACATCCGAAACAATGTCATGTTTTGCACAAAAATCCAGCATCTCTTGGGTCTCTTTGATGCCACCAATAAGAGATCCGGACAAATTTCTTCTAGAAAAAATGAGACTGGTTGAGGCTACTGCAAGGGGTTGAGTGGGTACCCCCACCAAAACCATTGAAGCATCTCGTTTTAAGAGCGAAAGATACTGATTAACGTCGTGGGATGCGGATACCGTATCTAAAATAAAATCAAAAGAATTGGCATGGGCACTCATCTGTTCAGATTGCGTAGATAAAATGACATGGTGAGCGCCTAACCGTTCTGCATCTTTTCGCTTAGATTCAGTGGTTGTAAATACTACGGTCTCTGCACCCAGTGCTTTTGAAAACTTTACTGCCATGTGGCCCAGGCCCCCAAGGCCTACAATGCCTACTTTTTGTCCAGGCCCAACTTTCCAATGGCGCAAAGGAGAATAGGTGGTAATGCCAGCGCACAAAAGCGGCGCTGTCGCTGCGAGATTTAATTTGGGATCAATCTTAAGAACAAACTCTTCTCTCACAACAATTTTATTGGAATACCCGCCAAAAGTCGGAGTATGTCCATCGCGTTCGACGCTATTGTAGGTCCCGACCATTCCATTTTGGCAGTATTGTTCAAGACCTTCATGGCAGGAGGGACATTCACGACACGAGTCTACTAAGCAACCCACACCTACTAAATCGCCCACATTGAAGTAACTGACTCCATGACCTACTTTAGAGACAGTTCCCACAATCTCATGACCGGGAACCATTGGATAAATCGAGCCTCCCCATTCATCTCTTGCTTGATGAATATCGGAGTGGCACACACCACAATAAGCGATATCAATGACTACATCATTTTCTCTGGGAGAGCGGCGTTCAAACTGAAAGGGTCCTAGTGGATTCTTGGGGCCAAGTGTGGCGTATCCTTTTGATAAGATCATAAAGTTCCTCTTTGAGAGTAACTTTAAGACTAAGCCGCTTTTACTTCAAGTTCGGAAACGAGATGATCCCAAAGTTCTTCGATTCCGTCTTCAAGACCGTGCTGGCATTTCCAGCCGGTAGCATTCATGAACTTAGAGCAGTTGAGAACTGTCCACTGGTTCTCAGGAATGGGATTGGGGATTAATTCAAACTGTATCTGCCGCTGAGTGACCTTTTCGACTGATTGAATCACTTCCATCAAACTTTTTCCAACACCACTTCCCAGGTTGTAGGTTCCTGTAACGGGTTTATCTGATTTTAGGATTGAGTCGAGAGCAGATAAGACGTCATCGATATAAATAAAGTCCTTAACAATATCGAGCGAAGACCAAATTTTAATTGGCTCATGTTTTAGTAATTTTCCCAGCATGACTCCAATCAAACCTTGTTTTTCTCTATTTAACTGACCCAAACCAAAAGGATTAGAAAGTCTTAAGAGCGTCGAGTTTATTTGAAAGTTGCGTGAAAATTCTTCGATGACGTATTCCGAGATAAGCTTATTAGCAGCATAAGGTGTGCGAAGAACCGTGGGCGATTCCTCTCGGTAAGGTTGATGTCGGCTAGAATCTCGGTAAATGGCCCCACCGGAGCTGGCATAAATGATATTTTTAACTCCTGCTTGCTTCATCGTTTGCAGAAGCTGTTCAGTTGCGTGCAAATTTAGTCCAATCAGTCGAGCTGGATTTCTCTCCCCATCTGCCGGAAAGCCTCTGTTGGCAAAATGAAATACACAATCCACCCCTTCAACTAGGGCTTGGCAAATAATAGAATTCTTTAGTTCTCCGACAATCGGAACTGTCTTGTCAGACAACTCTTTTTTGGGAGCGCTCGAAAATAGAGCTCGTATTTCGGTCACTTGGGGATCGAGAGAAAAATAATCCAGCGTAGAAGCACCTAAAAAACCTCCGGCGCCAGTGATCGCTATTTTTATTCCAGGTGATTTTTTCATGAGAATTAAAGGGAAGAGATATTTATTTATCGGCTTTTTAGAGGGGAATCTAAAAGCCCTTGAAACTAGCCTTAAGCAAGGTATTATCGCACAATGTCAATCTATGAATTTTCAGTAAAAACGATCAGTGGTCTTGAAACGAAACTCGAGCAGTATCGGGGAAAGACCCTCTTAATTGTCAACGTGGCGAGTCGTTGTGGGTTTACCCCGCAGTATGAAGGCCTTGAGAAGCTTTACCAAAAGTATCAATCGCAAGGATTGGTTGTTTTGGGATTTCCATGTAATCAATTTGGGGCTCAGGAACCAGGCCCAGAGAGCGAAATCAAACAGTTTTGCGACACCAATTATCAGGTTACTTTCCCCCTGTTTAGTAAGGTAAATGTCAATGGGCCTGAAGCCCATCCGTTATACAACTACCTAAAAAAGGCGAACCCGGGCATTTTAGGGACCGAAGCCATTAAATGGAATTTCACAAAGTTTTTAGTCGATAAAAATGGGAACGTAGTAAAGCGATTTGCGCCGGTGGACAAGCCTGAGTCTTTAGAAAAAGAAATTCGTGCGATCTTATAGAAAAAAAAGATCCAAAGAACCCTGTCCGATTCAGGAGCAGTGTCGGATATGTCCTTATGTAAACTTGGATTACGATTCTTCGCTTTCCGAAAAGTCTAGTAAAGAGTTGGGGCTCTTGAAAAGAGATGGTTTGCTATCGGAAGCAAAAGTACATCGCACTATTTCATCTCCTAGGAAATTAGGTTACCGAACAGTCTTCAAACTGGCCGTTCGTAGAAATCCGGATAGGCAATCCGTAGGGCGGTTCAGATTGGGGTTATTTGAGCCAGGGTCTCACACGATTGGGCCAGAGTTAACCCCGTGTCCACTCCATCATTCACTCCTGAGAAAGTTGTTGAAAGAAATTCATATTGTTTTGAATGAATCAAATCTGGAACCGTATTTTGAGGGCGACCAGAGTGGGGATCTTCGTTACGTCATTGCTCGCACGAATCGGGATGGAGATCAGCTGATGATAACTTGGGTCGTAACTCGGCCCTTGAGAGAAGAGATTTGTGACCTCACGGAAAAACTCAAAAAACGAGGGCTCCCCATTCATGTCTCTGCGATGAATATCAACTCGGATCAGGGAAATTCAATTTGGGGACAGGAGACGGTTCTTCTAACTGAAAAAAAATTCATTGAAGAGGAACTGATGGGGCTTTCTTTTCATCTGGGTCCAACCAGTTTTTTTCAGGTTAATCCCTGGCAAGCTGAAAATATCTATCTCCGAATAGAACAAATGGCTCGGAAGTTAGAGAACAGAGGGTGTGCCTGGGATTTATTTGCTGGTGTCGGTCCCATCTCGTGTGTCTTGGGAAGTCTCTTTAAAAGAACGGCAAGTCTTGAAGAAAATACCGAAGCTACCTCTTTTGCCAAAAGAAATGCTCAATTAAATCAGCTTGAGGGCAAGATCGAAGTTTTGAGTGGGCTGGTGGAGAAACAGTTGGGGGAGTTTCCAGACGAATTCCAAAGTCCCGATTTGATCGTTGCGAATCCCAGTCGTCGGGGAATTCATCAACATGGGAGAGATTTGATTGTTTCGGCGCTCAAGAAAAAACCGGGTGTTGAATTTATTTATCTGTCCTGCGATGCGGATAGTCTTAGACGCGATTTAATCTACTTCAAGGCAAATGGAATAGTTTTGGTTGAGCTTCAGGGATTTGATATGCATGCTCAGAGTTTACAAATAGAATGGTTAGCGCGCCTAAAATTCGGCGAACTCTGTTCATAAACTAGACGCTGAAAAAAAATAGAAAATCGGGCACTTGAGATAACTGAGCCCGCCCACAATGAGAACACGATAGACTAAAAAACATTTTCATAATTTGGTTTTTATTCTCTTGGTTCAAACATGTTCGGCAAATTCTTTGCAATTTACCTCCCCAGTTAAATTGAGGGGGGTCTAATGAAAAAATCTTCATATTTGTTTGTTTCGCTCTTTCTATTCCACGGATTTGTTTTGGCTGAGGATCATTTAGGGGAGATTAAGCCTAAATATCAGCGCCAACAGGTTTCAGAAGAAAATGCTCTAGCTACTCAACTTCTTGCTAAGATGGGCGATGAAAAATCTTCCAGTGGGTATCGCCAGCTTTTTCTCTATTCTCCTCATGCCCTGACGGAGGTTCAATTCAAAATCGGGGATGCAGAAAATTGGAGTTCAATGTCTGAATTTAAAAGCGATACGCATAAAGCCTACGGTACAAAGAGTTTTTTGCCTTCAGCGCCTGGTCAGAAATTTACTGTCCGAGCGATCAGAGAAGATGGAAGTCGAATCACAAGTCTACTAGAAATCGACACTCAAAACCCAGACCAGATTCTTTTAAAAACGATTAAGGAAGAGCCAAAGGGAAGTTTTGAAGGACAGAAGCAAGTCGCCGCGGCAACAGGAACCAGCTCGGTTCTGATGAGAGCCCAAGCTAATATTGGCCATCGATTGGGGAGCGGAGATTGCTCTGCCTTGAGGGGGAGTGGCCCAGCTTTAGGTCGAATTGGAAGTGGCGGAGTAGGTTTAGAGCAACTGATGCCAGGGCAAGTGCTTAGATTATCTCCAGGTGCCGGTCTCCAGGGAAGCATGGGTTATTTTCGAGCCGGTGAAACCGGGCATTATATTGTCGTGGAATCCATAGAGCCCGATGGCCGGATGAGTTTTCTAGATCAGAATTGGGCGGGCGGAAGCAGCTCCGGTCAATTTGTTCGTCGTGCCCATGGAAACCTGCGAACTCTCAATGGCTCAGCTACCATTTATAGTGGAAATTAGGTATGTTTTGAATTCCCATGTCTTATTTTAAAAATAAAACAGTCTTTATTACGGGTGCCTCTTCCGGAATCGGAGCTGAACTCGCCCGCCAACTTTTCGCCCAAGAAGCTAATCTTTTTCTCTTTGCCCGACGAAGTGATCGCCTCAAAGACTTAGCCACAGAACTTAGCCCCCAAGGGCAGAGAGTGGGCTGGGCTCAAGGCGATGTTACAAATGGTAGCCAAGTTGAGGAAGCGGTTCGTACTTGTTTAGGCCAATTTGGAAGAATCAATATTGTCATTGCTAACGCGGGATTTGGAGTTGCCGGAAATGTAAGCCAGTTAAAAATTGAAGATTACAGACGTCAATTTGAAACAAATGTTTTTGGAGTGCTCAGTACCGTTTATGCTACTGAAAAGGCTCTCGAGGAATCTCAGGGGCAGTTAGTACTCCTAGGAAGTGTAGCCGGTTATGTTCCTCTTCCGGGCAACTCTGCTTACACGATGAGTAAGTTTTCAATTCGTGCTTTGGCAAAAGCGCTTCAATACGAATGGAAAGAAAAGGGTATCTCTGTTACTCATTTGGCTCCTGGATTTGTGGATTCCGATATTAGAAAGACCGATAACTTGGGAAATTTGAAAGAAGGCCATCCAGATCCCATTCCTGATTGGATTCGAGTTTCCACTCCCGTTGCCGTTAGAGAGATGATTAAGGCAATACGAAACAGGCAGGCTGAAAGAGTAATCACAGGGCACGGAAAAATTATTCAGGGATTTAATCAATATTTTCCCAGGCTCATTCCCTGGATTATCGGAACTTTGGGACTGAGATCTCGTCCAGAGCCAAAATAAGTATTAAAAAAAGTTCTTAGGCTCTCACATCAACAATCTGAAACTTCTCCACATCGACTAGACCCTTGTCAGTTAATTTCAACGATGGAATGACGGGAAGGCACAGGAAAGCTAATTGTAGGAAGGGCTCCTCAAGGCTGCAGCCAATGGTTCGACTCGCTTTTCTTAATTCAATCAATTTCCTTCGAATAAACTCGGGCTCCTCAAATGACATGAGACCCCCAAAGGGAAGCGCCAGCTGCGCGAGGACCGTTTTTTTACTAACCACCACAAACCCTCCGCCACTTTCAATGAGAGCTTTAAGAGCGATCCGCATGTCAGCGGGGTCTTTCCCTACAACACATAAATTGTGGCTGTCATGCCCCACGCTCGAGGCAATCGCTCCGTCGAAACTTTCTCCAAACCCAACGACATATCCATTTGCTGGTTTTGATCCATTCCCATAGCGTTCCAGAACACTCAATCTGGCCACTTGGTAATCATCCGAAGAACGCACACTTCTTCCTGTGATTATTTTTCCGGGATGAACTTCAATACAATGAACTCTACCCGAGGGCCCTATCAAATCAGTAATTTCGGGGACAGTTGCCTTAATTGAATTTTCAAAATTTCTCTTGGACTCAGAATGTAAGGGGAGTTCCGATACAAGCTTGCCTGATTTAAAAACCTCACCAATCGAGCAGGTACCAGGATCGTCCAGGACAACTAGATCCGCTTGAAATCCAGGGGCCAGTGCTCCCATGCGCTTCAAGCCTCTGTTCAATCCATAGTGGTTCGCAACACTCCAAGAAGCACTGCGGTAAACCACAGGTGTGGGAATCCCTTTTTGAATCGCTTGGCGAATGAGGTAATCAATGTGTCCTTCGTTCGCGATATCCAATGGATTTCTATCATCAGTGCAGAAACCAACGAATGGCCATGTGCTTTCGGTCAAAATCGATATCAACTGATTTAAGTCTTTCGCCACACTCCCTTCTCGAATCCAAATGGAAATCCCCTTTTGTAACTTTTCTTTAGCTTCATCCAGTTCCGAAGATTCATGACAGCTTGAAATTCCAGTGGTTGCATAAGCAGATAATTCTTTGCCTCTCAGAAGGGGACAGTGGCCATCTATTGGCTTTTCCAAAAAGCTAGCGATCTTGTTTAGCATGTCCTCATCTTTATTAAGAACTCCCGGAACGTTCATTACTTCAGCAAGTCCCAAAGCATGAGAATGACTTTTAAGAAGGAAAAGCTTTTCGGCAGTTAAGTTTCCAGCGCCATTCGTCTCCATATGGGTAGCTGGGACACAGCTACTCAGCATTACTCGGAGATCTAAAAATAAATTTTCCGATTCCCTTAAAAAATATTCGATGCCACGTGTTCCCTCAACATTTGCAAGTTCGTGGGGATCGCAGATAGCCGCAGTAGTTCCCTTGGGTAAAGTTACTTTTTGAAAGTTCCGCGGAGTTAAGAGACTGCTCTCGATATGAACATGGGCATCAATGAAACCTGGGACAATCCACTTACCAGAAAAATCAAAAACCCGTTGGCCTTTGAGGTTGGAATCAAGCGAAACAATAGTGCCATCGACGGTGCCGAGATCACTCTTGATCCAATTTCCCGAAAAAACATCGAGAATCAGGGCATTCTTAAAGACGGCATCAAACGGAATTCTTCCGAGAGCGGCATCAATACGGCGCTGAAGAGGTTTTGTGTCCCACATACCCATAAAGGATACCTGAAATGTTACCGCGTCGCAGGAAAAGAAAACGAAAGTTAACGGGAGCGCTCATAAATGAAGATTTCAAATCAACTTTTCTATATAATTTAAAAACGATCCGTACCGCTGAATCAAAAAATTAAAACTTATCATCGAGGGTAATCATGACAAGAAGTCGTGTTTTTTTATTCCTTTCTCTTATGGCAGGGGTGGGCTCTGCAGCAAACTTAAGCTTACAAGAGTTGAGAAGCCATCTGACTAGCCGCAATGCTTCTTGGACAGCGGGAGAAACATCGGTTAGTCGCCTTTCTGAACAAGAGAAGAAAAATCTTTTGGGACTTCAGCTTGATGAAGGATTCGGGGATGTTTTTAAAGCAGCTAAACCCCAAGCACTCAACCGTGCTCTTCCCTCTAAATTTGATTGGAGAAGCAAGGATGGAGTCAATTATGCCTCTCCGATGCTCAATCAGGCTAACTGCGGAAGCTGCGTCGCTTTTTCAGCGATTGCTGCGTTAGAGACCCAAATGAATATTACAAATAATACGCCGCATTCTCCTTGGGCATTTTCTCCCCAGCATCTTTTTTCCTGCGGAGGAGGAGCTTGTCAGAATGGTTGGCACCCGATGATGGCCGTGCAATTCATGCAAAAAAATGGGGTTCCCGATGAAACCTGTTTTCCTTACTCAAGTGGGGGCGACGGAAAAGATTTAGCTTGTAGCCAAACCTGCACCGATTCAAGCAAGCGAACTCTTAAAATTACGGGTTATACGCAGCCCTCCTTCTTTTTTCAGGATCAGAACGCTGTTAAGGAGGCCTTGATGAAAGGTCCCTTGATGACTTCCATGGTCGTGTATGAAGACTTCATTTTCTACAAAGGCGGAGTTTACAAACACGCTACTGGTTCTCAGCTAGGAGGCCACGCCATTACGATGATGGGTTGGGATGATAGCGCAAAAGCTTGGATCGTAAGAAACAGCTGGGGTGAAGAATGGGGTGAAAAAGGATACTTCCGAATTGCTTATGACGATGCTTCAGGATTGGGAAATCAAACTTGGGGAATCCAAGTTCCTTCTTCAAAAGGTTTTGTCAGCTTGGGAGGTTTGAGAGACCGTTCCGTTCTTTCGGGACACGTCACTCTTAATTTGGAATCTACCGTAAGCGGAACAAAAGATATTAATTTGTCGGTTAGCAAAGATGACAAGACGGTTTACTGGGCAAACGGAAAACCAGGATCTCGCGTTTCCGTGGATACAACTCAATTCCCCGATGGAAAATACACGGTCGCCGCTATGGCCGACACGGCTTCGGGTAAAGTCGGCTCACAACCCAGAACTATTTACGTCCTCAATGGTTCTCACCAGGGTTCGGTTGAGTTTACCAACGTAACAGAAGGGGAGACCATTACGGAAAATAAGGAATTAGAAATCGCAACTACAGGTCGTCCTGTTCCTTATACTTCTATTACGTTTAAAGCCGTTAACATGACCACTGGAGAAGAAAACATCCGTTCAACCTATACGGTGCTCCCAGAAATGAAGATGCTTTGGAGAGCCCAGTATTTGAAAAACGGGGACTATCTTGTAAAGTTAGAAGCAAAAGTGGGAGACAAAGTAACCGTGGAGAGTAAATCCTTTAAGGTGAAAGTCGCTCATTAAGATTTAGAGCCATCTACCCCAGAAAAGCCTACTGAGCTTTGTGCTTGGTAGGCTTTTTTATAAAAGCACCAGCTCCCTTTCGAGCTTGGCTAGCGTGGTTTCCATCTCGTCACGAACTTTTTTCATTAGAGAATCAACATCTGCTTCTGTTAGGCCCTTGGTTGAAAACGGAGGTAAGATTTCGATGGGGATGAGTGCTTTACTCAGTTTCTTTTTTTCCCAGTTTGCGAGATTTCCAAGTGGCGCAACCACAAAAGCTATAATGGGAACTTGAGCTTTAATTGCCAAATGGAAAGCTCCCTTCTTAAAGGGGAGAAGCCCAAAACCTTTTTTGTTTCGAGTTCCCTCGGGGGTAATACCGATTCCATAACCACGATGAATAAAACCAATCTGATTATCCAAAATATTTTTTGCTGCAGCAGACTGGCTTCTGTCGATGAGCCTTGCACCACAGGCAACAAACCACCAACCAATGATGGGAATAAAGCCAATTTCTTTTTTGCCTATCGGAACGACCTTCGCTGGCCAAATACTGCCTAGAAGAAGAGTGTCTAAAAAACTTTGATGGTTTGAAACCATCACAGCGGGAAGGTTATGGGAATGGCGTTCCCCCTTTGCGCGAGTTTGAAGTCCTAGGGCTCTTAACCCTCCCCAAGACATAAACCGTACCGATGGAGAAAACAGGCTGGCATCACCCCAAGAAAAAAAGGCTCTTACAAGCCAAATACAGCAAGAGAAAAGAGACCAAAGAACTGCAAGTGAAATGCGAAGGTAAAACACGAGGATATTTTTTAATCGTTTACAAATTTAGTTGTGCTCAATGATTTAAACTCAAATCGCAGACCAAAGGAAGGGCCTGAGAAGTCCTTGGCGTCGGCCATATGAACATAGTGAGCGGTAAAGAGCATTTTCCAACCTTGGCCTAATTTAAAACCGAAACCCACTCCCGGCTGGGCCACATAATAAGAGTTTTGTTTAAGTCCAATGAGTTTCTTTTCGCCCTGGCCATAACCAACTAGTAAATCCAATTCAAAAAGAGTTCTCTTGGAAGTTGGGATTTCCCACCCAACAAGGAGGCCTCCATAAGTCAGGTATTCCTCTGTAAGCGCTCGTCCCGTCGGTGTTCCAAAATAGGCACCGATTCCCCAGTACACTTGAGAGTCCCCAAAATATTGGCCCCAAGTTAATCCTGTCAGCCAACCCACTGGTTGGTCTAGATTTGGTTTGAAACCTGTTAGGTCGATCCCCAGCTTACTTCTGTAACGGCTATCAGCTTGAGCAAGCGGCGAGAAAAAAAGACTCCCGAACGTGATAGCACAGAAAACGAATGTTTTGAGTCGTGACAGCACTCCCATTTTTCGGAAAAGTCTGTGTGTTTCTAAATCGCGCTCTGTGTCTTTAAATCCAACTGCTTGAAAACACGTCCAAAGTCCCCACCTCACAATTCCTTCACAATTTGAACCTAAACTAAAGATTGAGGAACGTATGATAAAAACTGCAGTCCGGGTATCGCTCGTATTTCTTTTGCTTATTGCTGTAAAAATATTCGCAGCCAGTTCGGATTGGTACTCCTATTACATCCAATGTGTGGCCAGTTCCAGCCAAGAGTCTACTTGTTACGATGCGATTCGAGATTATCTCTCTACTGAAGAGGGAAAAAAGCAGGCTGAGGAAATTGGATTTAAGCGGCAACTGTTCAGAGATTCAAATCAGGTTATTACGCAGGCAGTTGTCATTTCTAATCGAATTGTTCAAATGGAAACCTACCTCTCAAATGCACTTGAAAAAGCGCGGGAAGAAAAGGATGCCATTCGCTCCTTCTGCTTAAATGATAAGAGCCGAGAGATGGCCGCTTTGAAGCGTAATGTCGACGAGAAAAAATCCCATGTGCTTCAAATTGCTAATCAGGCTGTTCCAGAAGCAGTTGAGAATGAGTATCAGCTGATTCTCTCGCTGAATTCCCGTGCAAATGCACTGTATCTCCAAGCTAGAAAATGTTTAGAATAACGGCTCTTTATAAAGTTCCCAGATTATCCGATAGGTAAAGGTGCCGCCTCAATTTACTCAAAACCTGATTCCACTCGAGAGAATCGAACAAAGTTTACAACTGGAACCAGTCCTCTTTGTTTTATTCACTGCACTGTCTTCGTTTTTGGTCTACACGATTGGACTTCGAAGCTTAAGTCCCTCTCGTCATAGAAATTTGAGGACCTTGTTCAAAAATCTTCTGGGACATGTATTTCTGGGACTCGGACTCCTCACTTTCTTCTGGATTTTGAGGGGGGAGACGATCGCAATTCCTAAATTGGTTCCCTTTGTGGGAATAGCGACAGTCCTTTGGGGCGCGATCATTCTAATTAAGAGCTTTCGAATTTTCAGTTTTGAGTACTTATTTTTCATGAATATGCAAACGGGGGTTCCACTCCTGTTGGTCAACATGCTTACTTTACTGATGTCGGTGGTCCTTGGCTCCTGGATCGCGACCAGTGTCTTTGGGTTTCGCTTGGCTCCTGTTTTGGCAACTTCCGCGCTTTTTTCCATCGTGGTTGGTCTTGCACTTCAAGAAACACTGGGAAACCTTTTCTCAGGTATCGCGCTCCAAATCGATAAACCTTACACGCTTGGCGACTGGATTGAGGTTCAAACAGGGACCCAGAAACTGATTGGTCATGTTCACGAAGTGACTTGGCGGGCGACTATTTTGACGAGCTTAACTGAGGAGTGGATCACGATTCCCAATCGAATTGTGGCTCAATCACAAGTTTTAAACTTCTCCAAGACCAAGAATCCGATTCTCAGAAGCCAGGTTTTTCGACTTCCTTACTCTGCCCCGATTCAGGAGATCAGAAAAATATTGGTACAGTCGATTCAAGACATCAAAGGCATCAATCGGTTTTCTGAACCGACTGTATTGCTTGTGGAGGCAGCAGAATCCTGGCTGACAGTAAAGCTCGTTTATGCTGTGAAAGATTTCCCAGATCAGTTTCGTGTCGCGGATGAGGTCATCGAAAAGTGCGTAGAATCTCTCAGGAACAGGGGAATTTCACTGGTGGGCCCTGTGATGCGGATTACCCAGGAAAAAACAGCTTAAGACAGAAAACAGATCCGCCCGATTTCATAAATTCATTAGTGTCTACTTCCCACACTTTAAAACCAAGTCGTTCCAAACGCCTAGCAAAAGTAGGTGAACCCTTTTGTAAAATGACATTCTTTCCATCTGGGCAGAAACAATTCCCACAAAAGTAACGTCGATTTTCTTCGATTGGGATCTCAACTAAAACCGAAAAAAAGGAACGCAGAAGACTAAGTCCTTCTTCTGAGAAAGCATCGGGTTGAATGGCGGCCACCTGTTTTGAAAGAATGGAGAAGCAAGTATCGAGGTGATAAAAATCTTTCAAACGCAGTTCCAATGGAACGATTTCCAAACCAAAGCGCTGGGATAATTCTCCATAGACCTCTTTGTCGGTCCGAGGACCATAGCCACCAAACACTACGTTATGTTCTGGAGAATAAATCGCATCTCCATTCCCTTCGAAGGCTCCAGAATAATTTAAGTGATGAACGGTGAAACCAAGATCCTTCCAAAGCTTTTCGAA
>RFNV01000106.1 GCA_009927005.1 Pseudomonadota bacterium
CATCACAAGAGGCTCCTCTTCATTTTGAGGGTCAAAATGAGGAGAAAAATTAAAAAAAATGAAACAGGCAATCTACATTCTAGTCGCTCTTGTGGGATTAGGATTAGCTCGCGTGTCGTTAGCTGAGAGAAATGCTCCCGTAACTTTTACCATGCAACCCCTAGAGCCCGGACAAATGGACGACCGTGTCAGGTTTCAACCCGGAGCAGGGGGAAAGTGGAGTGGGTCTTGTGAGGGAGTAGTCGAAGAGACTTGGTCTGGGATTAGTTACTATTCGCCTTCAAATTGCTCAGGCGATTATCAAACAAGAGCAAGCAGTGTGGGAGCAAGGCCTGGGTTTAGATTTGATAAGTTTTTTCTATTTCGCTCGCTTATTAATAACCGGCAAATGAATATCATGAGTAGCAGCGGCAATTGCCCGAGCTCTTCTCAAACGTATAACTTCCTTCTTCTTCGAGGAAGAAACAAAGACGACTATGAAAGCACGGCTTTCCCCAAAATGGATTATAGCCAAAACACCACTTTTTCAGGGGGTACCTTTACTTATGACAGTAGCGATATTACCGGAGTCAGCCGATTTAGTTTACAAAGCTTAAGTCCTGTTTCAAACAGCGCTAACGCTTTTTCCTATATGCCAGTGAGCACTTCTTGCGCATCAGGGGTGTTGACCCAAAAGTCATCCGACTTTACCGACATGCCGCTTGGAAAGTACCCCTCTTGGGTCTTTGGAGATTTTTTAGCGGTTTCAGTCGAGGGAGGCACTAACCCCATCATGACAGTAGCTGTTCCCCAAAGCGCACTTTCTACTGCTTCTTCTTTTTGGGCTGATAAAAACAAAAACGTCTACACAGGACTCATGACCCACTTCACCAAAAGAGGCGAGCAGGAGCAAAAAAATATTTACCTCACTCCTAGCGATGAAAATGGAAGAGTATTTAGTTTAAGCGAAGCTTCTGGAACAGGAGCCCTCAATGATACGCGCTTAAGAGCTTCTCTAGGGAGTATCAACTGCAGCACTCTCAATTCTCCTTCTGCTGGATTTTGCAGCGGGACTTTAGCTTTTACTGGAAGCGCTAATACCGGAAAGGCAGTTTGTCTTTTTTCGTTTTCTAATAACGGCAAAGACCTTCTTTTTTGCGCAGCTCAAAGCCCGCTAGATAATTCAAGGCTCATTACTTTTTTAGCAGGCACCAGTGCGGTTACAAAATTAGAAGTGCAAGCAAGCCCGCTCCATTTAACTGCAAATCAAAGTAGCGGCACAGTAAATATCACCGTCACCAATCTTACTTCTAGACCTGCGCTTAGTCTTAATCCAGATGCTTTGGGAGCTGGCGAGCGGTTAAGTGCTCCTTTTTCGGCAATCAGTAATAGTAACCTCACTGGAAGCTTTATTAATCCAGGCGGGTTTGTAACAGGAAATACTTGCGGCACTTATTTACCTGCTTACTCCACTTGCCAGATTCAAATTGCTTATGCACCCAGTACCCCAAGACTAGATAAGCAAACTTTTAGGCTTCCTTACGAAAAGAGCTCAAGCACTTTAGTCAACGCAACGACCCCGCTTTTGGGAAGTCGGGGTTTAAGCTCTCTAACGGTTACAGCGCCAAGTCTTTCAGTGGGAGGGACATCCCAAGCGCAAGTAATAGCTAATTTCTCTAATGGCGAGACCCAAGACGTCTCAGC
>RFNV01000331.1 GCA_009927005.1 Pseudomonadota bacterium
TCCTCTTCTGAAGCGCGATTAGCGAATTAAGCACGATATAAAGAAAAGGCCCCGGTTCAGTAGGTCTTCTGACCTCGAACCAGGGCCTTTTGTACTTTAGGCTATGCTAGCCTGAAGGTGTTATGTTCCGTCTTGCACTTGTTTGATAACTCTTTGTTGGTTGATGGAGATGACATCCATCTTCACGTCACTTCCTTTTCGACCGTAGAGATTACCTGTCGCGATTGCGCGAAAGGTACATCCCTTGGTTGAGGTATCGCAGTACATATAAGGTTTATTGTTATCACCATCTGCATCTGCATGGGAGGCGAAGGAAAAACCCGCAATTCCAGGCTCGTTACCCGAAGTCCCACCCATGATTGTATTATCCATGAGCTTCAAAACGTTTCCAGGAGTTGTCAGAATGGCCCAAAACCCTGTAATAGATGCCTTGTTTTGAAGATTCAGCACACCCGCAGCATCCACAGTTGGGCTGACAATTTGGGCCGTTGAATAGCCAGGGAATGTCGCGGGATTTGCGGCGGCGCAATCTTTGTTTAACTCACAAAATTTTAGATTGTCTGTGGTTGGCACTCCAGTTGCGCTGAGAAAGCCAACATTGTAGTTTTTCGGTGCGCTCTCAAGTTCAGCTCCGATTCCGCCCATATTAGCTCCGTATCCGGAGTACTCAGCATAAAATCCGGCTTCAGCTGAAGCAATCACACCCAAAGCCAGGGTTGCTTCGGCTCTTCGTGCTTTTCTTTGAATTTTTCTATATTGGGGAACGCCAACAGAGGCGAGAACGCCGATGATGGCAACCACGGTCATTAACTCAACGAGAGTAAACCCTCGCTGATTTTTTATCTTGTTACGTACTACCATTATGTTTCTCCTTGTGAATTTTTTTTGGGCGCTGGGGCCTTAATCAAATCAACTTCATATTAGTTTACGTAACTTTTTCAGGAGTTTCCAGTCCCGTCTAAAACCTAAACACGTGATGCGCGTCATAAGTTGTGACTGTTGCACGAAATTTTTAAATTGTGAAATGTGAAAAAAACATAGGAAGCGTCAGAAAACTGACGCTTTTAGAATGAAAAAGTCTATTTCTTAAATCGTTTCGCGTACCCAATCTTGTTTTCTTGCTTGGTTCGACTAAGCGCCAAAGAATCTGCAGGAACATCTTTTGTGAGTGTGCTCCCTGAAGCGATGTAGCTTCCCCGACCGACTGTGAGAGGTGCGACAACTTGTGTGTCGCTTCCCACAAAGACTTCATCCTCAATTACCGTCTTGTGTTTCTTTTTTCCATCGTAGTTGCAAGTGATAAAGCCGCAGCCAAGGTTTACATTTTTTCCAATCTCAGCATCTCCGATGTAACTCAAGTGGGAAGCTTTGGAGTCCTCGCCAAGAGTACTCTTTTTTACCTCAACAAAGTTCCCAATTTTTACTCCGCGACCCAGATTCGATTCAGGCCGTAAATGGGCGTAAGGCCCCACTTTGGCTTCTTTTCCGATGACACTTCCTTCAAGGTAAGAGCCTTGTTTGATGTGGGCTCCTTCTTCAATTCGGCAATCATGGATTCGGCAGTGGCCTTCGATGACAGCGCCCTTTTGAATGTGGCTCTGACTGATTTGCGTACCAGGTCCAATCACAACATCGGCACTGATTTCACTCTTGGGATCAATTAAAACTGAGTCTGACAAATGAATCGTGACTCCTGAGAGCATCAAGTGGTCGTTGGTACGCTTTTGAAGAATCTTCTCAGCGTCGCTAAGGGCTTTTCGGTCATTGACCCCGTGGATTTCCTCGGCATCTGCCAACGCAAAGCCATCCACACGCTTTCCTTCGTGGATTAAAAGAGCTATCGCATCGGTTAGGTAGTACTCGCCTTGTTTGTTGCCACTCTTGATTTTATCAAGAGCCCCTAAAAGCGATTCAATTTCAAAACAATAGATCCCTGCATTGATTTCAGTAATTTTCCTCTCTATGGGGCTGGCATCGGCTTCTTCGCGTATCCCTAAAACTTGTCTTTTGTCGCCCCTTAAAATTCTTCCGTACCCTTTTGGATTTTCTAAATGGGTGGTAGCAAAAGTGAGAGCCTGGTTCTTCTCAAAGTGGGTGTGGAGTAACGCCTCAACCGATTCCTTTCGAAGTAAACACACATCGCCACTTAAGATGAGCACGTGTCCCTTAACGGTTTTTAAAAAATCTTTCGCAACGCCCACCGCATGAGCCGTGCCCCTTTGCTCTTCCTGATGAAAAAACTGTATTCTTGGATAACCACTGCAGGCCTTAGTAACCGCCTCCTTTCCATGTCCTACCACCACCGATACGCTGGAGTGTGGAAGAGAAAAGCTTAAATCAATTACATGATGAAGCATGGGGTGGAAGAGAACCGGGTGTAGAACTTTTGGGAGCGAGGAATGCATCCGCTTTCCCTGACCAGCTGCCAAGATAAGGATGTGGGGTTTCATCATAGAAGAGATTTTAAACTAAAAAGACCTTCGCGCCACTGCAATATCTTGCGCAATCTGACTTTTTAACTCGTCCATCCCAGAAAACTTTTTCTCTTCTCGGATTCGCCCTAAGAACTCAACACTGAGAAATTCTTCATAGATGTCGGAATCAAAATCTAAAATGTGAACTTCGATAACTGGGGCCTTTTCTCCCACTGTAAATGTTGGTCTAACGCCCACATTGGTGACGGCACGCAATTCCTCTTGCTGCCAAAGGACACGTGTGACGTAAACCCCATTGGCCGGAACAACTTTGTCTAAAGGACAACGAAGATTTGCAGTTGGAAAGCCAATTTTTCTGCCGCGCTGATCGCCCCGAACGACTTGTCCAGTGATAGTATAGGGACGCCCCAGGTGCCTGGCTGCTTTTGCGACATTTCCCTCCACTATGAGTTTACGAATGCCCGAACTCGAAACCCGTTCTCCTTCAAAGTTGACTTGGTCTTCAACTTTTAAAAAGATCCCCTTTTGCTCACTGAGGCTCCTCAGAGTGCCGATATCACCTGCTCTATCTTTTCCAAAAACAAAATTAAATCCCACGTGGAGTGATTTGGCTCTTAAGCCCTCGTTGAGGTAGCTTTGAAAAAAGTCCTCTGGAGAGAGGTGAGAAAGTGCTTCGTCGAATCGTGCGACAAACACTTGTTCGACTCCCAGTTTTTCAAGAAGCTCCAACTTTTCAGAAGTAGTAGTGAGGCGCTCTAGTTTTTTGTGGGGTTTTAAAACTTCTACAGGGTGAGGATAAAAAGTTAGCACTGTAGGACACAGTTTTTCTGCGTGGGCTTTTTGAAGCATCGCCGAAATGAGAGCCTGATGGCCCAAATGAACACCATCAAAGTTCCCAATAGCGACACTGGTGCTCCCAGTGCGTGCAGCAATATCTTTTAATTCATGAAAGACCAGCACGGCCAGTTACGCAGTAGCTGAAGCCGTCTTGGGAGCTGTCTTTTTTCTCGGAGCCCTTTTCTTTTTGGGCTTTGCTTGGGGTTGAGAAGCAGAAATCAGCTTATTCAAAAACTTGTTTACGCGCTTATTGAGTTTCTTAGTTTCTTTATCAACGAGGCTTTGAACTTTGTGTTCGATATCTTTTCGAGTTTTTTGAATGGTCTTTGAAACGCCTTCGACATCTTTAGCAAAGTGGCGGAGTCTTTTTTCGTATGTAGCAAACTGTTTCCCAACGCCATCTAAAAGGTCATTGGCTTCTTTGGGAAGTTTGGATCTTAGCTCGTGTAGCTTTTTTAAATCGGTTTTTAGTCGTGCTCGAATGCTCATGAAACACCCCTTTCGCAGCGCGCTTAAGAGGTTCTAGCCCAGGTTACGGGTGGCCGCAAGTTTTTTAAAGATTGCATTCCTGGTCTGGATTGAGGGCTCCTCGGAAGTCAACGTAGTGGTAATAGACCCCCGTGAAATTGCCGCTGGTATTGATTTCATAAAGAGTAAGACCGTCACGGCTCAGTTCATATTTATATCGGTAGACTGCCGTGGAACCCTTTTCACACAGGGTCGCTAGGTTTGCGACTGAAGTAGCTTGTGTAGGAGCCGTTCCCAGTCGGTAATCGATGCACATGACTTGTCTGTTTTGTTGGACAAAATAAGTGAACTTCGCTGCTTTCTCATCTTCCTGCATGACGTTGCCACTTACCTTCTTCAGAAGGCCTTCGTATTGGGCAGAAAACTTGGAAACAATAAAGTCGTAACACAAATTCCAACTCTGTAGTTGCCGGTCATTAGTTGCAATCAGTCGCCATTCGTACTGGGTCACGCTGTCTGGCGCCTGCTGTAACGAGCTCTGAAAGAGCTTCTTACCGCAACCCACACTTCCGAGAAGGGTTAGACCTACCAAGATGAGTTGTATTCTTACTGTGCGCATGTTGTTTACACCTTGCTGTTCTAGTTCTTGCGTAATCAAGCTGCTATACCCAGTGAATTTGCAACCTCTGGGCCAATAAAAACACAATAAATCCAAACCCTTAAGTGAGGTGGGCTACCCCCTTATTTTGACAATTCTTTGCCTCTGCGTCAGAAGGGGTTCCAGTTTATTAAGAAATTACAAGTATTTAGACTGCCTAATTGTGAAACACTCTCCACGAAAGGTTTCTAAAGAAAGTTTTTCCAATGTCCGTAAGTAAGCTTGTAGTTAATAAAAATCAATTATCAGGTCCACGGAGCAAGGACTGAAGATAGGGCTTCGAATATGCGTGGACCAAATAAACACAACGATCCTCTCCAACAGCTTTTTGAACATCACTTACTCAATCGTTCTTATGACGATGCCGGGGCCTTCTCAAAAGAAGTGGCAAAAGAATATCTCGGGTATATCGATGCAACACTGGCTCATGTTCCCATCCACTTGAGAACTGCAGTGATGGAAGATCTCGAAACTGAAGCTCATGAAATGTTGATCAAAAAAATGTACGGTGTCGAAAACCTTCCTGAGGCATCTAATTTTGGAAAAGTCATTTGGGTAGAGCCCAAGAAAAAGAGTCTAAAACCAATTCCATTCTTGCCAGTTCTAAAATCGGATTCCAATCAAGATAATAACGAAGAGCGATAATTATTGAAGAGTTAGAGCCTCTTGATAAGCGCTAGGCCGCTGCGTGAGCTCTTGGTGATTTCCTCGGTCTATTAATCGACCACTTTCAAATACTAAAATTTGATCTGCATCCCGAATGGTGGACAGACGATGAGCAATAGTAATTGTCGTTCTTCCCTTAGCTAATTGCTGGAGCGCCTTTTGGACAACTGCTTCAGATCGCAAATCCAAATTGGAAGTCGCTTCGTCTAGAATCAAAATCGGTGCGTTCCTCAAAAAGGCTCGGGCAATAGCCACTCTTTGCCGCTCTCCGCCACTGAGCATGACTCCTCTGTCTCCCACCATGGTATCGAGGCCCGAGGGAAGGTTTTTCACAAACTCTGAGCAGTAAGCAAGCTCGCAAGCCCGCTCTACTTCTTGTCGTGTAGCCTTGGGATTTCCGTAGAGCACATTGTTCAAAATCGTATCGTGGAATAAAAATGTATCTTGAGTGACAAAAGCAAACTGACGTCTCAAGTCTTGGACATCCACTTCCTGTATGGGGATTCCATCCATGCAAATCGTGCCGGAACTGACTTCGTAAAGTCGTGGCAAGAGATTAACTAAACTGGTTTTCCCACTCCCACTTTGGCCGACTAAAGCGGTTGTCTGTCCTTGTTTAATTTCAAAAGAAACCTGATGAAGAACTTCTTTGTCGCCGTAACAAAGGGAAACATGGTCAAAAACGATTGAAGAATGGAAAGTATCAAGGTGGCGTTGTCCTAAAACTTTCGGTGTCGGATCCTTTTCATCTAAAATTCGATAAAGCCTTTCCGCCCCAGCCTCAGCATTTTTTAATTTCAAGTAGCAGTTGTTGAGTTCTTTAATGGGCATCTGGGCAAGCCCAATGGCAATAATAAAAGCCACCAATTCCCCGGAAGTAAGGTGTCCTTGAGCCGTGGCAAACCCAGCATAGGTAACTACTCCGGCAATGAGAAGGGCGCCCACAAACTCTACCATTGGAGTAGCCAGCTCCTGCACGCGAATCGATTTGAAAATAGTTTTTAAAAAGCGATTTTGAATACCTTGAAACCGGTTCATCAAAATTTTTTCCAGGCCAAACACTTTCACGATTCGTGCACCCACCAAGCTCTCTTGGGTGAGAGCCATGAGATCAGAAAAATTTTCCATGTTATGTGTTGAGTATCTTTTTACGGCACTCCCTGTTTTTGAAAACAGTAAGGCAATAATGGGCGCTACCATCAGAGTGGCAAGAGTAAGGCGCCAATCACAATAAAAAGCGACTGCCATCAGACCTAAGAAGGTAAATGGCTCCTTCAACACCACAGAAAAGGTCTCAATCCCGGTGTACATTTGAGCTAAATCATTTTGAAGCCCCGAAAGCATCTCCCCGGTTCTCTTTTGATCAAGGGTTGAGAGGGGGAGGGCTAAGTATTTCCGATACAATTCCTCTCGGTAGCTTGAAATAATCTCTTCTGCCAAAGTCCTTCTGATGGTGTTGTAGAAATATTTTGCAAGTCCACTAATGATGAAAATGAGAATAAGAACGCCGGGGACCCAGCGAAAAAAAGAGGGATCAATACTTTTTCCCTTCTGAAGTTCGCTAATGAGTCGTTCGGTAAGCTTTACACTGAGGGGTTGGATAGAAGATACGACAAGCCCTAGGAAAAGGACCACGACTAATCTCAACTTGTAGTTTGAGAAACGGTGAACGAGCCTTGCTAAAGCAGGAAAAGTACTCTGAAAGCGGGAAAACATACGGGGCCGAGCATAGCCGAAAGGAGGCTAATTGGCTACTCGAGGCACTGGGCGGAGCGAGGACTTTGGTTCTGAAACCTTAATGATCTCCCCTTGCTCGATGGTGAGCGCTTGCTGAACTCGTTCTTGTTCAAAGATACGGTCCAAGCGGGCAGAGAATCCCTTAAAGGGCTCTGTTAAATTTCGGAGCATAACAAAAAGGGTATCGGAACCCTGTATGAAGCAGAGATCGGTAATTCGTATCTCGGTATTGATTCGAGCTTCGAGACGTCGCAGAGTTGAGGCGGGTAACAAACCGCCATTGGGGTTGGTTAGTTTATATTTTAGATAGTAGACAGCTTTGCCTTGGTCTAAATGGGCAAAATATCCTTGAAGCCGATGTTTGGAGGTCTTTTCCACCAGTACTATCAGCATGGACACAGTTAAAACATGAGTGCAGCAAATCGCGGGAGCGAGCCAACCCGAGACAGATTCGATGTTTTGGCTGAGGGCAAAGCTTACGGAGACGCCTAAAAATTCAATCAGCCCCATCACGAGAAGAATATAGCGCAAGGGGAGAGAAGACTGCATGAGTCGATGGTGGAGATGTCCTTTGTCTGCGTGGAAAGGAGACCGGCGTGAACCCAAACGATAAACCAAAACCATCGCTGCATCTGCGATGGGAACTAAAAAACATAGCCCCGGGAGAGCCAATCTCGAGATGATATTCGTGGACTCTAACGGAATCGAAAGGTGTTGAACGGCTAGTAAGTAGCTCAGAGTATAACTTCCAATGTTTCCTAAAAACCCTTTTCGTTTAATGACATTGAAATACAGAAAGGGCACCAGCATTCCCATGAGGAGTCCGCCATAAATTCCGATGCTCTTTGCTTCTGCATGACCAAATGAAAATGAGTACAATCCGAACCCACCGAAGAAGAGAACCGTTCCTGCAAGGCCATCAATTCCATCGATGAAATTGACAGAGTTCATTAAGCCCAAAATGAAGAAGATTGCCCAAAAAGTTCCCCAGGGTCCATACGCTTGAGAAATAGATTTCTGCAATCCAGGATCAAAGAGAACTACACAGACAACACAGAAAATCTGAACAAGCATTTTATCGAGGGGTGGACGCGCGTATAGATCGTCGAAGAATCCCATCGCGGCGATGAGGAATGTGCTTGCAACAAAAAAGCCGCTGACCTTTCCAAGCCATGCAAGAGCACCAAGGTAGATGAACGATCCAACAACTAATGACATGCCGACCAAAGGTACTTGATCTTCAGAAAGGCCCCGAGCTTTTGGCCAATCGACCCAACCCAGACGCGGTGCAATCTTGATATTTACCAGTAAAAGAGGCAGAGCAAGACTCATTCCCAACGCAACGTATAGTGCAATTTGAAGTTGTTCTGGAATTGGTAGAGTCATGAAGGATTAGGCATCCAGCCTTATTCGAAGCGAGATTTGAATCTCAGATGGTGTATCGACAGAATTAAGGTTAAACTTTAAAGATAATTTCACAGTTCATTCATATTTAACCAACCTTCTATGCTGCGCCGATCAAAGACGATTTTAGGGATAAGCTATGGGCACGGAGATTCCTCCGCGGCTCTTATTGTGGATGGAAAAATAATTGCAGCCGCTGAGGAAGAGCGTTTTAACCGCATCAAGCACTATGCGGGATTTCCGACTGAAGCGACACGGTATTGCCTGGCGGAAGCAGGGGTAAGCCCTCTTGATGTCCAAGTGATTGCAGTTGCTAGAAATCCCTGGAATCAAATCATAAAAAAAGCCAGCTTAGCGCTTTCCCAGCCTCAGCTAATTCTCCAGCGTTCTGCGCGCCGACCCTCGTCTTCTCAAAGTTTCTCCGATTGGGTTTCTCAAATGGGGTTAAGCCACGCTCGAAAGCACTCCTGTGAACACCATGAAGCTCACATGTTGAGCTCAAGATATCTTCCCGAATCTGAAAATCAGGCTCTTCTTTCCTTTGATGGGCTTGGAGATTTTGTTTCTGCTGCTATCGGAAAGACGACGAAGCATGGAGTGAAGATCTTAGACCGCGTGACTTATCCCCATTCGCTTGGATTTTTCTACACTGCAATGACTCAGTATCTTGGGTTTCCCTACTTTGGTGATGAATTCAAAGTAATGGGACTATCAAGTTTAGGAAAACCCACTTTTCTTTCTCAAATGAGAAACCTGGTTCGTGAGGTTGAGCCCTTCGGATTTCGCATTAACTTAGAAGCATTCCCCGTTTTAAGGTCACCGGGGATTTTCTCTGTTGTTAAGTCTCAGCCCACGGTTGCTCCGCTTTTCAATGCTCCCTACTTGACGGCCATTTTGGGAATTCCCCCGAGAAAGCCCAAAGATCACTTGAGTGAAGACCATTGGAACTTAGCCAAATCGGTTCAAGTGCGCTTTGAAGAAATTGCAAACCATCTTTTAGTGCAGTTAAGTCGTAAAGTAGATTCGGAAACACTAGCCCTTTCGGGTGGATGTGCACACAACAGTGTATGGGTCGGAAAAATTCCCCAGAACTCTCGCTTTAAAGATATTTTTGTTGCCCCCGCATCTCACGATGCAGGCATTGCGATTGGAGCTGCCATTTCAGCAAACGGCGGCTCGGTATCTCTAGCATCTACCGAATCTCATCCAGCACTTTTGGGGCCAACTCCGTTCGACACTAAGAAAGATTTAGTTATCGAAGGCCTTCAGGAGTGTTCGCTAAAGAATGAGCATCAACTTCTGGAATTCCTGGCTCGAGAAATTGCGAGTGGAAAAATCGTTGGAGTAGCTCGGGGCAGATTAGAATTCGGGCCAAGGGCCCTCGGGAATCGAAGCATATTGGCAGATCCGAGAAAAGCCGAAATGAAAGACATCCTTAATGCTCGAGTGAAACACCGAGAAAGCTTTCGGCCTTTCGCCGCTTCAGTCTTGAGGGAGCATCAGGGTCAATGGTTTGAAAACACTTTTTACGCACCAACCATGGAAGCAGTCTTTCAAGTCCGACCATCGATGAGAGAAAAAATCCGCGGGGTCGTTCATGCCGATGGTTCGTGCCGAATCCAATCGGTGGATCAAAAAACACAGCCCTTTTATTGGAAGCTCATTGAGGCTTTCAGACAGCAAACCGGCATTCCTATGCTTATTAACACTTCTTTTAATGATAGCGAGCCCATTGTGTTAACCACCGAAGATGCCCTCAGATGTTTTACCACTACTGAAATGGATTACTTACTTTTGGAAAACCGATTGTTTACCAAAAAAGCCCAAAGCCTTTCTCTCAGCGCTTAATTTTTTGCAGCCAAATTTCCAGAGCCTGGGCTAAAGCGCTTTCCGAGTGATTAGCTACGGACTCAAACTGCACAAGAAGCTCAGGAGCTGCATCTCCAACAACCAAAGGATTTTTAGCCCAAGATAAAAGTTGGAGATCATTATAATCATTTCCTAAGGCACAGGTGTGATCTAGAGATAGGCCATGCCGCCGTCTTACCCAATCTGCAGCATTTCCCTTTGAGGCCTCCAAATGAAAAACTTCAATCCAAACTGACTGGGTATCTATGGGAGAGGTAGCGCGAACAACATTAAAAGAGTTTCCCAGATCATTTTTAACACGTTCAAAAACGGTAGAACCAATATGAGGTGGCTGAATGATAATGAACTCACTCGCTGAGCGAGGAAGGTTGTTTGTATTTAAGGGAGTCCCATGATTTTGGTGGTACCTCAAGCGAGCCACAAAATCAGAGTTTTCTGGATTTTCTGGCGTAAATAAAAACTGATGGGTATCCGGGGCTTCCAATTGAATAGTAAAATCTAGAGAAAATTCTCGAGAAAGGCCTTGAAGATAATTATGAACGGTCTCTACTTGGCCTCTATCTAAATTTCTTTGGTGAATCAGCTTTTTGTCCTGCCAATCGTAAATCCCGGCACCGGAAGAAAAAATAAGGTAATCGATTGGAAAGGTTTCTTCTAACTCTTCTGTTACTCCCAGAAGGCTTCGTCCAGTGGCAATAGCGCAAACCCCACCCAGGTTTCGAGCCCGCTCGAAACTTCTTCTGTTAAGTTCCGATAAAGGGGTTTTCTTGCTCAGTAACGTTCCATCTAGATCAGACACAATCAGCATGCTCGGAATGTAACCCAGGTGCGATATAATGAAAAGCTGGGAGGATAGGTTACCTCATGAGAGTTCTGATAAGTTTAATGATAGTTTTTTGTATCGGAGGAAGCGCCGATCCTGTTCAAGATAAGAGCGTTCGGTGGGGGTACAAAGTAATTTACGACCCCCAACTGAAAACGGAAGAGGTGCGGGCCTTGCGAAAAAACCTGCGAGCAAGAGACGTAGTGGTGCTTTATCCCCCCGAAAAGAACTGGAAACTTCCGACAGGGTTTTTGAGCATCTCGAGTTATCTGCAGGAAGAAGAAATCAAATCGATTAGCAGTTCCATTGTGAAGGTAGAGTCAGCTGAAAAAACACATCAGCTGAAACTCACGATGCACTCAGGCTTCGACCCAAAGAAAAACCAAAAAGAGCTAGGGCTGTTTTCAAACTACAAAATACAAGTGATTGATCGGGAAGAATCCCAGGGAAGGATTAAGCTCACGGTAAAAACTACTCTAGTGCTAGATCAGATAAAAACGATTCCAGAATTAATGAAGCTAATAG
>RFNV01000333.1 GCA_009927005.1 Pseudomonadota bacterium
GGCTACTGCCGCCACACGATCGGTTCCACTAACAAGCGCACCGGAAGTCATCAGTGCTTTTCCGCCGAAGCCTGAAACCGAATCCAATACACGCTGATCATCGGTGGCGATCCACACCTCATCCACGCCTCGAGCTTGGCAAGCAGATTCGTAAACCCATTGGACCATGGGCTTACCATGAATCAAGGCAAGAGGCTTTCCAGGAAGTCGAGAAGCTCCGTAACGGGCAGGAATGACGGCTATTGTTTTCAAAATAAATCTTGTTCCAAAAAGCTATGGGCACTCTAGATCAGCGCGCCAGAGGGGTCAACTCTCCCTATAAATCTGATCGTAGGCGCGGGCCAAATGAGAGCGCTCCCAAGCCCAGACTCCTAGCGCTTTTTCTAATTTCTTATTTTCTGCAAGGCCAAAGGCCTCTGTCCATTCGTTTTGGTTATTAGGGGAAAGAAAGGTCGTTTGAGTAAAATCTTTTAGGATCTCCAAGTGAACGGGAATATTTGAAACGACTGCTGGGCATCCAAACGTAGCCGCTTCCAAAGGCGGCCTTCCAAAACCCTCATGCAGCGACGGAAAATAGAAAGCTCCTGCCCCAGCTAGCAGAGCGTTCTTTTCATCCATACTCAAACGTCCAACACAGACGACCTTTGGATGCTTGAATCCAACCTCTTCTTGAGTGAGTGAGACAACCAACGGCCACGCCCTCTCATTTTTTTCTGCGTGGGCCAGGTAGGCCCTTATCAAAAATGGCATGTTCTTATGGGGCTTACTGCTCGAAAGACTAAAGTGATACGACTTATTTCTCAGGCCTCTTCTTTCTAGCCGACTCTCCCGATCGGGAGGCAGATCCTCACCGTGAATGGCATTTTTAACGACCGAAATTTTGTCTTCGGACCAACCCAGCCATTGAGCGATTTCTCGTCTTGAAAATTCACTGACCGTACAAACTCGAACTGCTTTTTTAAGAGACGGCCTTAAAACAAATCGGTAATAAACCTTGTGGAGGAGGGAGCCAAAGTGCAAGTGAATCAGATCGTGAATTGTATAAATCGTCGGCACACCGCCAAATGGAAAAGCGGAAAAACTAGGACTGTGAAATAAGTTAGCCCCTAGTTTTTTTAAAACCCAAGGCACCTCAAACCATTCGGCGACAGAGAGAAAAGGAGATCTCAATTGGGTGTGAGGGATCTTCCTCAACGGGTCGGCTATAGGCAGGTCTTGGCTCACCAAAAGATGCAGAGAATATTTCCGATTGGGCAACTGGTTAAGTCCAAGAACTAGGTCCCGAACATATTCGGCAATCCCATGCCCCGTGGCCCCAATCATTCGAGCATCTATTACGACAAGCATAGGGCAAGACTACTTCCAAAGTTGGACAGCTTGCAAGGAAGGAGGTAGAAGTTGGGAGTGACCACCAAGGCTCTTGAACGCACTCAAAACAGGTTTGCACTTTTGGGTCTGATTTTTTTTCTGGCTGGTGCTTTTTTTTCTAAGGGATTTCATCATTTTGATGAGCATTTTCAGATCTTGGAATTTGCCCGATTTAAGCTTTTTCCCATGCCCACTGCCGATCTGCCCTGGGAGTTTCAGGCAAAAATGCGATCTTCCCTTCAGCCAACGTTGGTGGTCTGGGTTCACAGTCTTTTAAGAGCGATAAATATCGAAAACCCTTTTTGGGTCACTTTTATTTTACGTTGTTTCACAGCCATTCTTTCCTGGCTCACCTTTCGCTGGATGCTTTCAAGCTTTGGCCGGGAAATACCAGAAAAATGGATGCGTCTTATTTCGTTACCCCTTTCTTTCTTTTTTTGGCTTTCGATCTATAACGGGGTTCGTTTCTCCTCGGAAAACTGGGGAGGGATTTTCTTTGCGATGGGCCTTTGCATGGCCATTCGACCTAACCCAGGCTTTCTGTCTGGAGTGTTAGCGGGAACCCTCCTAGGAATCTCTTTTCTATCCAGATTTCAGATGGGTATCATGCTTGCCGGCTTGGTTTTATGGCTCTTAGTGGTCAGAAAACAACGCCCCTTGCAAAGCCTGAGTTTGGCTTTGGGTTTTAGTTCTCTTTTGCTAATAGGAATCCTGCTCGATCATGGGTTTTATGGTGGCTGGCCAATCTCCTTTTGGAATTATTTTGAACAAAATCTGATTCACGGAAAAGCAGCTGAATTTGGTGTCCAGCCCTGGTACCAATACTTTAAATCTCTTTTCATCTACTTGATTCCCCCTTTCAGTGTTTTTTTTATTTTGGGGCTTTTCGCTTTTTTCTGGTTGTATCCTCGGCATGTGCTCAGTTTCGCTTTGGTTCCTTTCTTATTGGTTCATATGCTCCTGGGACACAAAGAAGCTCGCTTTCTTTTTCCGATAGTTTATTTTTTTCCGGTTATTTTGGGGCTTAGCTTTGCCGCGGCATCAAAAAGAATCCGCTTAGCCACCTCAACCCAATGGCTTTGGAATCTGTTGTTGGGGAGCTTTTGGGTGGTAAACGGGCTTCTCTTAGCAGTAGTTTGCAGTCACCCCGCGGATAAGGATACTGAGTTGTATGCTGAGATTTTCAAAGCCAATCCGGACATTCTTCTTTACACCCAGGACAACCCGTATTTAAGAGCTGGTTTAAACTTGAAATACTATCAACGTCCTGGTCTTGAGGTCGCAGCTAGTAGCGATTTTTCAGAACAACCGGGAACCAACAAGAAAATTCTGGTGGTGGGCCTAGAAAGCGCTGGGCTCGTTCCACGGGAGAAAGTAGTCTACCAATCTGTTCCCAAGTGGATCCGCCGGTATAATTTTAACCATTGGCTCGACAGAACGAGAATTTGGGTGCTTTTTTGGCAATGAACAGAGCAAAAGTGTCACGCTTTTTTTCTTTTTGGTTTGGCTTGTCGGGACTTCTCGCTTTTGTGGGACTCTATTTTTCAATTAGCCTCATGTGGATTGGCTTGGTATTTTTTTTCTTGAGTGGTCTTTCGTTAGCAATCTCCTCTCAAAATTGGAATTGGCTTTCTCGCAACCCTCTTTTCGCTCCGATGATGGTGCTCGCGGTCTCAATGTGCGCATCGATAGTCTTGGCCCCACCCTATCCGTTTAAGGTAGCTCTTGGAAAAATCACGCTCCCCTTGGTTACTTTTCTTTTTGCTTGGCTATTTTCCCGACAGAGAAAAGCACAGAGGATTCTTCTTCAAATCAGTATTTTTCTGAGCTTTCTTTTTTCACTCATCTCGGTGAGCCAAGGCATTGGACTGTTCCAAACCTATTTGCCCGGCTTGAATCCCTACCTTTATCCCTTGCCCCACGATTCTAACCTCTATCTGGCCGTGGGATTTACGAGGCACCACACAACTTTCGGTTTTACCTTACTCTTTCTTTTTCATGTTTTATTTGCCCATGGCGTTCTTGCAAATGAGCCCCGAGAGAAGGTTTTGTTTTTTCTGGCTTCCGTCGCCTCTGTTATTGGCATTCTGTTTACATTCTCAAGAGGCGTTTGGCTTTCCCTGATCCTATCAAGTTGTCTCGTTTTGGTTCTCGTAAACTGGAAGAGGCTACTTTTCATGCTAGTTGGTTTGACTGGCGTTCTGACGACTGCCTTCCTGACGATCCCCGCATTTCAAACCCGGGTTGCTTCATTTAGGCTCGCTGAAAATCAAGAAAGGTTTGCGCTTTGGTCTGTGTGCTGGAAGATGTTTCAAAGCTCCCCTTGGTTTGGGCAGGGATACGACAGTTTTGGATATCGATTTCCGCTTTTTTCAGATCTCCATCTTTCTTCGCCCAGCACCCCGTTAGACCCACACAATATGTATTTGGAGTTTCTGGCAACAAGCGGCATTTTTGGCTTTCTCTGTTTTCTCTTTTTTTTAGGCTCCTGTTTTCGGTTTGTCCTCGGGGGGGCTAAAAAAAGTGATTCACTCCCGAGAAAGGCCTGGTTTTTAGCAAGTGTTGGAGTTCTCTCCTCTTTTTCTGTCGGCGGCTTTTTTGATAGGTACTTTGACATGCCACACACTCTGGTTCCAACTTTATTACTTTTGGGACTCTGCACAGCGGCAAGGCTCGATGAGACCGTGGCTGACCTCTGATCACCATGTTAAAATAAAGCATGCAAAAAATTGAGAGATCCGCGCGCTTTTATGTTTCGGGCCATCTCGGGATGGTGGGCTCTGCAATGGTTCGCCTGCTTGAGGCCAAAGGATTCACAAATATCATTACTCGCTCACACTCAGAACTCGATCTCACCCGCCAAGAGAAAGTGGAGCAATTCTTTAAAAATGAAAATCCGGAATATGTTTTTGTGGCTGCAGGAAGAGTGGGCGGGATCATCGCCAACAGAAACTCTCCAACCGAATTTCTGTATGAAAATGTCATGATTGCCTCAAATATCATTCATACAGCCGCAAAGTCTGATGTTAAAAAACTTTTGTTTTTGGGGAGCTCTTGCATCTACCCAAAATTTGCAGAACAGCCGATTAAGGAAAGTAGCATTTTAACAGGAGCGCTCGAGCCAACCAATGAAGGGTATGCCTTAGCAAAAATAACAGGAATTAAGTTGGCCGAGTATTATAACCTCCAGTACGGAAAGCGATTTATATCTGCGATGCCACCCAACCTGTATGGAATTGGGGATAATTTTCATTTGGAAAACTCTCACGTAATTCCCGGTCTCATGCGTCGACTTCACGAAGCAAAGGAACGAAACGAGCCTGAATTTACTGCGTGGGGAACCGGTTCACCCCTGAGAGAATTTATGTTCGTAGACGACCTCGCGGATGGTTGTTTTTTCCTAATGGAAAACTACGAAGACCCCGGTTTGGTGAATGTGGGATCCGGAGAAGAGGTTTCTATTCGAGATTTAGTTTTTCTTTTAGCTGAAGTCGTTGGGTACCAGGGCAATATCGTCTTTGACACTTCAAAGCCGGATGGAACCCCACGAAAGCTGATGGACTCCTCAAAAATCCATTCACTGGGTTGGAAACACCGGACAGCCCTTCGGGATGGACTGAAAGTAGCCTACCATTGGTACTCCACCCACAAACTACTCGCTGCCTGATTAGTGAAATGATAATGACAATTTGAGTCTTTCGCGGTTTAAATTTTTTTGTGATTTTCACCATCGGACAAGCACCCACGAAACAGTGGGTTAGATATGTTTTTTATTTTGTTCTCGCGGTTTGTTCTCTTCAGGCCCTCAAGGGAATTGATTTCAGAGGTTATCTTGAGGCCCTGACTCAAGCTCGAGCTCAAGGACTAGACACCCCACCGTATCCAACAATTTCAGCAAAAAATGGGGATTACTTTCAAAGCCCGATTACTACTATTCTCCTTCTCCCGCTTTCTTATTTGCCGCTGGGGGCGGGGAAACTGTTCGCAGCCCTGTACACCACATTAGGTGTTTTATATTTGCTGTGGACATTGAAAGTCGGTCAACTCCCTCAAAGGATAGCGTGGGCACTCCTTCTTCTCTTCACTCACGCGCTATCGGATGCCTATCTTTCACTAAATCCTCTTTTTTCGACTGCAGTTCTTTTGTGGGCTTCTCATCGACTCAGTTTGTCTGACACTCCGAAAGACCGGATTCTTTCGGGCTTTTGCTTCTCAATAGCGCTGGCGTTAAGACCGTTTCCCGCGCTTCTTCTGCCTTTTTTTGTTTTCTCTCGCCAAAA
The DNA here is from genome assembly GCA_009927005.1 of Pseudomonadota bacterium. GTDB lineage: Bacteria > Bdellovibrionota > FAC87 > UBA2466 > UBA2466 > RFNO01. Next base: position 5,649 of record RFNV01000333.1, read on the forward strand.
GAGAAAGGTTTTTCCTTGGATACTCTTTTTCTCCCTCTTGGCCTTTTTAATGACCTTTATCTTTTTACCAAGTCCTATTCGTTGGTGGCAGAGCTGGTTCCAAGCACTTCCACTCTATCGTTTTGCTGCAGATGTGCTCCACCCCACCTTTCAAACACCTCTTTCTCTGGTTGCTCGATTGTGTGTACTGGGTTTTGGCTTCCCCAAGGAAAATCTCAACTTAATTGAAGGCCCCTTAGCATTTCTATATTCAGGACTTTGTTATTTCTTTGCAATTCGCCTAGAGCGCGAAAAGAAACATGATCTAGCCTTTTCCATTCTTCTTTCTTGTCTCTACTGCTGTTTTGCTCGCGTGTGGGCTTGCGGTTTTTTTTATTGTTTTCCCTTTTTAGTTTTGGCTTTTTCCAAAACCAGAAGCTTTTGGCCACTCGTGTTTGGCTTGGGTTACGCCTTACTCCCCCAATGGGCATGGCCTGGCGATCTGTGGGGATTTCTCATGTCCCGAATGGGTCTTCAGGGTTGTTTTATCTTAGCTTCTTTGGTTTATGCTTGGAATTTGGTGAGGAACGAAGCGTGAATCCTGGCATATCAGTTGTCATCCCCACTTTTAATGGCAGAGCCCTCTTAGAGGAAAACTTGCCAACAGTTTTTTCTGCACTGGAATCAACTAACATTCGCCACGAAGTAATTGTTGCGGACGATGGCTCCTCCGACGATTCCGTTGAGTTTATCAAAAGAAAATATCCTCAGATTGTTTTGTTGGCACACCCAAAAAACTCAGGCTTTTCAACGAATATTAACTCTGGATTGAAGTTGGCCCAGTTTGATTTGGTCCTCGCCCTCAACAATGACGTTTCTCTGGAACGCGAATATTTCTTAAAACAACTTCATCATTTTCATTCTGAAGACACTTTCGGAGTCATGGGGGCTTTGCTGGATCCCAAGACCCGCACCATCACTGATGGTGCCAAATTGGCAGAACAATCTTTCTTTGGAGTCATTCGCTCGACAAAAAATATTATGCGAAATGACGAGTCACCAATGTTAAGTTTCTTTCTTTCCGGTGCTAATGCGCTCATGGACAGAAAAAAGTTAGCGGCGATTGGTTTCTTTGATGAGGTTTTCAATCCGTTTTACAACGAAGATGTGGAGCTATCCTTGCGGGCCTGGCGCATGAACTGGAAATGTTACTTTGAACCCAAGGCCCACGCCTATCATGCTTGTTCCTCGACCATTAAAAAGCTATCAAACAAAGAGCAGATTCGGGTCATCTCACTGCGAAACCGATTCGTCTTACATGACATTCATCTAGAGTCCGTTGAGCGCTTTCTGTTTTTTTGTAAACTCTGGTGGGATCTCGGCACTCGGTGGATAGGACTCGATTTCAACTTCTATAAAGCCTTCACGAGTTATCGTGCTAGAAAAGACACGGCGAGAACCTCGCGAGAGAATTTCCTCAAATTAAGGCCCGCTTTGACAATCTGGGAAGTGGTTCGGAAGTTAAAAAGGGAACAATTTAAAAAGCCTTATCGGGTCTTCTCATGAACGTAATTCAGAAGCACTTTGCACTCCTCGCCTTTATTTTTCTGTTTGGTTTCAGAATAGCTATGTTGATTGCGGTACAACCCGGAAACGCCCCGGACGAAATTGGACACATGGCTATGGCTCTGAGCTTAGCCCAAGGAAAGGTCCTCACTCTTCAGGAGTCGATGGAACTCACTCGCTATCCCTATCCGGTCTATAACCCACTCGGCTATCTTCCCAGTTCGATAGCTTTGGCCATTGGTTCTTTTTTAAAATTTACTAGCCTCGATGTTTCTAAGCCCTTTACTTTTACTGCGACACAAAACCTTATCGCACGGCTGGGAATGCAGCTTTGGACGGTCCTGTTTCTTTGCTTTTTTTTGAAGCTGATTCGATCCCAAAGTTTCATTAGGAAAATAGCCTTTTGTCTGGCAGTGGGACTTTTGCCTCAGCTCATTTTTGTTCAAAGCTATGTCAACCTAGACTCGATAGGGCTAAGCGTATTTCTATATTTGGTCTGGGCCGTTTTAGAAAAACGCGAGGGCCACATCGCCTTTGCTACTTTCCTGCTGGGCTGCTGCAAGCTAAATTTTTTCTGTCTCTATTTATTACCCTGTTTTTATCTCTGGCAGAACTACCGAACAAACTGGTTACGGGCTTTTCAGAGAGCGACTCTGCTCCTGATGTTGCCTACTGCTCTAGCATTTACTTGGTTGATTTTTAGCTACTTTGTAAACACTCGACAGTACGGAAGTTTTCTTGGTTTCAATGCCCTTCCGGATCTTTATCAATCCCCCAAATCAGGCTTTCGAGTCTTTAGCTTAGAGTTTTTAAACATTTCGCTTAATTCTGCTCTTGGTCGTTTCGGTTGGATGAGCATCCGCATTCCCGAGATTTTTTCTTTTCCCTGGCGGGTCCTTATCCTTCCAGCAGCACTTGTGCTTCTTTTTAAGAAGTCGCGAAAAGGAGAGGATGCGGTTTCCAGAGATTGGGCCAGATTGTGTTTAGCAATTGTGATAGCAAATTTCGCGAGTCATTATTGG
>RFNV01000161.1 GCA_009927005.1 Pseudomonadota bacterium
TCTTAAAGAATTTTTTATAGCATCATAATCATGATCAACCAATATATCATTAGTTTCCACTGGATCTAAGCCAGATCCTATACTCTTTGATACGGCTATATCTAAGTGTAAATCTGTATATACTGTTGATGTATCCAAAACAACAGTATTAAGCAAAGTAGAGCTTTTATTTGCTTGTTTTGGTTTAACAATATTATTTAAATCTATTACAGCCATTATATAAATACTTATGTTCAAAACTAGATTTAAATATTTTTAGATTTTGGATACATAAAGCATAAATATTATTATAACCATGTCAAAATTTAAGAAATACGAACAATTGTTAGAAACTGCCTTTTCACACTATGCAAATGGCGGTTTTAGAGAAGGGAATCCAATAAAAATTAAAAAAGAATTTTTAAGCTCAGATTACTGTAAAATGCATTATGGTAATGAAACCCAATTTTTGTTATTTTTAACAAATTTAATCGAACAAGATTATTTCTTCTTTATCAAAAGAGTGGTTGGTCATGGTGCTTTACAAAATGTAAAGGATGCTAATGATAATGAAGGTGCTGGTGATTGCTATCTCTTATTAAAGATGGACCCAAGAACAGTTTCAGTGCCAACTGAAGTTGCTGAATTCACAGTACCCGGAGATTGGAAGTATGTGGAAGTTCTTAACTTTGGAACAAACTTACCACCTGTTCAGGGTGTACCTAATAGATACGAAAAGCCTTGGGGTACAATTAAACCAGAACCTGTTACTGTAAACATAAACATTGGTAATCAACCAAAAGATAACAGTCTTCCTACTAAAAACGTAAAAATTAAATAATTTTACTTAAAGCTAGTAAGCAACAGAAGAAATTGATCTCGTGATCGAGAACTATATTATCTCTGTATAAAAACTCTCCAAGCTCTATCATTGCTTGGCGTTTTATATCATCAGAGATAGAAGATTCGTATATCAGATCAAAAATCTGTTTGAAAAGTTCCTGATAATTAGATCCGAACTTTCTTTCCTGCTCTAAAACGGTCTTTCTAATCTCAAAGATTGGTTTCTTAGAAATCAAATCATTAAAGATATTAACTGCCAAATCTTTAACATTCGTATTTTGCGTTATAACAACCTCACCAGTTATGGAGAACTTCTGCAAGTCATTGATGATTCTCCTCATGTCTGGAAAATTATTCTTTAAGAAAAGAACAAAATCCATATTATTACCAACTTTGATATTTTCGCTCTTTAGAATATGGAGGCATCTAACCGCACATTGATCAAGCTTGGGTACAATGTTAAACATCAAGCACCTAGACTGTATAGGCTCTATAATCCTGTTTAAATAGTTCGCTGTAAGGATAAACCTAGTAGTACCAGCATACTCCTCCATTACATTTCTCAATATACGCTGTGCTTCTGGTGTAGTACCACAGAACTCATCTAAAATAATAACTTTCTTTTTACTATCAAATGATCTAGTTTGTGAAAACGATATGACTTTGTTTCTTATTGTATCTACACCATTTTCATCAGAAGCATTGATGTAAAGATATTGACACTTTAAAACATCATTAACTATAATCTTGGCTAATGTTGTTTTACCTGTACCAGCATTACCATAAAGCAATAAATGAGGGGTGTCCTCGTTTATTTTAGAGAAAAACTCTCTATTTTCATCAGACAATATCAAATCATCCAATGTTTTAGGTGCATATTTCTGCACCCACAATTGGTCATAAAAATTCATCCCGTGATATTACCCGCAAACCAAGCCAATGTCAACCATTAATAAGAGTCTGACCATCCTGTGTAGGATAAACGCCAAGTTCTGTCATCTGTGTTGTTTGTGGTGTAGGAACGGTATAACTGTCACTTAAAGATTTCAAGATACCAGCAATGTTTTCAGCTTTTTCTTGAGGTATATTGTATTTTAATCCGCTTAATGATATTGTTACTGTGCTCATATTAATATTTATTAATTATAATCACATTTCAAGCATTGAGATGTAATTTTTAAGAGTAAATATACTTAGATGAATAACGACCAAGATATAGATTCTATAATACAAGAACTCAAGGCTGATGAAATTCCAGCTAGTAGTAAGCCAGAAATTCCCCATGAATATGAACATGTTAGTGATGAAAACGTTGGTGAATATGTTTATAAAAAATCAGCTGAACTCGTAGAATCTACATTAAGTGCTGTTCAATCGTTGAAAAACAATGTATTAACTGGTAGTGATTCAAAGGAAATTGCAGCTTTATCACAGCTTATTAACTCAGCAACGAAAGCTTTAGATCAACTCAATAAGATAAATTTACAAAATAAACAGAGTAAAAATGAAATGGAAATCAAAAAGATGGAAATTGAAGCTAATGCAGAACGTCCTATCTTACCAAACACTACCAATGTATTAATAGCTACTCGTGATGAAGTTATGAAACAAATTTTTGATAAGCCAACCAAAAGACCTGCAATTGATTTGATTGAAGGTGAATTTACTAAAGATTAACATAGTAAAAAATAGTAAATTAAAAATGTTCCCGAAGTATTTTTCGGGAACATTTTTTTTGTAAAAAGCCAAAAAAAGGTCTCACCCCCCGAAGGAGATGAGACTTTTTGTTTTTTAAGTTTATTAAACTTAGAGGTAACTTGTGACTCCGTTGGAGTTAGCTGTTACGCCTGTAGCACCGAGACCCTTAACTATGATGATGTGGTAGTATAAGTTAGCACCAAAGATATGGTCAACAACGCCGTAACGGGTCATAAGACCTACGCGAGGTGCGAAGTCATTAGGACCAATTGTACGTTGGATCATAACTGGGATGTAAGGACAGTATACAATACCTGTATCATAGTATTCGGTTCCCTTGTACCCTAAGAGGGCGTATTCAAGTTCATTAGCGTTATTGGTACGGTCACCACGATATCCTGCAAGATACTGAGCATCTGTGCGGGTATCACGGTAAACTTGGAAACGTCCACCGAGTGTACCAACTTTGGCGATGCCAGTTGGTTGGGTGTTTACGTTTCCATTAACGGGCATCCATTGGAACTCAGGAAGCATCTCAAGGATCGCACAAACACGTGGGGTTGCGATAATGAAATTAGCGGAACCGCGACGGTTGCGGATTGCGATGCGGTTAGCTTCGATGATGACCTTGGAGTAGAAATC
>RFNV01000253.1 GCA_009927005.1 Pseudomonadota bacterium
GGGCCATGGCATTCATGCCTATTTCTCCCAATCCCCCTAGCGGTATGACTTTTAATTTGTCTTTTTGCATGGCGACATAAGAGTAGCTCAAAAATTAAAGTCTTGCGAGCCTTTGCCTAAGGAAGTTGTAAAATAGGGCCGATACAGAATCTAGAGGAGCCCCGCTTTTGGGGCGTAAAAAATATGAGAAATAGAGACTACTTTCTGCCTTCAGTTACTACCCTAATTCTTTTTGGTCTGGTTTGGTTCCTTTCATGCGCCCACCAAAATCGATTTAGGGATGAGGAAGATTCGGCTTTTGAACAGGCCGCAGAACAAGAAGTCGCCGAAAACCAAGAAGCAGAGGAAAAGCCTTCTGAAGAGGCGGCAAGTGAAACAGCAGAAGCGGTAGTTAATTCCGACGAGGTCGAAAAATCCGAACAGACTCAAAACTTAGAACAGAATACCGAACCCGGTGAACAAGTTGCGGCTGAGACGTCTCCCAAAGCAACAGAGGGCGAGGAGCCTAAGACCGAAATGTCCTTAGCTCAGGCTGAACCAGAAGTTCAAATGGAAGAGGCTCCAAAGCCGATTGTTCGTCCAGCTTATACAATCAACACCCCAAAAATTCCTCGAAGAGCCTTTTTACGTAAAGGATCCAAAGTAAACCGATTCTATTTTGCGAGAAAAGGAGACTCCCCTAAGAAAATTTCCGAACTTCTTTATTCCAGCTCCAAATTTGCAAAGAAGTTGTCACGCTGGAACGGGTCCGTTTGGACTCCAGGGCAAGTGATCTTTTATGTTTCCCCGTTAGACCCAAAAGATAAAAAAATGGCTTCTTTCTATCAGGAACGAGGCATTCAACCTGAAGAATATCAAGTCCGCTCGGGTGATTGGCTAACCCGTATCGCTCACAAAAAACTGGGAAGTGTCAGAAGTTGGAAGGAGCTTGCGGTCCTGAATGGTCTAAAGACTCCCAACTCAATTGAGTCTGGTCAAACTCTTGCTGTTTACCCCAAAAATCTTTTTAAAGCGCTCGAAGCACCAACAGAACAAAAACTGGCAAAAGCAGAAGAGGCCCCAAGGGTCGAACCTCCAAAACCAGAGCCTCTCTTAGCTAAGCCAGCAGAACCGCCGCCTGTTTTTGAAAACAAAGCTCCAGAGCCCGCTCCGTCTATCGCGCCGGTGCCGGCTCCAGCTACTCCTCCTCCTGCAGCAGCTCAGGCTCCCGCCATAGAGGAACCCGAAGCTCCACCGGAGGAAGCAGGAAATGTGGCTGAACAACCCGCAGAAGCCATGAACTGGGATCAGCTGGTTGAGCAAAACTCAATCGCAATCCTCATTGGCGCAGCTCTGATTATTCTATTGTTGGCTTTGGCCGCCCGAAAGAAACGACTCAAAAACCGGGGGGCTTCGTCATCCAGTAGCAGTTCGAATGTGAGCACTGAAGATACACCCAGTAAATTTCGAAGAAGATAGGCTTATTTGACATTTAGGAGCTTCGGCAGCACCCTATTGGCTTTTACGGTTGGGGGGTTCCATGAAGCTTAAAAACTGCCTATTTTCGTCTGAATCCGTTACAGAAGGTCATCCTGATAAGATCGCCGATCAAATTTCAGATGCGGTCCTAGATGCGATTTTAACCCAAGATCCAAAAGCAAGAGTTGCTTGTGAGACTTTAGTCACCACTGGCCTAGCGTTCGTTTCTGGAGAAATTACCACTTCCGCTGTCGTAGATGTTACTGAAATTGCCAGAAGAACCATTAAAAAAATTGGCTACAACTCGGATGAGGCAGGATTTGATTACAACACCTGTGCTGTTTTAACTGCGATTGGAAAACAGTCCCCTGATATCTCTCAAGGGGTGACCGAAGGCCAAGGCCTTTTTAAGGAACAAGGAGCAGGTGATCAAGGCCTCATGTTTGGGTATGCTTGTGATGAGACACCCGAATTTATGCCGGCCACAATTGCTTTTGCCCACCGACTCACTCGGCGACTTTCCGAATGCAGAAAAGAAGGGATCTTAGGGTTTCTAAGACCAGACGGAAAATCGCAAGTTACGGTTCAATATGAAAATGGCTTACCAAAAAGAGTAGATGGAATTGTTTTGTCCACACAGCACAGTCCGGACGTTTCTTACGAAGAACTGAAAAATGCAGTGATGGAAGAAGTCGTACAAAAAGTAATTCCATCAAACCTCATCGACTCCAAAACGAAGTTTTACATTAACCCGACTGGAAGATTTGTAATCGGTGGACCGATGGGTGACTGCGGACTAACTGGAAGAAAAATTATCGTAGACACTTATGGAGGCCACGGAGCTCATGGCGGAGGCGCATTCTCGGGCAAGGATCCTTCTAAGGTTGATCGTTCCGCCTCTTACATGGCGAGATATGTAGCTAAGAATCTTGTTGCTGCTGGCCTTATGAAGCGTTGCTTGGTCCAAATTGCTTACGCTATCGGCGTGGCTGAGCCAGTTTCATTGATGATCGAAGATTATGATACTGCCACTGTACCTCTCGAAAAAGTAACGGCGGCGGCGAAAGAACTGTTTGGTTTTAAGCCCTCTGAAATTATCAAAACTCTCGATCTGCTTCGACCGATTTATGAAGAAACTGCCGCTTACGGACACTTCGGACGAACTTCGACCAAGGGCTTTACTTGGGAAAAGCTCGATCGAGTTAATGATTTAAAAAATCTTGTTCGTAACTAAGATTTTTATTTTTGTCCGGTTGGCTTTGTAATGAGTGTTTCGGCTTTTCCTCTCGGTTGATTGGGCACCCTCACAGGTGTCACTTCTGCTTCGTCGCTTTCTATTTCGATATCAAACAATAGCTCGTCACACCGAAAACACACAAAGCGATTGTTCATTAAGATAGTTGAACTTTCTTTTTTACAAACAGAACATGCTTTCATACGTCCTCCCCGTTTATCGACTAAAAGTTCTTCAAAGAACGACTAGCTGATCAACTGACTCCATAATAGCCGATTTGACGCAGTAAATCAAATAATAAATTGTTGATTTTATTGGACTAAGCGTATTCGGGCAGAATACACCGCTGGCCCCCCTCCCAAAACTGGGGGACCTAATGGGAGGAGGCGCTAGGTGCCGGAACAATATGCCCTTCTTCGGGAGGTCTGATCTCCACGGGCACACTTTCCTGGAAAACAGAATCTGTAACCAGAGCCTCTTGAAGAACCTTATCCATGTGGTCCACTGGAACAACTTGGATATTTTTTAAAATGTTCTTTGGAACGTCTCGCAGGTCTTTTTCGTTTTCTTTGGGAATAATAATTTTTTTCACGCCGCCTCGATGAGCCGCAAAAATCTTTTCTTTGAGCCCACCGATCGGAAGCACACGCCCTCTTAAGGTAATTTCGCCAGTCATCGCAACATCCTTACTGACAGGTTTTCCCGTAAGAGAACTCACGAGCGCTGTTGCCATGGTAATCCCGGCTGAAGGACCATCCTTGGGAATTGCCCCTTCAGGCACGTGAATGTGCAAGTCGATCTTTTGATAGAACTCAGGGTCCAGGCCGAGAAGTTTAGCTCGGGAACGGACATAGCTCATGGCAGCTTGCGCTGACTCTTGCATCACATCGCCAAGTTTTCCTGTTACCTGGAGCTTGCCCTTTCCAGGCATCTGAAGAACTTCGATGGTCAGCATATCACCGCCGGTTTCTGTATAGGCGAGACCATTGCACAGACCAACTTCAGACTCAGACTCGGTTTTCTGATAACTATACTTTTGAGGTCCAAGGAGCTGCTGAACCTTCTGTGGGTTAATGGTTACTTTCCCTGTTTTATCTTTTGCCTTACTCAGCTCTCTTGCGATTTTTCTGCAGACTGCAGAAATTTCTCGTTCCAGATTTCTAACGCCAGCCTCTTTGCTGTAGTGGCGAAGAATCTCAACGATTGCACTTTCTTGGAAATTAATTTTGCTTTCATCAAGCCCATGTCTCTCGATTAGCTTGGGTACAAGGTGCCTCTTCGCAATCTCAATCTTTTCCTCTTCTGTGTATCCAGAAAGGTTGATTACTTCGAGACGATCTAAAAGAGCCCAAGGAATTGTGTGTTGGCTATTAGCGGTAGTAATAAACATCACATGGGACAAGTCGTACTCAACCTCGAGATAGTGATCGGCAAAAAACTTATTTTGCTCGGGATCTAGGACTTCCAAAAGGGCACTGCTGGGATCCCCACGGAAATCTGTGCTCATTTTGTCGATCTCATCGAGAAGAATGACCGGATTGACAGTCTCCGCCTTCTTCATGGCCTGGATCATTTTTCCGGGTAGAGCACCGATGTAGGTTCTTCGGTGACCTCGAATTTCAGCTTCATCTCGAACGCCACCCAAAGCTATTTTCACAAAATTTCTACCAATCGACTTAGCGATTGATCTGGCCAAGGAAGTTTTCCCCACCCCAGGAGGACCGACTAAACAAATAATGGGTCCCTGAGTTTTCCCAACCAAACTTTGAACAGCGAGGTGTTCGGAAATACGCTCTTTCACCTTGTTCAGACCAAAATGATCTTCGTCCAAGACGGCTTCTGCCTGAGCAACATCGATTTTTTCCTCGGTCTTTTCATTCCAAGGAAGCTGAATCATCCAGTCGAGATAATTGCGAACAACAGTTGCCTCAGCTGACATGGGCGACATCATTTTTAATTTCTTCAACTCGCCCTTTGCCTTTTTTGCAGCTTCCTCTGGCATTCTTTTTCGTTTGATTGCCTTCTCGAGCTCCTGAACCTCGCTCTTAAACTCGTCACGCTCCCCTAATTCCTTCTGAATGGCAGCCATTTGCTCATTCAAATAGTACTCGCGCTGCGATCGCTCCATTTGTTTTTTGACTCGTGAGCGAATCTTCTTTTCAACTTGAAGGATGTCGATCTCGCCTTCAATAAGCTTCATCAGCTTTTCAAGACGGCGACAAGCGTCTGTCATCTCGAGGAGCTTTTGCTTCTCCTCGACCTTAATATTAAGGTGCGGAACAATTGTATCTGCTAATTTGCCAGGCTCTTCTATTCCTAAAACTGACATCACAAGCTCTGGCGGAATTCTTTTGTTCAACTTCACATACGTTTCAAAGGTGCCCTTGATACCTCTTGTGAGGGCCTCTGCCTCCACCATAGAGGAAACCATTTCATCAATTGGCTCTGCCTCAACGCGAAAAATGCTATTGGTGTCGACAAATCCGGTAATTTTTACTCGCTGAACACCTTCGACCAAGACCTTGAGTGTTCCATCTGGCAGCCTGAGAAGCTGGATAATATTTGCGAGTGTACCGAAATCGAAAATGTCTTTTTCTTGCGGATTGTTATTTTGAGCTTTCTTTTGCGCCGCGAGCACGATCTGCTTACGCTGCGTCATCGCATCTTCAAGTGCTCGAATGGATTTCTCGCGACCCACAAAGAGGGGAACCACCATGTGAGGAAACACAATGATGTCTCTTAATGGAAGTAGCGAATAGACTTGGGGCTGAACCTGCTTTTTGGTCATAGGATCAGTTCCTCGTAATAGTTTGTTAAGAAGTTAGAGCAAAGAATGTAAGTAAATTATAACCGATCGGATGGGGTGAAATGGAAGGGTTTACTTTTTTTTAGAAAAACTTTTTTTCTTGAAAAATTATTTTTCTTGGATCTTAATTTCTCGTGTTCAAACCGAAAATGACTCGCGTCATTTAAGCGGTTTCAGCTTTTTTAGCAAATGCAGCCTGAGCCGCTTGCTCTTCTTCCGTTTGAGTAACGAGTTGCGGCTTACCACTCTTTAGAATGACATCCTCATTAACAATACATTCCTTGAGGTTTGGAATGCTTGGAACTTCGTACATCAGATCTAGCATCGAGTGTTCCAAAATGGTTCGTAGACCACGGGCACCCGTTCGACTTTTCAGGGCCTCTTTTGCAATGGTCTTAACTGCTCCTTCATTGAAGCTGAGCTTTACGTTCTCGTACTCAAACAGCTTTTGATATTGCTTAATGAGAGCGTTCTTGGGTTCAGTTAGAATTCGGATAAGTGCAGCTTCATCTAATTCATCAAGAGTAGCGACGACTGGTAAACGTCCCACGAACTCGGGGATCATTCCAAATTTTAGCAAGTCTTCAGTTTGAACTCTGTGAAGTGGATTGCCTTTGTTTCGTTCCTTATCGCTTTTCACATCTGCACCAATACCAATGCTTCTTTTGTGCATTCTTCCTTCAACGATCTTTTCAAGGCCGACGAATGCCCCACCACAAATAAAAAGGATATTACTGGTATCAACTTGGAGAAACTCTTGTTGAGGATGCTTTCGACCACCCTTAGGAGGAACATTGGCTTTGGTTCCCTCAATGATCTTAAGCAACGCTTGTTGTACCCCTTCACCAGATACATCTCTTGTAATCGATGGGTTTTCGCCTTTTCGAGCTATCTTATCGATTTCATCGATGTAGACGATCCCCTTTTGAGCTTTCTCAATGTCATAGTCGGCGCTTTGTAAGAGATACAAAATAATGTTCTCGACGTCTTCACCGACATATCCTGCTTCAGTCAGAGTCGTTGCATCAACTATCGTAAATGGAACCTTCAGGAGTTTTGCGAGAGTCTGGGCCAAAAGTGTTTTTCCACTACCCGTCGGTCCGATGAGAAGAATATTACTTTTTTGTAACTCAACCTCACCGTTTCCACGAGGGGCGGCGATTCTCTTGTAGTGGTTGTGTACAGCAACTGAGAGAGTTTTCTTGGCTTGGTCTTGGCCGATGACAAACTCATCTAATACTGTCTTAATTTCGTGGGGCTTAGGAATCTTTGTGGTTCCGCCTCGAGTTTCTTCTTTAGCGGCTTCCTCTTTGATGATGTCATTACAAAGTTCGATACATTCATCGCAGATGTGAACCGTGGGACCGGCGATAAGTTTTTTTACTTCTCGTTGGCTCTTCCCGCAAAAACTACAAACTAAATTTCCAAAACTTTCGCTATCTCGTCGACTCATCGTCGCCTCCTGAAATTACTTCTTTTCTGTTTCTTTTCTCACGATGACATTATCTACTAGACCGTAAGATTTTGCTTCCTCAGCTGTCATGTAACGATCTCGGTCCGTATCTCTTTCTATTGTCTCTAAAATCTGTCCCGTATGCTTCACTAGAATTTCATTCAACCGATTCTTTAAAAACAAAATCTGTTTCGCCTGGATAGCGATATCAGTAGCCTGGCCCTGAGCACCGCCCAAGGGCTGGTGAATCATAATCTGTGCATGCGGAAGTGCATACCGTTTACCGGGCGTTCCGGCAGCTAAAAGCACAGCTCCCATACTCGCCGCAAGCCCTGTGCAGTAAGTAC
>RFNV01000313.1 GCA_009927005.1 Pseudomonadota bacterium
TTCGATAACAATCGGTACTAAATAGTTAGAAAACTTAGAACTTAGAGGATCAGACATGGAAAGACCTCCACAGGCAATTAAACTCCAGTCAGCAACCGCTGACAAGTAGCGCAAGGAAACTGAACGTTAACAGCTGTCAATCAGCCATCACGTCTGCTTCAGTCTTTCTTATCGTCAAAATTTTTTAATTCCTTATTTTTGCTTGGCTGAGCAAAAAGTCGAAGACTTGGTCCGTTAAAATCTCGTCTTTTATTTTGTCCAACATGTCCCGTCCAGCAAGGAGCTTTTCGGTTTCCTCAGTAGTTCTGCCAAGTTGAGTCGAGATCAAGTCGATCCGTTGTTTGAGCCTCTCCGGATCCAGCGAAATGTTCTCTTTGGTAGCTACTTCTCTCAAAAGGAGACTGCTTCGGACCATCCGTTCAGCTCGTTCTTGGATCTGTTTGGTGTCCTCGGGCTTTAGGGCGGGCATTTTCATCCCGCGCTTCTTCCAGTCCTCTTCCATCCACTGAACTAACTGAGCAGACTGACCTTGAACAAAGCTTTGGGCTACTTCGAACCGATTATTTTCAATTAAATAATCCACCAAGGCCTGCCGTTCATCACGACGAGCCTCAGCTTCTTTTGATGACTTAATGTTGTCGCGAATCTCTTGCTTGATGGCCTCTAAATTGGCGCCCTCTTTAAGTTGCTTCGCAAACTCATCGTTGAGTTCTGGCAAAACTTTTTTCTTAAGCTCTAAAAGCTTAAGGTCAAACTTAGCTTTCTTTCCCGAGAGATCCTTTTCGGGGTAATCTGCCGGAAAAACATCTTCGATAAGTTTTGAGTCCCCGACACTCATTTTCAAAATTTCTTTTTCAATGTTCGGTAAAAGACGATCTGCTCCCACTTCCACTGTGTGCGTCTGCCTTTCTTGTTTGGTCTCACCAGCTTCTAATTCAAAACTTACTTCAACTACCGCAAAGGATCCTTTTTGGGGCTGAGTAATCGTGTCAGGCTCGAGCGTAGAAAGTCTTTCTCTCAGGTTTTGGAGTGTTTGATCTACTTCTTCCTCTTTTATTTCAACTGGCTTTCGAGTCAGCGGGATGTTTTTGTAGTTTTTTAGCTCGATATCTGGCTGAACATCGAACTCGGCCTCGAATCCAAAGGGTTTTCCTTCGTGTACTTCGCCCACTTTAATTTGTGGTTGGCTCACTGGACTGAGCTTTGATTTTTGAATTGCCTCGCTTAAACCCGCTTCTAATAAATGGGAAACGATATCTCGCAAAATTTCTTCTTTAAATTTTTGTTTGATAAGGCTGACGGGCGCCTTTCCGGGGCGAAACCCAGGAATTTTCGCAGCCTGAGTGTAACGGTTTACCACTGAAGCTTCGTGACGCGAAATCGCTCCAGCATCATATTCAACGGTTAAGCGAACACGGGTGGGAGATAACTTATCTACTTTTTTTACGTTTAAATCGTGGTGATGGTGATTTTCCTGCATACTTCCTGCCTCAAAAAAAATGTTTGGCCGGTCATACCATGGCCCTTAGCTAGCGACAACTTTTCGGCCTCGTAGAGATTGGATAAAGAGTAAGGAAACCCCAATGACAATAGCCATATCTGCTACGTTAAAAGCTGGCCAGTGCCCCCACTGAACCAGATAAAAATCAAGAAAATCAACAACATATCCAAACCTAACCCGGTCAATTAAATTCCCAGCAGCGCCAGAAAGAATCAGACTTAAAGCCCAAGCGGAGAGCTTCTCCTCGCCCTTCAATTGGTAATAGAGATAGCCCAAGATAAAAATGGCTAGAATCGGTACCGCCAAGAAAAACGGCTCTCGAAAGGATTCGGGGGCGGAATGTAAAAACCCAAAAGCAGCGCCTTTATTTCGCACATAGGTCAAGCTAAATAGACCCGAGATAACTTCTACCGACTCGCCCAAAACAAACCTATCTAAAATCGCTTGCTTAGTAATTTGATCGATTGCCACACAAACACTGAAAACAACTCCGAGGAATCCGTATTTTTTTCTCACACTCATTACGATTTCTTCTCCAATCGCTGTTGAATCACTGTGTTTATAAAAACGATGCCCACTCCAATAATGATTGCAATGTCCGCAATATTAAAAGCAGCGCTTGAGTTTGCCCCAAATCTTAACTGGAGGACATCTAAAACGGGCCCAAACTCAAATCGATCAATCATATTCCCTACCGCTCCTCCCAGAATGCTGGTTAATGCAAGCGAGGTCAGCATTTGATTGTCTCGAAGCTTAATAAAAATGAGGATGATCAAAAAAAGAGCGAATGCCGGAATAGCAATAAAAAATAGGTTTTGGATCGCCGGTGGCAGACTCTGAATGATATTCAGTGCAAATCCCTTGTTTCGGTGGTGAGTGACCCACATCCAGCCAAGCCAAGGGGTTTGGCTACCCTCGGGCACATGCGTACGAACCCATAACTTTGTGAGCTGGTCCAGACAAATGATCAGTCCACTTAACGAAAACAAAATGAGGTATTTTTGCTTCAAAGTGCCTTAATTTTAGCACAGCACCAAACATTTTTATTAGGGGACTTCTTCAAACTTTCTTACGGGGGGCTTTCCTTCGTCGGATTCTACTAACTTAAGTGAGGGAATATTTGAATGACCTGTCTTTTTTTCCAAGACCAAAGTACTTCGCTCAATCTGTCCCGGAACCAGATTCCCCCGCTTTGGTTGCTGAATCACAACTTTCTCTACTTCCGCATAAAAATCGGGAAGAGATTGGATCCAGTCGAGGAGAGATACTGTGGAACCGTCTGCTTTCTTGACCGTGCTGTTTACGAAAGGCGAGTACCACCCCTCCTCTCCAATCCTTTCAACTCTTCTAGTCCAAATGTGTTGAGGAACCGTTAAATAGTCCCCTATGAAAAGATAGGCCCGCCCGGAATCTTTTAACAAGGCATGGTAGCGCCGCAGAACTTCGTCTAGCCTTGGCGTATAGGATATTACTCCATACAGATCTGTTATCAGATCCGCTTGGGCGAACTCATTGAGCGGAATTTCCTCGAAGAAACGCCCAATTTTAAAGGTCAGGTTTGGGATCTTGGGATCTGGTCGCTCCATTTTATACGTTATCCCAGTGATTTTTGGTTTGTCTTCGGGGGATCTAAAATTTAATCGCTGAGCAGATTCTTGAAGGTTCACGGGATCAATTAAAATCTTTCTTTTGCGCCAAAAGGAAGAGTCCGCTTCTTTAATCACCGCTTCCGGATCAATTACTGTTTGATTAAATAAATCTTGGAGAGCAAACCCCTCCCCGCTGCCAGCATCCAGCCAATGCCCATCACTCCCTAACAAAGAAATCCGTGACAAAAAAGACTGCGGAAAAAGCTCTGCATACTTTTCGAAATCTCGTCTTGTTTCAAAAAAATTTCGGTTTACTAGCTGAGTTAGTTTCTCAAAGGATTCCGGGCAGTG
>RFNV01000084.1 GCA_009927005.1 Pseudomonadota bacterium
TCCGATGCGATCGCGCACTCGTGCTTGTACTCGTGGCTCTCTTCCTGAAGATAGTCTAGGCACCTGAACTCGCAGGGGCATTATCCTCCTGCTACTGACCGAGCGACGCCAATCATCATCAACTGGGCTACGCCGATCATCAATGACTTCCTTAGTTACATGACTTATGCGCGAAAATGCAATACTGGTGGCCAACTCGGGGTTAAATTTTTCATCACTCCATATTTGACCATTCAATACACATTCTATCCTTTTTTTTTTTAGCACGTCGACACGCCGGTGACAATATTCATTCTCTTTTGTACCAATATTACATAATTCACATACTCCTGTGCGACCAAGTTTGTGAGTAACTAGACTTCTAAATCCAGACATATAACAGGAAAAAGGATGATGATTAGATATTTTTGTTTTTCCGTCTTCTCCGACTTCTCCACCTTCTCCACAAAAACAACAAATTTTCCATTTTCCATTTTCCAATATAGGAGCATTTATGCTACCGTCAATTACTAAAACAGCAAGGCGTTGATAATACTCGGCGTATGTAGTCAATTTCTTGTTTTCATCTTTCTCCTCTTTCAATTTCTTTTTCTTTTCTTTCAACTTTTCTTCCTTTTCTTTCAAATCTTCTTCCATCTTTTTCATTTTCTTTTCCATTCTTTTCATTTTCTCTTTGACTTCTTTTAGCTCGTTTGCTGTATCCATCCTAGCAATAGATTGTTGATAGTAAACTAGTGGCTGATAATAGCCGCCTCCCTGAACTTGCTGGGAATAATGGGCAGGATGCCAAAATTGTGAATTGACTTGTTGACCTTGCTGAAGGACTTGGCCTTGCTGAAGGACTTGGCCTTGCTGAAAGAATTGGTCCTGCTGCCCATGTTGAAAACTCTGCATCTCTCAAACTGGATTCCCGTTGATCGAGTAAGCCAATTTCGCAATTGAGATGAAGTAGTATATTACCAGCTTAATGAGACTATCAATATATTCGTAAATTCAAATTTTTTTATCTAACTATTTTTTCATAAAAAAATTTAATAATTAAGAATTCATTTGCGTATCTATCTTTGCATTTATTGGTGTGTCTATATCTGCATTTATTGGCGTATCTATCTTTGCATTTATTGGTGTGTCTATATCTGCATTTATTGGCGTATCTATCTCTGTATTTATTTGTGTGTCTATATCTGTATTCATTTGCGTATCTGTTTGTGTATTTATTGGTATATATATCTCTGTATTTATTTGTGTATCTGTCTTTGCATTTATTGGTGTATCTGTTTGTGTATTTATTGGTATATTTGCCTGTGTATCCACGGGAGATCTTTCAATTTTGTCAAAAGGAATGAAAGAATCAAATAGACGAAATCCATTTTGTTCTGTTGGATATTGTTCACTTTTTTCCTGTTCTTCGTCTTGGCAGAAGTATCTTCCTCGATGGTGAGAAAAATCATCCTCTTTCATTTGTCTATTTTGATTGCGTTTATTATTTCGCAGATTACGCCATTCTTTTGTGCGTTCGCTTGCTTTATTGAGTTTAATTTCATTTACCGAGCTAGTTTTTTTATGTTTAATTCTAATATTTTTATTTATTATATTTTTTGTTGGTTCGATTGGTATGGGGTTGAAAGAATCGTGATCCCATATTTTTTTATTTTCTACACATTCCGTTCGTTCATCCATGAAGTAATCAGCCCGTATGTTACAATAATTAGTTATAGGAATATTATCCTTACATTTACAATAAATACACGTTCCTCCGGTGAAAACATGATCAATCATACTTCGGTGACCAGAACTAAGACAAGAAAGTGGAGTGTGATTGGGATTTATTTCAGTACAATATGGACAAATATTCCATCTTCCATTTTCATCTACTGGAATTTTCTTGTTATCGACCAGCGAAAATTGGACCCGTTGATAATATTTTATCAAATTTTGATATCTTTCTATTTTAGATGTGTATTGCTGAAACTCTTTTTTTTTATCTTCTTCATAATTTTCTAGTTTTGTCTGACGCAATCTTATCTCGCTCTTTAGATACTCAATTTCATCATTTTTATCTTCGCATTTTTGACACTCTTTTTCATTTTTTAATTTTTTGTTTTTGCTTTCCAACTTTTTTATTTTTTTTTCCATCTTTTTATATTTCTTATCTTTCATGAGACGACGATTAATTTCATCTTTCTCCTTAATAAGTTTTTCTTTATCTTCAAAACTTTCTATTTCTTCAAGAAGTTTAGGGCGATATTGTAATTGTTGGGGCAATAGCGATGGTATTTGTTGGGACAATTGCTGTAATTGTTGCGACAGAAGTAATTGTGATAGTGCTTGTTGTGGTACTTGCATTTGTGGTTGTACTTGTTGTGGCACTTGCACTTGCATTTGTTGATAATAGGGATGAAAATAATAGGAATGTGGATGAATTTGATGATTTAATTCATCATTTCTATTTCCGGCCTCCACTTGGCACTGCATTTTTTAAAATAGTTTCTCAGGAGAACTTGATGATATAAAATATTCATAGATCTAATATGATTATCAATGCATTATAAATTCAAATTTTTTATGATTATTTGTAGTAACATATATGTAAATGATACAACGGAAATCCCGATGGTGTCATCATAATTAAACCACATATACTATCTTTACCTAGTTCATAGCAGTCACACAATTTATCTCTATTTGGTGGTGAAATTTTACAATGTATGCATGTTGGAATCATTTGTTCAAAGCGTATGTCAGGATCTTCCCTTAGTTTTGTAAGATAATCAACAAAAGAATCAACATTGTCTCCTTTCATATTATTATATTTAATGTGTGAAATTAAATATTCTATTGATTCATCAAATATTGAAGAGATTGTGTCTCTTATTGCTGCAATGTATATAGGACGACATTCCATTAGTGCATTTTCCTCTGTGAGCATCATTATCACAGTGGGGTATTTTTTTGAGGCTAATGACCTTAATTCTTTGTGGGCATTAGATAGATTTTTCATTAATTTTCGTATGAAATTTTTATTCGCTGTAAATATAAATACAGGATCTTCATCAAACGGAGAACTAGGAGGGAATTTTGGTTTTGTACGATTTATTTTAGCCATTTGACGGAATTATCGACGGGTTTCTACGTAATGATGCTAACAATGATAGATAAATAAATAGATAAATAAATGGGTATGTCTGAATTTGTTTTTTTTTCAATTTTTTTATTCAGACGACACAATACTTGCAATAGGTATTCCGACAGTAGTGGCCATTTGGACAAGCGTGCCGAAGACAGCATCCCGTGGCACGGCAAGCTCGGCCGTCAGGACACGGCTGATTCATGTTGCGGTAACAGTAGCGAGCGAGGTGGTCGCTGTTCTGTGAATTACAGTGGTGGCAACTGTGGTATTGGTGATCATGGGAGCAACCAGCAACGCCACAGGAGAGCCGGGGTTGCTGGGGCTGTTGGTATAGCTGGTGCTGTTGCTGGGGCTGTTGGTATTGCTGGTGCTGTTGCTGGGGCTGTTGGTATTGCTGGTGCTGTTGCTGGTGCTGGAATGGACACACGGACGCCAGATGATCGCTGTCGTGTGATCCACAGCTTGTGCAGTGATGCGGTTCGCCCCTAGAGCATGGGCCCTTGTTTGCTGGGCATCCGAATGCTCGGCACCGACGCCGGACGGTCGACGAGACGACAAAAATGATCGGCGCGGGGAGAGCGGGGAGAGTGGGGAGAGTGGGTAGAAAGTATTGTGGGTGTGCAATCGAGCTCTCTGCTCGCTGGAAGCACTTGCACCGTTGGTCATCAGGAACTTGCCCACATAGCCCCCCACGTGCGCATCGGCATCCCTTCATACCACAAACGCGGGTAGGCAACATAAGCCTGCACACCGGACAGACGTCCGGACAGACGTGCGCAGGATTCATTCTTTCAGAAGATTAAAGGTAGTTGGTGAATGTCAGAGACATGATTATTCCATGCATCGCTTTGAGATTTTCAAACATTTCATTTTTTCAATTTTTTTAATATCTGATTATTTACTCACATTAAAAACAAAAAAAAACAATAAAAAAATTTTGTGGGACTGGTGACTGGTCACTCTTGTTTCTTTCCCTTGCCTCCACTCCCACGGCACCCGCGTCGCGTCTTCGTCCAACACTTTGAGCCGCCGGAAGCACTAGCACAGGATTCGTCATCATTTCCCAACACAAAGACAACTCCTGTTGGAGAGGGTTGAGTTTGGGAAGATTGTATCCTCCTCTGTTGCTTTTCCCTGCGCTTCCGATTTTGAGCTCCTCCACGGCACCCACGACGAGTCTTGTAAGAACCGGAACTGCTTGCGCCATCTCCCTCCTTTTGATCATCCTGCTCTTCATCCTCCTGTTGATCATCCTGTTCTTCATCTTGCTCTTCATCCTGTTGATCCTCCTGTTCTTCATCCTGTTGATCCTCCTGTTCTTCATCCTGTTGATCCTCC
>RFNV01000361.1 GCA_009927005.1 Pseudomonadota bacterium
GTGTGGAGGAATCTTGGAATTGATGGAAACTGCTTTCCAGGTTTTAATTGAAAAAGGGCACACACCAGAAATGGCTTTTTTTGAGTGTTGCTACGAGGCAAAACTGATTCTTGATTTATGGATGAAAGAAGGACCCCAGGGCCTTAGTAAAAAGATTAGCCCGACTGCTTTTTTCGGAGGGCTGACACGAGGAAGACGTTTGATTGATGAGAACACCCGCGAAAAAATGCGGGCTATGTTCGATGAAATCCGAAGTGCTCACTTTAGCGCGGAATGGAAAGCCGAGGCTGAAGCTGGCTTTCCCACTTTGGAGAAGCGACTGCAGGAGCAAAGCCAGTCGGGACTCCAAAAAACTTATGACCGCCTTAAAGGAACCTGGTAAAAATAAGATTCTTAGTCCCTGTAGTTAAATGGATATAACGGAGGATTCCTAATCCTCAATTACAGGTTCGATTCCTGTCGGGGGCATTTTAGGAGCGACTTATGGAAATTCTGCACGACTTTTGGCCTTTGGTAGTGGTTCTACTTTCTGCTTTCGTGATTGGCTGGGCTGCGGAGACTGCCGAAAATTTTATTTCTCGTGCTTTAGCCTTAAGCATTTTGGCTTGGTTGCAAACGCTTCCTGAATTTGCTGTGGAAGCGCAACTCGCGTGGAGCCAACAGAGAAGTCTTATGATTGCAAACTTGACTGGAAGCTTAAGGCTTTTGGTTGGGCTTGGTTGGCCGATGATCTTTTTCACGCAATTTTATTTTCAAGGGACTCGGCAAAATAAATTTATTTCCAAAATTGATTTGGGAAAAGAAGATTCATTAAGTGTTCTTTTCTTGTTTCTTTCCATCCTTTACTTCGTAGTCATTTTATTAAAAGGGTCTTTATCCTGCTGGGATTCCGCGGTTCTCATTGCGATTTACGGTGCCTACCTTCTCATTCTCTTTAAACTTCCGAGTCACGATGTTGAGGATCCGAATGACCTCCCGTGGATTGGCCAGCAAATTTTAAAGTTGAACCGAGGTCCACAAATTCTGTCGACCATCGGTCTATTTTTGGTCGGGGGAGGAGCACTTTATCTGTCCGTTGAGCCATTTATTCATGTGCTGCAAAAGTGGGCTGTCGCAGCAGGGATTAGCACTTTTGTTTTTATTCAGTGGGTATCTCCCTTCTTGTCTGAATTCCCAGAAAAATTGTCGGCTTTCAATTGGGCTCGGCAAAAAGGAAAAGCCCCCATGGCTTTCATGAACATGGTGAATAGCAATATCAACCAGTGGACCATGCTAGCTGCTATGATTCCCATTGTGTTTAATATTTCACTCGGGCGATTTGAAGCTCTTACCTTTGATGAAGTTCACCATGCGGAATTGGCTCTCACTATTGCGCAGTCGCTTCTTGCTGGGATTGTTCTGCTCGATTTAAGTTTTTCCCTTTGGGAAGCTAGTTTTATTTTCGTTTTGTGGCTCGTTCAATTCATTTGGTCCGAGCTGCGTTGGGAAATCACTTACGTCTACTTGGCCTGGACCGTTTTTGAAGTTTCAAAATGGGTTTACCTCTATGTAACTCAACGAAAAATGCCACGAGCTTTGGAGGTGCTGAAAAAACCCCAGAGAGATGTTTAAGTAGTTGAAAAATATGGATTTTCTTCTGAGGTACCCGCTTTCAGAAAAGTGTGTTATAGAACGCACGTTGTTATGTTTGATATCTCTCAATTTAGTCCCCAAATCGAAAAGCTGAAGGATGCTTTATCGAAGTCCCAGCGAGTTTTAATCACAGCTCCAGGAGCTGCAGATGGAGATTCGATAGGTGCTCAGTTGGCTCTTCAAAGAATGTTGAGAAACCGGTTTCCCGAAAAAAAAGTTTTCGTGGTTAACGACGAACTCTTGCCCCCCAGATATCAGTTTTTACCGGACGCAGAGACTGTGCATATTCCAGAAACTTTTTCTCAAACAGGGGAAAAAGCTGAATTTGACATGGCTTTTGTTGTGGACGGCGGAATCGACCGAGCGGGGAGAGTAAAGTCATGGTTTGATAAAACTCCTATCACTGTTTTTATTGATCACCATGCGATCAGTTGTGAGTATCCCTACTCATTACGTTTTGTTGATCCTCTTGCTTCGGCTACTACTGAGCTTGTTTATCACCTTTCTCAAAGTGATTTGTTTCAAACCCCTATCGAACCCTTATTTGCTCAACAAATCTACTTGGGCTTAGTTTTTGATACTGGATTTTTCAGGCATTCCAACACCACGCCTGAAGCGATGGTTCTTGCAGCAGACCTTTTAAAAACAGGTTTTGATTTTACTCGAGTTGGTGAACGAGGAATGCTGGAACGAAGTTTAGGAAGCCTCCGACTCATGGCGGATACTTTATCTCAAGCAAAAACAGCTTGTGGAGGAAAAATCATTTGGTCGGTACTCAGTCAATCGATGCTTAAAAAATACGATGCCATTCCCGATGACCGAGAAGGAATTATCGATCACTTATTCCTGACCCACGGGGTAGAAGTCGCGCTACTTCTTTTTGAGCTAGGAAATTCGGAAGTGAAATTGTCTCTTCGTTCCCAAGGAAAGGTCGATGTAGCTAAGTTTGCTCGCTCGCTAACTGTAAGAGGAGGGGGACACACCAAAGCAGCGGGAGCTCTTCTGCAGATGCCGATTGAACAGGCCACAAGTTCGGTACTCGAAAAATTAAGTCTCGTAGTTTCAGATTCGTAAACTTCAAGCCGCTTCTGCAATCGTTTGATTTCTGCCGTTCTGTTTAGCTTGATACAAAAGCTCGTCTGCTCTCAAAAGAAGTTCTTCAGAAGTCTGGAAGTTTTTTCCATTGAAGGTTGCAACCCCTAAACTAATCGTGAAGTTGATTTCTTGGCTTTTGCTCAGGACCTTTTGACTTTGAACGGTTGCACGAATTCGCTCAGCGACTTGACGGGCCTGCTGGTTTGAACACCCTCGCAGTAAGACCGCGAACTCCTCTCCTCCAAAACGACAAGCAATGTTTTCTAAGCGCGTCTGGGAAGACAGAATAGTCCCAACGACTTTCAAAATTTTATCACCAGCAACGTGTCCGTAGGTATCGTTTACCCGCTTGAAAAAATCGATATCAAATAAAATAAGACTTAAGGGCTGAAGACTTCTTTTACTGAAACTGAATTCTTTCTCGAGCGCTTCGATGAAATATCGCTTGTTGTAAAGCTGGGTGAGGGCGTCGGTATTCGCAGCTTTAAAGAGGCTTTGTTGATAAGTTTGATCCACGGCATCTTGATAAACCAACTTAAAATACATCTGAGTGCCAATTAGAATCTTGTCACCATTATGGAGGTGTTCTTCGGCTACTTTTTTTCCGTTTACAAAGACTCCGTTGGTGCTGCCTAAATCCCTAATCATGAGTTCAGATCCCTTCCAGAAAATCTCCGCATGGAACCTGGAAATTTGGGGACTATCCAAAATGAGATCACATCCGACTTCGCGCCCGATTTTTAGGCTCCGATTTTTTAAAGGAATAGCTTTTCCCGTATCTCTTCCCGAAATGGAAACAAAGAAGGGCTCGGCAGTAGAGGGCTTCTCCGCTTCTTTTTTAAGGTTAACAATAATCGTCTTTTCACTGCGTTCTTCGTTGGCCATACCATTTTATCGGAAGGCCCGAGGGAACTTTTTAAGAAAATAGACCGATTGAATTGGCATAGCCAAGTGCCTGAAAAATTACTATAATTTGACTATTAACTGGGTAGTTTTTTCAGAAGCGGAGTGACTCATGGCAGCAGAACCAACCCTAAAAGAACTTGTTGAAACGATGGTGAAAGCTCTCGTGGATGTTCCGGATGAAGTAAAAGTCTCTGAAATCGCGGGCGAACAAACCACCGTATTTGAGCTCGTTGTTGCTAAGGGCGATCTTGGCAAAGTCATTGGCAAACAGGGAAAAACTGCCAAAGCGTTACGAACGATCCTAACTGGAGCTTCTACTAAGTTAAGAAAACGTTCTGTTCTCGAAATTGTTGAGTAGTACCTGTTTATTCCACTAAAGTGGCTCTTACCATTTCCCGATTTAATCGAGCAATATTTTCTAGCTTGATCTCTTTTGGGCATGCAGCTTCACAAGAGCCCGTGTTTGAGCAAGCCCCAAACAGTTCTTTATCCATTTGAGCTACCATATTTCTTACTCGATGGCCTCGCTCTGGATTTCCTTGTGGGAGAAGAGCAAGTTGAGAAACTTTCGCGGAAACAAACAGCATCGCAGAGGCATTTTTACAAGCCGCTACGCAAGCCCCGCAACCAATGCAAGCAGCTGAGTCCATGGCCTTCTCAGCTGTCTCTTTACCAATGAGAATGGCATTCGCTTCCGGCGCATTTCCGGTATTTACCGAACAAAATCCCCCAGCTTCCATGATGCGATCAAACGCCCTTCTATCAACACAGAGGTCTCGGATAACTGGAAAAGCTTTTGCTCGGAAAGGTTCAATGACAATCGTGTCACCGTCCTTAAACTTTCTCATGTGAAGTTGGCAAGTAGCGGTACCGGTTTCAGGACCATGCGGATTTCCGTTGATAACTAAGGAGCAGGAACCACAAATTCCCTCGCGACAATCATGATCAAACTGAACTGCTTCTTCTCCCTTTTGAACAAGGCTGGTATTTAAAAAGTCGAGCATCTCCAGAAACGACATGTGCTCAGACGCATTGTCGACTGAGTAGTCTTTGAAGGCTCCAGAATCTTGAGGGCCTTTTTGTCGCCAAATTTTTAAATGGAGTTTCATTTCCGTGCTCCTTATTTATAACTTCTTTGAGCTAAGTGAATGTTTTCAAAAACCAGTTCTTCTTTGTGCAGCTTTGGGGTCTTTCCTGTGAACTCCCAAGCAGCAACATGAGAAAAGTTCTTGTCGTCTCGAAGCGCTTCTCCTTCGGGGGTTTGCATTTCCTCTCGGAAGTGGCCCCCGCAAGATTCTTTTCGTTCAAGGGCATCGAGACACATCAATTCTCCTAGCTCAAGAAAATCCGCCACTCGATTAGCTTTTTCGAGTTCGGAATTCAGCTGGTTATCGCCAGGAATTCTGACATCATTAGCAAATTCTTCTTTAAGCTTTTGGATGGAACCCATCGCTTCTTTAAGACCTGCTTCATTTCGACCCATCCCGCACTTGTCCCAAATGATTTTTCCAAGTTTTCGATGGAGTTGGTCGACTGACTGACCTCCCTTGGCTTTCATGAGCGCTTCAAGGCGAGTTTGGCTTTCGGCCATTGTCGCTTTTGCAGACTCATGGTCATTCTTTATTGGGCTGAGTTTGGTTCCCCCAATATAATTCGCAATACTATAGGGAATGACAAAGTAACCATCAGCTAGGCCTTGCATGAGAGCGGAAGCCCCCAAGCGATTAGCACCGTGATCAGAAAAGTTGGCTTCCCCAGCAACAAACAATCCTGGAATGGAGCTCATCAAGTTGTAATCCACCCACAATCCCCCCATCGTGTAATGAACGGCGGGAAAAATTCTCATTGGTACTTGGTACGGGTTTTCATCGGTGATTTTTTCATACATCTGAAACAAGTTGCCGTACTTTTCAGCAATCGTCGCTTGTCCAAGCCGTTGGATCGCATCTCTGAAATCCATGTAGACCGATAAGCCAGTGGAGCCAACTCCCCGACCTTCATCGCACATGCGTTTTGCGGCCCGAGAAGCAATATCTCGAGGTACCAAGTTGCCAAAAGCTGGATACATTCGCTCGAGAAAATAATCCCTTTCATTTTCAGGGATATCCCCCGGGGCTCTTTTTTCTCCGGCTTTGAGAGGCACCCATACGCGGCCATCATTTCTTAAGGATTCCGACATCAGAGTCAGCTTAGATTGATAATCACCAGATACGGGAACGCAAGTGGGATGAATTTGAGTAAAACAAGGGTTAGCAAAATAAGCACCTCGTTTATGGGCTCTCCAACAAGCGCTGGCGTTAGATTGTTTCGCATTTGTGGAGAGGAAAAACACGTTTCCGTATCCACCCGTTGCAAGAATGACAGCATCTGCAGTGTGCGAGGTGAGTTCTCCAGTCACTAGGTTACGGGCAATGATCCCGCGGGCCTTCCCATCCACCACAATCAAATCGACCATTTCGTGGCGAGAAAAAATTTCAACCGATTTTTGGCCGGATTGCCTCATTAAGGAACTGTAAGCCCCTAAGAGAAGCTGTTGGCCGGTCTGGCCTTTTGCATAAAACGTTCGCGATACTTGAGTGCCACCGAAAGACCGATTGGTGAGCGTTCCACCGTACTCTCGAGCGAAGGGTACCCCCTGAGCCACACACTGATCGATGATGTTGACTGAAACTTCTGCCAATCGATAAACATTCGCTTCACGGGATCTAAAATCGCCACCCTTAATAGTGTCATAAAAAAGTCGATAAACCGAGTCACCATCATTTTGATAATTTTTGGCAGCGTTGATGCCTCCTTGAGCTGCAATTGAATGCGCTCTTCGGGGACTTTCATGGAAAGTGAAAACTTTTACTCGATAACCCTGTTCTCCCAGAGTTGCCGCAGCAGAAGCACCCGCGAGCCCAGTTCCCACGACAATCACAGTGTGTTTACGGCGATTAGCCGGATTCACTAAATTGCTCTCAAATTTTCTGTTTTTCCATTTCTGCTCAATAGGGCCAGAAGGGATCTTCGAATCCAACATTTAGTTTCCTCCCCAAAAATACATATATAAAGGCTGAATAAAAAACCCGCCCCCAACTAAGACAGCAAAGGCAAGTCCCGCTCTTTTAAGAAGCTTGTTGCGGCTACTTTGAAGTCCAAGACTTTGAAAAGCAGCAGTGAAACCATGTGACAGGTGAGTAAAAAGAATGACCATGCAGACTAAATAAAAAGCGGTGTACCATTCCTTTTGGAACTCTTCAGCGACCAGGCGGTAGAGATCTCGCATGGGCACTCCATCCACTGTGGTTTCATAGTAAGTCCCAAACTTAAAAGTAACTAAATGAAGAACTGCAAAAGCAAGGATCATGAGTCCCGAAAGCGCCATCGTTCGAGAGGCAAAGCTAGCTCTTTTTACGACATTGCTGGGGAGCTGATGAGGGGCCAGTGGTCTCGAAGCACGATTTTCTCGAGTCAGTTTCATGGTAAGGCCCAAGTGAGTCAGAAAAAGAACTATTAAGCCGACTTCCGCCACATAGATGAGGGGAGTGCTAGTAAGTTTATGACCATAAAGATTGTAAGCATTGGGTCCCACAAACAAGAGGAGATTTCCCAACATGTGAGTCAGGACAAATCCTGAAAGCCCAAGACCTGTGATAGCGACTAAAAATTTTTGTCCCACCGAAGAGCCAAGAAAGGATTTACATTTCATCATAGTGTAACTCGCTTGTTTCCAATTACTTTGGCCGATAGGGTAACCAGAAAGATTTTTAAATTCAATCTCTAAACCCATAGAAAACGCGATGCGTTAACGGGTTTTTTGGTTCACTAAGGAACTGACAATCTTCAATTCCCTTGTTTATAATCTGGCCACTATGCCAAACATCGAAACATCTAAAGAAATGGTCCAAAACTTATATAAAAAAATGGATGAGCGCTTAGCGATTGTCCGTAAACGCTTGGGGCGGCCCCTAACGTTTGCCGAGAAAGTTCTTTTCGGACATCTCAATGATCCAGCCGAACAAAATCTAGAAGCCGGCAGCAGCATTTTAGCTTTACGACCGGATCGAGTTGCGATGCAAGATGCGACGGCTCAGATGGCCTTGCTTCAGTATTTGAGTGCGGGGAGAAAAACCACTGCTGTTCCCACCACTGTACATTGCGATCATTTGATCCGTGCAAATCACGGGGCTCAATCCGATATGAAAACGGCCCTGGATGAAAATCGAGAAGTTTATGATTTTCTCTTAACGGCTTCACAAAAGGCCGGCATTGGGTTTTGGAAACCCGGATCGGGCATCATTCACCAAGTAGTCTTAGAGAACTATGCTTTTCCAGGCGGAATGATGATTGGAACCGATTCCCACACCCCAAATGCGGGTGGATTGGGAATGGTGGCTTGCGGGGTGGGGGGAGCTGATGCAGTGGACGTGATGGCTGGGCTTCCGTGGGAAGTGAAAAATCCGAAGCTTATCGGCGTTCATCTAAAGGGAGAAATGAAGGGCTGGACTTCTCCCAAAGACATCATTTGCTATCTCTGTGGAGTCCTCACTGTAAAAGGCGGAACCAATAAAATTATTGAATACTTTGGATCAGGAGCTCGGTCGATCAGTTGCACTGGCAAAGCCACGATCACCAATATGGGAGCTGAGCTCGGGGCGACCACTTCTATTTTCCCCTATGACTCCGAAATGGAAAATTACTTAAAGTCCACTCGCCGAGGAGATTTAGCTGAGATTGCTAATCGATATTCGGCTCTTCTTCAGGCGGATCCCGAAGTAGAGAGAGAA
>RFNV01000351.1 GCA_009927005.1 Pseudomonadota bacterium
AAAATAATATTTGGACGAACACTGGAGAAATCCCAGGAAACGGCGTGGATGATGATAAAAATGGGTATATCGATGATGTGAATGGGTGGAACGCCGTAGAGGAAACCGGGGCTCTGGCCGGAAATCCAACCGACATGGATTTTCTGCATGGAACTCACGTCGCTGGTATCGTGGGTGCCCAAGGAAACAATAAATTGCAAGTTTCTGGGGTCAACTGGAACACCAAAATCATGGGCGTCGCTGGTTCTTCGGGAGAAACTTCCGTTGTGGCCAGAGCTTATGGTTATGTCATTGCTCAAAAAAAGCTTTGGATGGAATCCAAAGGAAAGAAGGGAGCTAATGTTGTCGTAACCAACTCAAGTTTTGGAGTGGATAGAGCTGATTGCACCAGCGATGATTTTGCTGTTTGGAATGACCTCTATAATGAAATGGGAAAATTAGGAATCCTCTCAGTAGTCGCTACTTCAAATTCAGATGTTGATGTTGACACCGATGGGGATGTTCCCTCGGGATGCAAAAGTGCTTATATCATTTCTGTAACTAACACTGACTCAGAAGACGAAAAGTACAAAGATGGGGCTGGCTACGGTTCTAAGTCGATTCACCTGGGAGCTCCCGGCACCCAGATTCTCAGTACTGTTCCCGGTAATAAAACTAAGAAATTAACTGGAACTTCAATGGCCACTCCTCATGTGACAGGGGCAGTAGCGCTTCTTCATAGTGTAGCTAGTAAAAACTTTGCTCAACTTTATCAATCGCAACCCGCGGAAGGGGCGAAGCTATTAAAAGACATTCTCTTAAAATCGGTTGATCCGGTTTCCAGTCTTAAAGCCATCACGATTACTGAAGGCCGCCTGAATGTCTTTAAGGCCGCTGATTCAATTTCCAAATATTAATGGATCCTTTCCTACAAGCAGCTATCGAAGAGGCTAGGCTAGGACTCAAAGAGGGGGGAATCCCTATTGGCTCGGTATTGGTCATCGATGGAAAAATAGTAGGAAGGGGCCATAATAGACGAGTTCAAAAGGGCAGTGCAATTCTCCATGCGGAAATGGACTGTTTTGAAAATGCTGGCCGTCTCAAAGCCAAAGATTATGAGAGAGCTATTCTCTACTCAACGCTTTCACCCTGTGACATGTGTAGTGGAACCGCCCTGCTCTATAAAATCCCGAGAATTGTGATCGGAGAAAACAAAACCTTTCAAGGACCAGAATCCTATGTTCAGTCTCGAGGGGTTTCAATCTCGATCCTTCAAAATTCAGAGTGTATTCGACTCATGGAAGAGTTTATTCAGAATAATCCTCAATTATGGAACGAGGATATTGGCGTCTAAGAAGCTAACGTAATCTTTGACAGCTTCTCCCATTTTCCATTCAGCTTCAAAATGTAGATGCCTTTTGGCTTTTTCGATGTCGGCTAGCGTATGGTGCTGGTAGGTTTTTCCATCAAAAGGCATTTCAAAATATTCCGGTTCGAAGTGAGTTCCCATCGCCTGATTGAGGTAGGTGACCAATTGATTAAACGAGGTCCCCACGCCCGTCCCCACGTTGTAAACTCCTGGGGTCGCGGTCAGCGCACATAAATTTGCTTTCACTACATCTTCCACATAAATAAAGTCTCGAATCTGCTCTCCCCATTGGAATAATCGGGGGCGCTTTCCCTCGCGCATTTGCTTCCACAAGTGGTAAATCATTGATGCTGGCCGCCCCTTATGAATTTCATGGGGCCCAAATACATTGAAATAACGAAGTCCCACAAGGTGAACTTGTCCTTCGTTGTCTTTGGCTATTTTTTCCATCTCGAGTTTTGAGAGCGCGTAAGAAGTCGTACACTCTTTGTCTTGCTCTTCTTTCATGGGAACTGGGCCATTTCCATAAACACCAGCAGTCGATGCATAGACCACTTTAGACCCATGGTTTTTTGCCAAATTCAGAATATTTTTAAAGCCATTCACATTTCTCTTAAAAACTTCGTCGTCGTTGGGGTGGCGAGGATCTGTGATTGCTGCTTGATGAAAAATGGAATCAAACTTTTCATCGGTATCAAAATCTTGAGAAACATCCTGTCTGATCACTCTTCCGGTAAATGCCTTTAAATTTCCGGGGTCAGCAGAAAAAAAATCATCCATGACAGTCACTGTGTGGCCATCTTTTTCCAGCTTTAAAGCAAGCTGAGAACCAATAAACCCTGAACCTCCAGTGACTAATGCTCTCATGCTCATTGACATACCACAGCTTAAGTTTATTCGGCACTGAGTAATTTTCACCATTTCATACACTTAACTCGCGGCACCAAGGGGTCATTTTTACTAACAAAATCCTAACAAAATATTAGCACTCTGTGCGTTGCCGAATGCCCTGGTCTATGTTTGACTTGGTGTAAATAACTTACGGGGGAAACAACTTGATGGATCACCTCGACGCCCGAAATGGCAGTCTGTCCCGAAGATTATTAGTTGCTGTCGTTTCGATTCTTTCTGCGTCCTTAGGGGCGGTAACTCTAGATGTTTCTGAATCACCTAGAAGTAATTTAGTCTTATCTCTTAGAGCCATTTTAAGTGCCCAAAAAAGTATTGTCATGAATGCCTACGAGCTTACCTCGTACGATGTTGCCGATGCATTGATTCAAAAAATTAATGAAGGGGTCAGAGTTGAACTTCTGCAGGAAGGCCAACCTGTCGGCGGTTTAATCGCTGAAGCAAAAGACATTCAAAAGAAAATTGTAAAGGCGATGCAAGCTAATACCGGCTCTCAGATTCATGGTTACTGGATGATGACTTCGGAAACCCCCAAAGGGAAAAGACGATTTCGTTACAACCATGCGAAGTACATTGTCATCGACGAAAAGGGCGTAATGGTTGGATCAGAAAACTATTCTCCCTCGGGACAGCCAGAGCCGGGCTCACCCTCGGGGACACGCGGCTGGCAAACTTTCATTTACGATGAGCAAATGGCTCGCAACTTTCTAAAAGTTTTTAGAAAAGATATTAATACTTCTCACGGTGATTTAGTCACCTTATTCAGCCCCAAAATCCCCCTTCCCAAAATCTTGGGTCGTGTTGCCGATTGGGTGGAAAGTATGCAGAACTTGGGAACTCGAATTGAAAATCGTTTTTCCTGGATGCTTTCGGATGAACCAAAAACCCTTGATGCAGACAATGTTGAATTTTTAACCTCTCCAGAGTCAAGCATGGTCGGATTGATGGCCTTCATTGAATCGGCTCAAGAAACTTTAGACGTCGAATTAATGAGTTTTAATCCGATGTGGGGAAAAACAGGTGAAGTATCTCCCCTCTTGAACGCCCTTGTGGCTTCTGCCAAAAGGGGCGTAAAAATTCGCATCTTAGTAAATGATTCAACTGCTTTTGGCGGAGACAATGATGCCGAATTGAAGCTTCTGGCGATGATTGAGAACATTGTTAAAGAACAGCACCTACCCATTCACGCTGCAATCGCTGATTTGCCCAAAATGAAAGTAAAGTACATTCATAACAAAGGTGCTTTAGCTGACGGATATAAAACTTTGATCAGCTCCATTAATTGGAATCAAAATTCTGTAGAGAACAATCGAGAAACCGCTATTTCAGTTGATAGCCGGTCAATCAATGAACACTACCAATCCATTTTTAATTTGGATTGGCAAGCTAGCCACTAAGTTACGGATTCACACAAGAAGTTGTTTGCGGGTAGCGGTTCAGTAGCGGTGCCAAAACCCACGAAAACTGAATATCACTTAAGCTGTTTGTGACTACCTCGTAGTTTCTCTCGTAGCTGAACGGAACGAATTGCTGATCCATGGATTCCCGCCCATTGTGAATATCCAACATCAGAGTGGGACTAGAACAATCAAAATCAAATGAATTTAAATTTAATGAACGGATCTCTGGATTGCGTTTAGTCCGGTAAAAGACTTCCTTTGTTTGTAGGTTATAAACAATGTTCCAAGTTGTCAGATTCGCCATGGAAACCAAGGACAAAACTGAAAAGCTAGCTTCAACCGAGGGGGTTTCCATTTTTAGTAACGAAGCCACTCGAACAAATCTTGAAAGAGAACTCTCATCCATTTCAGCGTTGACGTAGAGCATATTTCTCAAATGCTCAATTCTTTTTAACTCGGACTTAGATTCCTCATAACTGTTGTTGGTAATCACCTTGGGATCCATATCGATTCCCGAATGAACTACTGGCTTTCCATGAAGCCACTCGATAACGGCACAGTTTGAAGTTTGGTCACAAATAAAATAGTGGATTTTGCCCTGAATGGGTGACATACGAAATTTAGGAAGTGCTTCAATTACTTCAGAGACGAGAGAAAAGTTATCTAACTGGTATTGGACCCAAGTCAGCTGGTTTAAAACCGGCCGGAAATCAAATCCTTCATATTCGCTAGCGTTTAACCACAAAACCTCTATGGTGAGCCCCTCTTCATTCATTCCGCCATTGGGAAATTCTCTGCCGTACTGATTAAAAGTAAGGCTCCCATATTTAGAGACCCATTGAGGACCAGTTTCCCACGGCCTAACAGTAAACCCTGTTTTTTTTACGTTTCGTTTATTAACTAAGAGTAGGGCCTGGTCATGATGCCAATCATAACTCTTACCAAAGAAGCTTCCCTCGGAACCCTGCCAATAAAAAGAAGTACAAGCCAACGAGACGAGAGGTGAGAGCCAAACCAACAAACCAACCAACCGAAATAGCGCCATATCTGCCCTTTCACAGCAAGAATAATGCGGCGTGTTTACCTGATTTACATCTGAATAACAATGATCCAGTATTCCACGAGAAACGACCCACCATAACTAATTGTTATTATGAAGTTTCAATCGAATAAGCTCTCGGTGTTACGTTTTGCAGTAGAAGCCTCGAAGTTAGCTCCGGTTTGAAAATGGAGCCCTGTGGAACGTATGATGAAGAAGACTTTTCAAATTTTAATCGTGAGTGCGTGCTTGATGAGTTCCGCTTTCCTTTTTGCGGAACAGGACACTCAAACCACCGTGGGTAGCCATTTAGATAATTTGTTTTATCAAGTGCTTCGCTCTCGTCCGAACACTCCCCCTACGCCCAAAAAGACTTCCGACGAAGACCATGGTGACAGAGTCAGAAGCCACCAAGAAGGAATCCTTGAAATTTCAGGCTCGACGATTACCC
Source organism: Pseudomonadota bacterium (assembly GCA_009927005.1). Lineage (GTDB taxonomy): Bacteria > Bdellovibrionota > FAC87 > UBA2466 > UBA2466 > RFNO01. The sequence continues at coordinate 5,148 of RFNV01000351.1, forward strand.
CTGCACGAATCACTGTAAAAGCGGGGCCTCTAGCGGTCGTGGGCAGTGTTGAATTATCTGTTCGGCATGAAACTAATTCGCGTTGGGTTTTCAGAGCTGAAAATATTGATCCCGAAACAAATATTTGGGACTCCAAAGGAAGAGCAGTTCTCGTTCCAGGGAAAGTTTCTTGCCAAGTTCTTCACCGAGCCTCTCTAAACGATTACCAGCAAGCCGGTTTGACTCTGACTGCAGATTCTCCCGTTTTTAGTTACTCGGTAGGGGCGAACACCGAAAAAATGCGGTCTGATTATTTTGAAGGGGAAGATATTTGTTCGGCCGGAGAAATTCGGGCTTTTACCACCCAAAAGGACATTGAAAAAAAATGTAAGAAGTGCCTTGGCCCAGTTTTAAAAACATTAAAAGAGGATGTGGCGGCTCGTTTTTCAACGCTCAGTTATCGGGTGAACGCCCCAATCTGTTCCATCGACTCCGATTGCTACCGAGAGGATACGGATTGGCTGAAAGGGCGATGTGTTCTCACCAAAGACAAAAATGGAAGTTTTGTTTCAGAGTGCAGAGCTCGTTCATCAGTTGGTGGCGCATGTCGAGGCAAAGGTTCTCGAGGGCTCTTTGAATATTCCTGTGATAAAGGCCTGGCCTGTGTAAAAACATATTCGGCAAAGGGTTATTTCGACTACAATAGATACGAATGTCGCGATCCGAAGAACTGGAAATTCAAAGGTCCTTTAGCCCGAACTGGAAAGTTCTAGAGCAACTCCGAACCCGTTTTTTATCCGAAAATTTTTCGCCCAAAAGCTACTGGGATAGTACCGAAGTACTGAATCAGTACGATTATACTTTTGCTCAACGGATTGGATGGAAATGGGATGCGGTTTTAAGTGAGCTACAAGAGACCAGGTGTTTTGAAGATCTTCAATCAGCCACATTAATAGATTGGGGCTGTGGAACAGGAATTGCGACTCGAAAGTTTTTAGACCTTGTAGGGCATCGTTTCGTAAATAAAATCATTTTATTGGATAAATCTCAGCTCGCATGTCGCTTTGCTCAAGAATCTATTCTCAAAAAATATCCAGAAATAGAAATTGAAACGAATCTATCAAAATCTAAATTGGAAAAACGAATTCTTTTGGTCAGTCACGTGCTAAACGAACTTTCTCCCGCTGCTGAGAAAGAACTCTTATCATTAATTGAGACTACCGTTCTTGTGATTTGGCTAGAACCCGGAACCCCCGCTTCCAGCTCCAAATTGATTGAATACCGGGAACGATTTCGAAAGTCTTTTTCCGTCCTCGCTCCTTGTCCTCATCAAGAAGTGTGTGGCCTTCTGAAAGAAAAGAATTCGGCAAATTGGTGCCATTTTTTTGCAGCCCCACCGAGTCAGATCTTTCGGGATTCCTTTTGGAGTGAGTTCTCGAAGCGCCTTCAAATTGACCTAAGGGCCTTACCGACGAGCTTTCTCGTGATTGGAAAATCCCCACAGAAAAATACGGGAACCAAGCGACTGATTGGTCGGGCCAGGCACTATAAAGGCTATTCTCTGGTCTTGGCCTGTTCCCTAGCGGGGGTTTTAGAAGAAAAACTGCTCAAACGAGACAGTAAGCAAATTATTGATATTATTGATAAAAATAGATTTGCTACTTGGCTCCCTTAATTCATGTTGCAACGCGTTATCTTTTCAGTTAAAAGAGGTTCACTTTCGGAGGGTTGCAATGCGATTTTTGTGTTTTCTATCTCTGTTCGTTTTGTGTTTAGGGGCCTTTGCTTCAACGGGTAATGAAGCAACCACCCTCAGCTCAACTACCTCCAAAGAGAAAGGAACCCCAATCGTTTTGGAAGTCGGGACTGGGGTTTCGACAGCCATCTTAGGAGCTCAACCAGGCCTCCACGTGGGCGCCCGTTTGCCTTTGGGTAACTCAGGTCTTTATGGCGGGCTTGAAACCGGGACGTACCTTTATACTACCCCTAAGTTCGGAACCTATATTCCTATTCTTCTAAATGTAGCTGCTCGGTTTGATTTTAGCCAAAGCGCCTATCTTATGTTGGGCTTAGCCCCGGGAATTGGGCTAGTGAGTTATGACAACTCCTCTAAACCCGGTGGAAAAGATTACAGCGACACTTACTTTACTCTCCTGATAAAACCCGCATTCAATTTGACCGTCGGAGAAGGAACGTTGGTTATGTTCTCTCCAAGCATTGGGACTTTAAACGGAAACTTGCTATTTTCTCCTGTTATTGGAACGGCTATCGAGCTATAGCAATCGCTATGGGATTTAATTCTGTTCTCGTTTCTAAGCCAACTTTTTTTGAAGTCGCATACGCTATCAATCCATACATGACAGACGCTTCTGGCCAACTCAACAAAGTTGATCAGAAAAAAGCGTACGGAGAATGGCAAACTCTCGTTGATACTTTTAAGAAGATCGGCCTTAAAGTAATCGAAATGGAAGGAGTCCCCGGACTTCCCGACATCGTTTTTACAGCTAACCAATCTTTTCCCTTCTGGAACAAATCCACCAACAGCTACGAAATTGTTCTTTCAAAAATGCGTTCTCGCGAAAGGGCTCAAGAAGTTCCTTAC
>RFNV01000083.1 GCA_009927005.1 Pseudomonadota bacterium
CCTTCACCGGGTCGGCTACTCGCGTAGTGCTTTTCCGAAGATTGGCAACCTCGTAGGCTTCCACATCCTCCAACCGGTAGGCGACATGCCCGCCGATTTTTACAAAGGCCGGTCCTTCGCCCAGCCACCGCCAGCGTTCCAGCGTGCGGGGGGAGACTCCCCACCGTCGTGCCAGTTCCGTCTGGTTTAGGAATGTTGTTTCCGTCATTTTCCCATCCTTTTGTTCCGGCCCGCGTCGGCTTTCCCTGCCCCGCAAACCTTCATTATTTTTCATATGGATAGATGACGTTTTATATGTTCAAGCCCCGGAATTCTTGTGACATGGGACGCAAAAAAGGCCCGGTTTTCCGGGCCTTCAAATGGGGAGTTGTGACATTCTCCCTAACCGTTGTGACACGGCATGTTTTTTTACCTAAAATCAGCTACTCCCGCGACCTCTCTCAGGGCAGGTGCCAGCCGGTACCCGGCGCGGTCCTTGTTCTCGATGAAATCATCGGGGCCGAAGGGAATTCCCAGGTCTACCGTAAGCTGCTCTTGCACCTTGGCGCGGGTACGCCCAATGGCCTGCCGCATAGAAGGCTCTTGCATGCTGAGCGCATCCGCTAAGTCCGGAGCGCGGACGTAGGCAATCTCGGCATTGTTCCTCTTGCCTGTACGGAAATTGGGAAGGAGCGCTAATACCAGATTGTAGTCGGCGCCGGTGAGGGCAAAGCCACCCTTAAAGATAATGCTCTGATTCATTTCATCGACGAAGAACTCCAGAACCGGGGCTTGCAGGTTATCCATGAAGCTTTTTACCTGGGCCATAGTATCTGCCACAGGGGCAGGTTCGAGTTTGGATTGGTTAAAGTTCATGGCCAGAATGCTGCTGGGGGGCAAAGTGCGGGCAGCCAGCTCTTCCTGGTGTTCAACCAGCCCTTTTTGAATCACCCCCATCACGTCACCGGAATGGCGTTGATAGAGTTCATAAATCTTATCAACGGCGGCATCAGGTGTTAGGCCGGGGAGATGTTTGGCCGCGGCAGTAATCTCTGGGAACTCGGTAATAAAGTTCTTTTTAGGGAGCGCCCTGAACTCTTGAGCAAAGCGGACGTATCCTGCCCCCATCGTGAATTCCTGGTCGTCGTTCCTGGCGCCTGTCAACAGATCGACTCCATACTTTGACGCGTCATCATGGGCTTCAATGCCCGCCGCCAAAACACCAAACCTCCGATCGACACACTGAGAACAAACGCCACAGTGGCGGATATTCCCAATCCATGTGCGCGGGCGTGTGCAACTATTGGTTAAGCCCAGCAATTCCGGAACCCCGTTTGCTTGAAGCTTAAGAATGACTTCCTTTTTAGTGTCCCATTGATAGGGGGTACTGATCGTGATGGGTTCTTGCAAAACGGCAGAAAAGATTCTCTCAAAGCCTCTAATAACCTTCGGGTGTGTGGTGCGGGTCGCCCTGCCACCCATCACATCTTTAGTAATAGGTAGATTAAGGCCAACCACACCGTTTTCGTAAAAAGTGAAGGCGTTCTTTTTATAGGTTTTGGCGACGACCATCCCCAAACAAGCAAACAGGAAAGAACGTGCCCGCTGAGTATATTCTGCTGCCTGTTGCCCCTTGTTGTGAATCGTTACCGGAATATATAAAAACTCATCTTTCAGCCCTCTCTGGCGCAACTGCTCAACCAGTTCTTTCTGAACATTCACAACCTGATTTGCAGAGTGGTGGCCGACCAACACCATCTTCTTTTTATTGCCAATCAAATCTTGAACAGCCCCTGAAAAGGAATCCACCCCACCGGAAAATAGCGCCACCTCATCAGGAGTAAAATCAGCATCCTCAAAATCAAAATAACCTTGAACTTCAGTAAACGCCTTCGTGGGACTCACAAAGTCAAAGGAATAGGCATCATCAGAAAGAAATCCCAACGTTTCAATCAGTGCGTCTTTTACTTCCTGGGTGTTCCAAATAGCCAGCTCTCTCACAGGGATCGTAAACCTCATATCCCTGCGCCAGCTCTCACCCATATTTGCCAGCGTATCACCGCCGCGGCGGGTTCTCTGATCTGCGCAATAAACGTAGGCGGCAACCTCCAGCAGATCGAGCAGCACCGGCGGAATGTTTTTTGCCGTCGCTTTGCTAATGCATTCAATCTTCAACTCAATGTTCTGGTTGGTGCCTTGAATATCAAGGTCAACTTGCTTGACTAAGCCGGGGACGGTGACGCCACCACATAGAAAATTACGCGGTTCCATTTGCATTACCCCTGATAGCGAACTCTTTGTTAATCTTTTTGAATGACACGTCAGCAAAGCCCTTCACGTTCTTGGCATCAATCGGTTTCTTGGACTGGAAGACAAGTTTTCCATGCCAGTCTTTGGCAAAAGGCCGCATGATTAACGCGGCTTCTTTGCAGTGCAGGCCGAGAGCATTATCGAAACCAGCCATGTCGCCAACTGATTTCACCCTATCTGAGCCGAGATAATGCGGAATCATGCGATCAGTGTAATATTTTAAATTCCGCTCAGCCACGTTGGCAAAGAATCGATAGGCCAGTTCACCAAATTTCTCCGGCGCGGCAAAACTGGCCACGGTTGTGTGGACGTCAGTGTTGTTTGGCGTCCAAAGTTGGGGACCAAAGTCATTTATAGCTTCACTCAAGGCATGTACGGCGGCTTGCTTAGCCATTTCACCAAGGTCGGTAGTTTTTGCCCCAGGCGTTCTTTGCACTGTTTCAATGGCGCTATTAACTCCAGTGAGGATTTCCACCGCGGAAGGATTTGCAGAAACTTGAATACCGACTTTTGCCAAACCAGCTTGAACGCCATGCTCTTTAACCATTTGAGGTAGTTTGCCCAACATACACAACGCCTCTAGGAACACCGGGTCACTGGTTGCTTTAATTAGGGACTTCTCCGAAGCATCGGCCACTGCAGTAGCAAGCTGGGTGACGGAAATATCACCCAGCTTTAAATACTCTATCACCTGCTTCCACTGCCGCGTAGCAGGTATGCGGCCAAGCCTGACGTGCCCCATTCCTTTTCAGTATATTGAGTTAATATTGAGTAAAGCTTACAAGAGCTTCGCAATTTAAACTACTCTCCATAAAACATTAATTTTACAGTTGTTTGTCTGATGTTTATTTGGATTCAACACACACTCATTACGATTAAATGGATTGATGAGTTATTGCTATTACCCATCTTTTCCCATAGACTCACAAAGTGAAAATTTTCTACAGCCTTGCAATTTTGATTGTTTTGTCCTTAGGGCTAGCCCCTGCTGGTGTAGCACATGATATGCAAGGCTTCTCTTCCGGCTGTCCTAAATTGAAAATTGCTAATTCTGATGCGCAAGGCTACCAAGCTGTCGTGGCCTATGAGCATAGAGAAGCTAAAAAACTACCCTGTCATACCAACTGCCCCAGTGGTGGAAAATTAACCCAAAAATCAGGCTGTTGCATGAACAGTAGCGGTTGTACCTCAATAGGGTTTCTTTCATGTGCTATGGGCTCTAATTTGGGAGCCGTAATTGCATCTCCAATCCCATCTGACCTAATGAACGCTTATTGTGGCGTTATGGTCTCTGGCCCCCGAAAACCTCCTAAATTCTCCTAACTCATCACTGCCCTGTGCAGCCCTTTGGCATGGCAATAGTGCCAGCTAAAGCATATTTGGCCGTACAGGTTTCTCAAACACGATGAAACTTAGGAGAACTCAAATGAAATCAAAACTATGGATGGGTGTAACAGCCCTAGCTCTTGGCTTAGCTGTACTCAGTAACGCCTACGCAGGGGAAAGCACCATGTCGCTTGGTGAGAAAATGGAAGCCTACAAAGAAGGTAAATATGGCGTTTATGGCAAGACGCCAATATCCGACGTGGGCAGTATAGTTTATCACAACACAACGCGTCCGTGGGATGGCAAGACGCAGGATGACCCGTCTCATTACCAACATACTGCCGTTAGCGGGCGTTACACAGATGCCGCTGTTGTCGGTGGAGAAACTAAGTCAGCCGAAAACTTGGCCTATCCTAACACCCGCACATGGGATGGTAAAACTCAAGATGACCCTTCGCACTTCCGCAACACGGATAATGCGATACCCCAAAGTGGTATGATGAACTGCGCCGATATGCCGTGCTGTAAAAACATGAAGATGGACAAGCAGAAATGCGAAACCATGGTGATGTCAGGTATGTCCAAAGGTAAAGGTGCCATGGTCAAATGTGCTGATATGCCGTGCTGCAAGAACATGAAAATGGACATGCACGGCTGTGAAAAAATGATGAGTAAGTAGCAAAAGTAAGGAGAGGGGGCGGGTTTCTCGCTCCCTAACCTTTACTTTGCTTCAAACTATTGAAGGAGAATCCTATGCCTTTTATCCCAATCAAAACTGCCGTTTTAGCCGTGCTGGTGGCCTTTACCTCCTCGACATGGGCCGAAACAGTGGAATATAACCTCACCATCGCCCGCCAAACCGTGAACATCACCGGCAACCCCTTGGAGAAGGTGACCGTCAACGACACTCTTCCGGCACCCGTGCTACGCTTCAAACAAGGCGATGAAGCTGTGGTGCATGTCACCAACACCATGAAAGACGATACCTCGGTACACTGGCATGGCCTGCTGGTGCCCGGCTTGATGGATGGCGCCCCGGCCATAACGGCTTTACGGGTATCAAACCCGGAGAGACCTTCACCTACCGCTTCCCGCTACGCCAAACCGGCACCTATTGGTATCACTCGCACTCATTGGGGCAGGAACAGGACGGCCTCTATGGTGCGCTGATTGTTGACCCGGCGGGAAAAGACCCCATCAAGAGTGACCGCGACTATGTGGTGCTGTTGTCGGACTTTAGTGCGGAGAACTCACCCGACATCATGGCTAACCTGAAAAAATCCTCGGACTACTATGCTACCGCCCGCCGCACCGTGGGAGATTTCTTTCACGATGTGGGCACCATGGGCTGGAGCAAGGCGTGGAAGAACGCCAAGGACTGGGGCGATATGCGCATGGCACAAACCGACCTTGCCGACGTGACGGGCTACACCTTTTTGGTCAACGGCAAAACACCTGACCAGAACTGGACGGGCCTGTTCAAGCGCGGTGAGAAGGTGCGGCTGCGCTTCATTAATGCCTCCTCCATGTCATTTTTTGACGTGCGGATACCGGGCCTAAAAATGAGCGTGGTGCAAGCCGATGGCCAGAACGTGGAGCCGGTGGCGGTGGATGAGTTCCGCTTTTCCCCGGCTGAAACCTATGATGTCATTGTCACCCCCAAGGACGACAAAGCCTACACCATTGCCGCCGAGCCGATTGACCGTACAGGCTTTGCCCTTGCGACTTTGGCGCCCAAGGAAGGCATGAAGGGTGATACGCCTGCCCAACGCCCCCGTGCCCTGCTCAAAATGGGGGATATGGGCATGAGCGACATGGG
>RFNV01000003.1 GCA_009927005.1 Pseudomonadota bacterium
CCATCTGAAGTAGCTTGACCGCATCTTTTCGCAAGCCAAAGCGTATTCGTTCCTCTGCTTCGCGAATTCGATATTCATTCCGATTGGAGACACTGAAGTTTTCAAAGGACACTTCCGCTTTTTTCGGCAAAGTGAAATCTGCGCCCCGGTAGCTTTCGGCCAGATACATATAATAGCCTGGAAGCGGAAAAGAAGAGAGTTCTTCATAATATTTTTGTTTTTCAGAGCTGTTCTCTTCAGACATTCGAAAGAGCCAATAGGCCCTTCTCACTCGATTGGCTATGCTTTGATCAGGATCACATTGTTGTAATAGCAACTCCTTCCCTTCGCTCGCTTTCCCACCGGCAAACTTTAAGAGAGCTAAAAGAAATCCTGTTTGTGCCGCCTCCTTACTACATTCAGATTCGCCCTTAAGGGTGTCATAGGCCTTTTGACATTTTTCCAATTTACCCAAGTCAAAAGCGGAGCGAAAATATAAGTTCAAGAATCGTTTTTTATCTAAAGACTCCGCTTTTTGTTGATAAAGATCGGACTTAATCAAATCTTCTATCAACTCGAGAGCCTTTTCATTTTCATCTCTATTCCACGCATCATGTGCTTGTTGGTAGAGTCTTTTCAACTCAGGAGTACTAAACTTAATTTTTTCTTTCGAGGTCCGGTTTGCGTCGTCACCTTCAGAATTGGATTCCCCCAAGTCTTTTATAATCAAAGGTTCGACATGAACTTTCAGATTTTCGATTTTTTCGCTTAGCCCTTTTGCACGAAGTGAGGAGTCCTTCAGATTCTTTTTCTCAATCTGATACAAATCATAAAGTCTTTTCTTCTGCAGAGGGTTTAATTCTTCCTCACGGGCCTCTAATTCTGCCATTTCTGCTAATACAGTCTTCGGAAGAGACTCTTCAGGGGCGCTATAGAAATAAGGAGAATGCACCAAGGGTTGATGTTTACTCGCACATCGGCATAATAGGAAGACCGGCAAGAATAGGAGAAGAAAGCGCATGTTTCTCTATTTTAAACGGCACTGAAAAAGCGGGAAAGGCAGCATGCAACTAGCAAAAGTCCTTATCATAACGGGGAGCGTCTTAATTGGATTGGGCCTGCTCTTTTGGGGGGCTAGCCAAATAGGAATTGGACAAAAGCTGGGAAAACTACCGGGTGATATTCGAATAGAAGGGAAAAATTTTTCGTTTTATTTTCCGCTAGCTAGCTCTCTTCTTTTAAGCTTTTTACTCAGTTTAATCCTTTGCCTTTGGGGAAAATTCAAATCATGAACCTTAAAAAATCACTCTCACAACTTCTTTTGTTGTTTACGGGGCTGCTTCTTGTGGGCTGTACCAAAGAGGCACCGAACCCCCGCTTGGAACAGCTCAAATCTCAGGCGAGCCAGCTTCATCAAAAGCAAGTGGAGCTAGAAGAAGCTATCAAAAAGGCGGGTGAAACCGATTCTGGAAAAACGACATTCCTCACTCATGATTTAGAACTCTTAAAAAGTCGGCTTTTGCGTCTGAAGGAAGAAGCTAAAGTCCTAAATGGAGGGGTTGAGGTTCCTCTCGGTCCAGCAAGCGCCAGCGCAGGCGGTCACTGAAGGTCTCCCCTTTACAACTTTAAGGCTTCCAGGGAATATGCTTCGAACGGAGGGATAGGATAATTGGTATTCCACCGCATTCGAAATGCGGCGTCCTCACGGACTTGCGAGTTCGAGTCTCGCTCCCTCCGCCAGTCTCTGCTCTTAACTAAATGAATTCAATCACTT
>RFNV01000216.1 GCA_009927005.1 Pseudomonadota bacterium
GAACAGACCTACAAGATAGCGAAAAGCGGGGAGGGTTACAAGTTTCTCACTGTATCCAGTCGGTCTACGAGGCTTTTTGGTCCAAGGGCTGCACCTGACCCCTACGGAGCTTAGTCATTAGGCTTCTTGGCGCTCTGGAGGGACGTAAAATGCTGGTCAAATTGCCCTTTCTGCTCTGGTTTCTCTGCATCTCGACCTCGTACGCCGAACACCTTGTCCCTTCGACTTCAGCTGCTGTCCGAGCTAAAGAGTCTCACTCCGTGCAGGCTTCTGCGATTCCAGCCAGTGATTCTTTTTATCTCCTGCAGAACATCCTACTAGGAAAAATCGATTCTCTTGAAGTGGGCCGCGAGAAAATCATTTCGTTAGTTGAAACGCTTTCTAAAGAAGAACGCCAGACATTAATCGAACAAGCCGAAAAGAAAATTCCGCTTATCACTCAGGATTTTTCTTATAGTGATGGGTTTTACTTTTCGTACACAGCCCTTCTTCAATGGTCAGCGATTAAGGATAGATCTATTCCGGAACTCGAACATTTAAGAAAAGTAATTCAGCACTGTTTGGAAGATGACCAAGTTCCTCACGAAAAAAAAGACGAGTACCGACCGCTGCTTGAGCTCATTCGTTTCACCATGAATCAAAAACGAAAAGTGCCAACCTCCCTGAAAGCAGCCCAAGCCTTTCCTGAGTCTCAAAAAACAGAATGGTTCCTAGCGCCAGAAAACTTCAAACACCCCTCGGGAGCAATTCAAATTGGGCGCGTAGAATTTGAAAGGCCCGATGGTAAAGGTTTTAGCTATCGAATTCCCATTTCCCCGGGAACTTCCTCAGGCGCTCAAGTGCTGCGAATCAGTTTGCATGGGGATGGAGATGAACCCAATTACGCTCTTTCCAATCGCCATACCGATGAAATCAGTGTGGGGTACTACGGAGATCTTTTAAGGCAAAAAGAGAAACCGAATTTAGCCAATCTTCAAAGACACATTCCCAAAGGCCTAAACCCTGTGGAAATCATTTCCGAGTCGTGCAATCCGAATCCCGATGGCGCTTGCCCCGCTACTTACGCGAAATGGTTACAAGTCGAACGATTTGGAGAGCCCACTGCTTTGCAGCTCAAAAAAGTAGTGATGACTCCCAAGGGCTTTTCATCTGTTGGAATTTTAGATGCGAGAGTCAGTCGACTCTTTGGGGATCAAGGTTCTTTCGGGCAGCCCTATTACCGTGAGTGGGTTCAAAAAACATTCGATAGTTCGGATGCCTCTCCGCGTGAGTATCGTTTGGTTCGAGGGGGAAATCCTGAGGAGAAAGATCATTGGATAGACACGGGAATTTACACCGATTCCCGGCAATCCCATTTTCCTTTGGTAGGAATTTTAGGAGAAGCCAAAGAATACGGACGGCACTTAGGATTAAGTCCAGAGCTAGGGGGCGGGGATTCTGTCAGCTATCTCGATAAAATTCGCCTGATCAACAATAACCCCGATGCCACTTACTTTCAGAAAGTACGTAGCAACTTAGCAAGACCTGTCGGGAGTTCTTTGGCTCTGATTCGAGAGACGGTGGGGCTGTCTTACGATCTCTATCGGTGGGCGTTTTACTAGAAACGAGAACGAGCATTCAAAAAGTTAATTGAGTAGGGCTTTACTTCGACTGATCCTAAGTTTCTCGAAGCTAGGACTGTGCCATTTTGATCCAATTCCTCTACGACAAGATCATGCTTTCCCACGGGAACTGACATTCTAGCCACTTGGAGACTTCCCGGAAGGAGCAGCCAGCTCCTGAGATCTGGACGCTCAGATAAGTAAATAAAAAGATTTCCAAGGGATTCTATATTTTGTTTCTTCTCTGACTTGGCAGCCGTTGCATCTACTGCTGCTTTTTTTAACGCGATACTGGCTAAACGCTTGGCAATCATTCCACCTCTCTTCTCCTCAAGGTCAATGATCGCTGCTTTCTCAATATCAAACAATAAATGAGTTTCCGCAAAGCTCTGGGTTTGTTGTGACTTTATTCTGAGTCTTCTTGCCTGAGAAAACCGAGGCATGAACTTGGGGACAACTGCAAATTCAGGATCGGGAATCTTTTCTGGTGCTCTCCCTACTTCAGCAAGAAGCACTAGTTCCCCTTCTCCTGCAGAAAGCTGGTGTTTGGGCGCGCCGGGAAATAGTTTTTTGTATCTTTGGAAATCTTCCTCAGATTTCAGCTTGCTACTCATCCTCATTAGCCCAATTGAATTGAGAGGGAAGGAGGGATCCCACTTATAGAGTTGCTTATAATCTACCCATGCATCATTCCACTCCCCATTGCGTTCAAAGAGCATGCCTGCAAGGTACTTAGCAAATCCATTTTGAGTGTAAGTAGGGTGACCCTCACTGATCATTTTATTTAGTTGGTGATTTACTCTTCTAGCTTCTACTAGAGCACTTTCCCATTCTCCCAACAGAGTATAATCAATCGCTAGATACATACTGATCAGTACTCTTTCATAAGTATCTAATTGATGTGTTTTAACAGATTCGTTGAGCAGGACGCTGCCGGCTTCTTGCGAGATGCTAGTGTAATCACTCCAGGACGCTAGCCTTTCAGCTTGTTGAAAAACTTCAATAGCCTCCTTGTACCGGCCAGAAGCATGGTAAATCGTGCCCAGTTCTACTAGGTGGAGTGCCTCATCCTGGTCCTTTTTAGCTGCAAAGACTTTGACCTGCTCGGCAGCTAGATCAAAGTTTTGCGCCTCAAACGCATTTACCATTTCTCTCGCCTGTTGGGTGTACGAGGCACAGGCCCCCAAACCAAGAGTCAAGAGAAGAAGAAAAAATAGCCGCATGGGCCTACATTCCTACAGAGCGTTTCTGATAGTATTTTCTCAATTCCTTCTCGTCAGACCAGTCGATAATACCGGTGTCGATATTCACGAGGTTAAAGTTAGCTTTGTAATAGATATACTTCTTTTTTCCTACTTCTTGCGTACGGCTGGTGATTTCTCCAGTCAGAAAATATTCCGCCCCGACTTGTTTTCCCTTTTTTCTGGCAGAAGAAGCGTCGACGTAGCCGCTCTCTTCTTGGTATTCAACCTCTCCGGCGAGTTCTTCTCGAACTTCTTTTTCAGTAAATCTGAATTTGCCGCTCTTGGTAAGGGCTGTTCGGATTTTATCGGTCATGGACTTCATATCAATATGTTCATCCGTTTTGTTTTTGACTAAAGTCACGAGTACTACGGGGGGTCTTCGCACTGATCCGAGCAATTTGCTCTGGGTTAATGACTCAACCATAGTGTCCGCAATTCTTCGCATGTCACTTTCGTTGAACTGATCATCAAGTAATCGCTCCTCTGCGATATCGTCATACTTGCCTTGAGTAAATTGCTTGCTTCCGCAAGAAACAAGGAGTGAAAGGGCCGGGACCAGTAGAGTCAGTCGAAATAGAGGGCTATTCATATGCATGTTCTCCTTTAAAAATTATTTTTTAGTCCATTTTCCTGAAGAGTTGCGGATAAAGCGCCCAGCTTGTTCATCTCGAGTTTTAGCCCCGCCAATAACAGCTCCAAAAACCTCAAGAGGTTGGCCTTGAGTCTTAGCTCTTTCAGAATAAACCTCTTTTCGGTCAGCATTTTCCTCAGCTACGACAGAAGCAGCTCCCTCTTTGTCCTCGACCACACCGAGAAAGCCATCGGGCTGTTCCCCAATGAATCCTTTGTCTTTCAGCTCCACAATTTTAGGAAGCCGAGCTCTCATTGAGTTGATGTCCGAAAAACCAAAGGTTGAAAACGTTACAATTGCAATGGAAATGAGTACTTTTGTCATAGGTTAGCCTTTCTTTCTTTTACCAACATTTTTTTCTAGGTTGAGTAAATCTTCGTTGTCTTGCTCAATCTTCATCTTAATTTCATGATCGATTTTAAGGTTGAGATTGACTAGAAACGGCTTGTCCGACGGCTCAATCTGAACTTTATGGGTACAGGAAATGAGTGCTGTGCTTACCACAGCAAGGGATAGGAACTCTTTTAGACGCATTCGATTACTCCAGTTCTATAAGTAGCTTGTTAAGCTCTTCAGTTAGGGGCTGTTGCATTAAGCTTCCTTTAAAAAGCGAATCCAGATTTCCCTCGATAGGAAGCGTGATATCAAATAGTTGCCCTTTTGCTAAATCGGGGTTTTTCCCTTTTAAGTTGAGAAGAAGTTTTACTTGGTCGGTGGTAGGTCGACTTGCTTGGATTTGAAAATGAGAATAGTGAAAGTTTTCTAATGCTTTAAGGACTAACGCTTGTTGTCCTTGGGCTAATAAGGCCTCAAAGTCATTTAGGAATACTACTTTCTTCTCATAGAAGGGTTGAGTGGGATCTAAATAGCTGATTGTGCCTGGTGCTGAGTTTTCAAGTTCTAATGAAGAAAGAAAAAAATCCTGAGAACCCAAAACCAACTTGCCTTTCCCCTGAAAGAGGCCCTGGCCACTCAATTTCTTGGTTGAGAGTGTGTCCAAAATCCTTTTAAGCTGAATGCCTTCCGCTGAAAAAGAGAGTTCGGTGGTTTTACCTTTTAAAGAGTAGTCAAAGGGTTGGATGCCAACGGAACCATCAGCGAAAGCAAAAAGCGTTTTGTTAAATCCAATGAGTTCCTTTTTCTGATCCCATGCCCCCTTCGCTGTGAGTCCAGTAATGAGGTAATCTTTCACAAGAAGCGATGTGGGTTGAACTTCAAACTTTAAAAGACCATTATTTAAGGTTCCCACAATTTGGCCGCTCAACAATCTCAATCCGGGGATTTGATTCTTAGCCAGAAGTTCGGCTAGAGATCCTTCAAACAGGTCACACTTGATTTTCGAGCTGAGGCTCCAATGATTAGGGGTCCCTTTAACTGTGAAGGGGATGACTAATGATTTTAGGCCGTCTTTTATTTCGCCAGTAAGGGTAAGGTCACTTGGGTTATCCAATCCTAAGTGGCCTCCAAAACCGGTAGAGAAACTTATATTTTTCAAATGAGGTAATGACTCTTCTTGGATTTCCACGGAATCCGCTGAACCAGAAATGACTAACTGAGATGAGTCCTTATTTTTGGCATGGATCAGGAGTTGTCCCAGTCGAATTCCGTATTTTACGAAGTGGAGCTTCTCTCCCTGGAGAGTTCCCTCAAAAAAGTCCTTGGCTTGAACTACTTTCAATAAGGTGTTCGTTTCAGTTTTAATGAAATTACTTTTAATCTGATCGGGAGCGAGAGAAATGAGGAGGTCAGAAGCTTCACCCCATGTGAAGGTGAGGGTTGGGGAAAACTCCCCCCACTCGGGATGGGAAATGGTTGCTTGAGATTGCCCCTCCCAACCCGATTCGATTGATTTCACCACTCCTTTGGCATTCCACTTCAAATTCTCATCTATTCCGGATAAGTCGACTAGGATCGGAGCGGGCTGGTTCCAAACGAGGGCAAGAGGAATGCCTAATTCAACCTTTGCCTGGTGACTTCGGTAGTTGATATCACCTGAGAGCCTTACGGAAAGAGTCCCAAGGGACCAGGTGGGTATCCAGCGAGTCTTAATC
>RFNV01000346.1 GCA_009927005.1 Pseudomonadota bacterium
GCCAGGCCGAGCCTCGTTCGGCATTGGTGCGAGTAGCAGAAGGAATTCATAAAGATTTTGAAATCCGAAAAACGGATACTGTCGTCATGTCGAGTCGTTTTATTCCGGGAAATGAACGCTCAATTACTCGAATGATAGACAATCTTTACCGCTCTGGGGCTGATGTGCTTTATGAGTCTGTCCACCAAATTCACGTTTCAGGTCACGGGTTTCAAGATGAGCTCATGATGATGTTGAAGGCGACCCGGCCAAAGTTCTTCATTCCGATTCATGGTGAGTTCCGGCACCTTTCAAAACACGCCAAGCTAGCGATTAGATCAGGGGTGAAAGAAGAAAACTCGGTCGTCATTGAGGACGGGCAGGTAATAGAAGTCTCCCCAGACGAAATGAAGCTCGGAGAAAAAATTGAGATAGTGAAACTCCCCGCTGTTGAAAATCTTTATGTGGACGGCAGCCCAGAGGCCCTGAAGCAAAAGCATGCTTTGGCAAAGGCTGGAATCGTATTTGTTGCTCTCTTTCGAAACCCGCGAACGCATCAATTATTAAGTGACCCGATAGTGTGTGTTCAAGGCCTTCTTCTTTACCACGGCTCTGACGAAGGGGAAGTCATCGCCGGTGCCAAGAAAAAGCTCATTGCAGTAAACGCCGATTATGGAGATCGTGACGACTTTGAAGAAATTGTGAAGCTGGAAACTCGAAGATATTTTAGAAGGCACGCTAGCTACAAGCCCGTTGTGATACCAGTTGTCATTCCCTAAGGAAAAAAAGCAAAAGAAATTAAGGCCGGCCACCTGACGCGTCGATAAGAAAACACGGTAAGGTGGTTTTATGGGTGAGCCTGCAATCAAACAAAAGTCAGTTATTTCTCGATTTTTTGAGGTCCGCCTCCAATCTGTGGTAACTGATGTTCCCTTGGCATTCGATCTTTTTCTGCTGGTTAGCGGAAACCCAATTCTGTTTCGAAAACAAAAAGATGTTTTAACAGGCCAACGGCTCCAGTCTTTATTGTCTCATGGTGGACAGAGATTTCTGGTGCTGGAAGAACAGCGACCTCTTTTTATTCAGTCATTAAAAGAGATGGTGGGCAACCCTGAGACCTCCCTGGAAGTGAAAAGTCGATACATTAAGGAGTCAGCCTTTTTGCACGTGAATGATCTCTTTGAGAAAGAGAGCGTAGCAGAGACAGTTAAGGGTGCTGAAATTCTTGTTTCAGAAATGGTGGATTTCGTAAGTGAGGATGTGAGTGCAGTTGCAAATCTCATGCAGTTATCAAAACACGACTATTACACCTACAACCACTGCGTTGACGTTGCGGTTTATACCATTTCACTTGCTAAGCAGTTATACGGGTCCGATCGAGAAAAACTCATTCAAGCAGGTTTGGGAGGATTGCTCCACGATATCGGAAAACGAAAGATAGATACTGCGCTTATCAATAAGCAAACCAAATTGAGCCAAGAAGAATGGCTTGAAATAAAAAGGCACCCAGAGTACGGGCAAGCGATTCTAATCGACGTAGAAAACGTCCCTCAGGACTCCAAGCGAGCTGTTTATGAGCACCATGAAAACTACGATGGTACAGGCTACCCAAACAAAAAACGTGGTGATGAGGTTTGTGAGCTATCAAAAATAGTAGCCATTGCGGATGTGTTTGATGCTCTCACAACAGAGAGGTCCTACCACAAAGCAATTTCTCCTTCCGAGGCGCTCGATATGATGTTTGGTATGCAGCCAGGCAAGTTCGATCCCGATCTGTTCGAAGCGTTTAATAAGAAGTTTGATAAAAAGGCCAACCTCAAACTCCTGAGCGATTTCGATCCTTGCCAAGCAGGATCTATTACTCGGATTGAAAAGAAGTAAGGCCGAAATTCATTCTTACAGACCAAAGGGTCCAAGATCCGTTTCTTTTGTGAACAAAGGCTATTTTCCAATTTAATTTTTTGTGTCCTGATAATCAGCGCCCCAAGAATCCGAAATAACACGGTTTTTTCCTTCTTCTGGAAACCAAAATCCAGATTTGATACTAAAAAGGTCACTGAAAATCCTTCTTCAGAGCTCCTTCTTGATTTGGCGTCTCGGTTGCAACCGTAGAAATCTTGCGAGTCTTGTTTTTAAAAGGAGCAATTAAATGCCAACAAGGTTTTCTTGGTTATCCGTTTTATTATGTGTCGTTTTAATTTCTTGTCAGAACAAAGGTCGAAATGCGGGCTCACAACCCAGCCCAGTTCCCTCTCCAGTTCAAGCCCCGCCGGACCAAAATAAAGATCCTGGGTCCGGGCCTCTAAGATTAACGGGAGAAGCTAAGGGGTTAGAGGAGCCCCACTCCTATGAGATCCAACTAGATTGGCAAGTCAGCAACCGAGAGCCATCTACTTTTTTCATTGTGAAAAGAAATGATTGGGCTTCGGGAAGGGTTGTACAAGGGGAGCAGGGCTTTTACCAAGATGAAGAGGTCCAAGAGGGAAAAGATTATTTGTATCAAGTGCAAATGATTAATGGCTCGAAGAGCGTCACTTCGGATTGGCTTCAGGTTACAGTGCCCAAAGACAAAGTTTTTGAAGGGGATGAAATAGTCCAAACAGGGAGCGTGGAAAACTACGCGAGACTGTTTTTAAAAAACAAGGTCCGAATAGTATGGCAGGGCGATAAGCTAGAAATTCGTACCCACGAAATCATTTCCGAAGATGCTGTTTTGGACTCTTTCTCAACCGACCAAAAGAAAGCTGAAACAGGAGAGGCCGGGAGAAGTGGCGGTGAATTAATCATTCAAGCAAAAACGCTCAAGGGTTCTTTGTTTATCCGAGCAGACGGACAAAATGGAGGGGTGGGCCTGGAAGGTTCCCAAGGTGGGGCTGGAGAAGTTGGCACCGTGGGTCCCAAAACGTTTCTCCATTGGGGTGAGCCAACAAAGTTTCCTCTGGGAGCCTATAATTTTAGGGGCTCTTGGTTTTACTGTGACCCGCCTCGCCCTCCGGGAACCATCGGAGGAACGGGGGGACAAGGTTTAATTGGATTTGCAGGTGGTGCCGGTGGAAATTCCTCAAAAGTACTGATCGAAATTGAAGACACAAAATCCGGCGATCTGTTTTTTACAAATAAGCCTGGTGTTGGAGGCGAAGGGGGCCTTGGGGGTGTCGGTGGAGAAGGCGGTGAAGGTGGCTGGTCGGGCGAGATCGATTGGAAAACTTATGCTTCAGATATGCCCCAGGGAGCTGATCTCTCTTTATTTGTTGCTTGTCAGCCTAAACAAGGGGAAAAGGGCCCACGGGGGAGTCGAGGTCCTCAGGGAGGAAAAGGAAACGATGGATTTCAAGCTCCCTTTTGTTTGAAACTTGGAAGTTCTCAAATGGGCTATTGTCCCTGATTGACGAGTTCCAGACATCGTGCAAGCCTTCACTGGATGACGATTAATTCAGTTCCAGCTCTTGATCTGTTGAGGCAATACCGTGAGCTTTTGCCTCAAGTGTCTCGAGCCATGTCTCAGGTGGTGGAGTCGGGTGCTTTTATTCTGGGGCCAGACGTTGGTGCCTTTGAAAAAGAAGTATCGGAATGGATGGGATCCCAGTTTGCCCTCGGTGTTAGCAATGGCACTGATGCACTCTTTATTGCATTGAGGGCCTTGGGAGTTGGGCAGAACGATCAAGTTCTTTCGTCTCCTTTCACATTTTTTGCAACGGTCAGCGCAACTGTAAACAGTGGGGCCACCCCTGTTTTTTCCGAAATTGATCCAAACACCTTTAATCTAGATGCGAACCGCGTTGAAGAGGTCCTCAAACAGGACAAACAAAGAAGAATCAAAGCCATTATTCCCGTTCATTTGTATGGACAGGCGTGTGACATGGAGGCCTTTCAATCGCTTTCAAAACGATATGGTGTTTTTTTGATCGAGGATGCATGCCAATCGATTGGAGCTGTAATTAAAAACAAAAAAACGGGCAATTGGAGCGAGTTCGGTTGCTTTAGTTTGTACCCGACAAAAAACTTGGGGGCGCTCGGAGATGCAGGGATTATCACTACCAATGATCAAGCGCTTGCTGAGAAAGTACTAGCTATTCGGAATCACGGTTCGAAAATTCGATATGTTCATGAGATCATAGGGAGCAACTTTAGGATGGACACTGTCCAAGCAGCAGCTCTCAGGGTTTTTCTTCCGCACTTGAATCATTGGATTGAATCGCGGCAAAAAATTGCCTGTTTCTATGATGAACAATTGGGAGATCTCGAACAAATAGTTGTGCCGAAAAAAGCCCCCTACTCGACACACACGTACCACCAATACACTGTTCGCGTTTTAAATGGAAAACGAGACGCCTTTAAAAACCATCTGAGCGCACAGAAAATTGGCCATATGGTTTATTATCCGATTCCCTGCCATCTTCAAAAAGCGTTGAGTTCTCTTGGGTATAAAAAAGGAGATTTTCCTATAGCGGAACAAGCCTGTGAAGAAGTTGTATCCCTACCGATTTTTCCAGGCATGTCCAATGAGGAACAAGAATACGTTGTTCGGGCAATTAAGGCTTTTTCTTGATCTCTCGTTAGTGAGTATTAGCTAAAACATCCTGCTCGTGCTTATCCATGATTTTATTTGCGAGCAGTAAAACAGCCAAAGAAGTAAGAGCGGGAAAGATAAACCCGTGATAGCCGAAGTGGCTAAAAACATAGGCTGAAATTCCCGATCCAACCATGAAGCTTGCAAAAGTGGCTACGCGTAGCCAGTTTACTTTTTTCTGATAAGCTTTTTCCTTCGAATCAACTTTTAAAAAGGGAATTCTCACCAGGTTCATTCCCAGATCAGTAGAAAGTCCCGTCATGTGCGTAGTGCGAATTTGGCCATTGGTCAGGCAAGCAAAAGTGGCGTTTTGAGAACCACAAATAAAACAGAGCAGAAACAACAGCATGAAATCACGCTGGAGAATAAGAGGCTCACCAAATTCCCCAAACATTCCCCATTCTCCGAAAACAAACACCAGAAAAAGAAGAGTCGACTGAGTAACCAGAGCAGATCCCACTCTTACTTTTTTTTGTTGGTAAAAGGGCCTGTCGATAAAAAAAGCAGAGTAGGAAGCTCCTGCAATAAAGGAAAGCGGAGCAAACATCATCTCAAGGGCCAACCAAAACCCTTCTTGGGAGAAGCTTAATCCAACATGGGTTCCATAGCCCGTGACATGAGAGACAAACCGGTGACAAGCGATGAAACCGCCAGCATTGATAAAACCAGCTTGAAATGCCAAAAGGCACCAAAGAATGACGTTCTCTTTTTTGAGGATATCTTTAAAGGCCTGACTTCGAACCATAAAAAGTGGTGGAGGCGATCGGCATCGAACCGACAACCCCCAGCTTGCAAAGCTGGTGCTCTCCCAATTGAGCTACGCCCCCACT
>RFNV01000341.1 GCA_009927005.1 Pseudomonadota bacterium
GCTTTTTTTTGGCATGCACTCACTTTGTATGCACATCTTTGTGTATCTCTTGTCACTTTTTGAAGCAATCCAGCTCCCATTCCAAAAGTAATATTCGAAGCGCACCACTTGTTTTTGACCATATGATTCAAAATTTCATCTATACTATTCAAATTTAGTCCATCACCGTAAATTACACTTATGTGTTGATCCAAAACTTTGAACCCCTTAGAATTGATTGTTGGGGGGATATGTTCAGAAATTATTTCAAAAAATTTCATTATGACTTCCAAAGGGTTTCCTGAGTCTGGCCTCAAGACAATTTTTCCAGTTCTACTCAAAACATCATCTCTAAGATCTTTGCAGATGTGTTCCACTGTTTTGTAAACATTATAACTATCGACAACCAATGACAAAATTTTATCCTTGTACTCCTCGCATTTGATTAGTTGATCAACAATACTAAATTCTCCGTCTGGACCAAATGCAGTCATAACGCTATGTTCAGTGGCTGGGACTGAACTGGCGTATCCTCGCGGTAGATTGTAAAACTTATGACCGTTTACCACTTCCAGTGTATCCGTTCCAACAAAGTTAACCAAGTGAGCCAATCCTCCCAGCATAGCTGATTCCTCAGATGATACACCTCTTGCTCCAAAATCATGAAGCTTATACTTGATAATTGATTCAATGTCTTCATCTGACATATCCGATGTAATTTTAGTATATGCCCTGATAATCTTTTTAATTTCGTGTGATAGCGTTGCTACCGTTGATGTATACCATACTTTTGACAAAAATGTCTCCAAGTATCCGACAAGCCAACCACAGTTCTCATCGGTACTCTCAACTGTGAACAATACATTTCCGCATGGAACCAATGTTCCCTCGGGGACTGACTTAATTATTACGGGAAGCTTTCCGCCGTGATTCTCAACGATATACATCCACTTGTCCCTCGGGAAACCACAGTTTTCGCCGAATGCATTTTTTATCTCACAATAAGCACGATCTACTGATTCCCGTGTCACTACTTGTCCGGTGAGCCTACTGATGTAATAAGTCATCCCAAAAAATAATGTTGATGAAAATTGCGCTCCTTGTCTAGATTCGAAATACGCAAAGGCATTTCCAAGTCCAAGCAAATCTTTCATTTTGGGGTGTGTCATTTTGTAAAAGTCACCTGTTTCAACTACGCTGGATGGTTGCTCCATTCGATAAATTTATATTAAAGAGTCACCGTTTGCCTTGTTCTTTTGTCTATTAAATGTAAAAAATTAATAGAGCTATTAAATAAATAAAATTTCAATTTTTATCACAACATCACTCCCACATCACTCCCACATCACTCCCACATCATTCCCCATCATGAAGCAACCTTTTGGTTCATCAAGTGATCAAACAAAATAGATATGATATTAGTCTCTGACCTGACCTTCTCTTCGAAACAACCAATATTCTCTGGAACCTCTGGATTGTTCCAAAAAGCAAACTCGGTTGCAAGTCTCGCGCATGTACTTAGTACGTCATCGTCGATTGCGCTCGTCGAAGTTAAAAGAGGAAAAATTTCATTGAGCTTCATGCGAATCAATGTCTTAAATTCCTTACCATTGTTAAATAGGATTCTTGCTCTCCTTTCTGCGTCTGCCTTAGTTTCAAATGAATTCTTCACCTTGGCATCAAGTCCAGAGATAATCTTCTGAATTTCACTACTGTCGTTTAGCAATCTGTAAATATAACTCCAAAGATTAAAAAGCTTTGTTTCTAGTGATCCATAAAACTCGCCTACAGTGGCCACAAGGGGAAACATACCTCTCGCAATTTCTGACTTTGATGCCAGTATCATATTCGATGCATTCTTAATATCCCACTTGTGAGCTTCGTAGTAAATTGGAAGCTTGAGCTTATTGTAATTCGGAAAACCATTTTCCTTAAACGTGTACATAACAAATCCCTCAGCATGTAAAATCAACTTAATGCATCCTTCGATCTTTTCATACTGATTCCAGTTGATCGGAGTATGCTCCTTCAAAAAATCATTAACAGTCATCTTTCCAAATACTACATTCTCAAGATTTTGTACAATTGTAGTGACGTCTGATGCCTTGACGAAAGACCAATAAGGCGGTTGTAGAAAAATAGTACTTTCAACAGTGTTTTCCGTGTGAGGATGATAGAATAGTCCTTTTGGTGTGCACTCAGAATATCCCAAGTACAAAAACATAGAATCATTATACTTTACGGCAAGCTCTGTATGAATTGTGCCCCATGCTGTCAATCGGTTAGAGCAAATTGCCTCAAAAAACATAGTCCTGCTAATAATATCATCATGTGTATTCATGTTTACAAACATTCTTCCAATCTCATGAAGTGCAACACTTCCAAACTTAGAAAAAGCTTGGTAAGGAGTCATATCAGTATATAGCGCACGATCAATTTGCGTGACATCGAGGAGAGATGTCGCGACATAGTCCCACATGTCAAATCCAACCATCAGTGTTCCCTGAGTTGAAATTACAATTACACGTTCATAATGTTGCATGAAAAAATTCAAAATAAACTTGGCAAACTCATCATTAGAATTCATTACAAACATAGTCATCCGCAAGGCTTCCTTTCCAAAATATTCAGTAATTGAAATCAACGAGCCGTCACCCTTGCCTGTCAAATATCCACTAATCTTAGAATTCCCCCCTTCCATCAAACTTTGGCAAATTTTCTGTTGATCTGGATCTAGGTACTTGAATCTTCCATTGATAGTACTCTCCAATGACTCTCCTGATTGTGTATAAACGTTTTCAGTTGAAGTAATGTTCCTAATAATGTGGTAACCCGTTAGAACTTCTGCTCCTCGTGGAGGTTGGTACTTTACAGGAGAAATGGAAAATTTAGTTGAGCTGCACTTTACAAAGCGGTAGAAGAACGCGCGAAAATCACGCGCCCACGGCTTCCAGATATTGCAATTTTCATCATACTTAATAGTATATAGAGTACCCGTTCCATCCTTTCTAACGAGCTTCATCTTAAATCCAAGGGCAGAAAAATAATTAATCATGGATTGAAGGGACAAAATGTGTTTTTGTTCATCTGGAATATTTTCGTCAAAATTTTCAATGTAGCTGTTATAAATATGATTGAGATACTCCAGTCCATCCATCTTTGAAGTGTCTTGTGACAGAGGTTGATCCTTAATCTTCATTAGAATCTTTGGAAGGACATCTTGAACTGTTTTCAATCCAACAGTCCCAGCGTTCGTTCGAACTACTGTAAATACAAATGTAGGCTGTGAAATGTTGTTTTGACCCCTCTCAACACTACTCTTTTCCATCAGTGACGAAATTTGACCAGCAGTCGAATCTCCGAGTAGTCCAATCCCTCTGATTTCCAATTGCTTTTGAAGTGATACACCCAGACGATCAGCATCTGCCTGAGTAATCATAATTTGACGATCTACGATAATCTGAACGATCTCAACATTTGCCATGGCATCTCGCGGAAACAATAAATCATATGACCTAGGATTTAATCCCATGACAGTATCAATGATCGGTACAATACCATTTAAAACTGCATCACCAATCATAGTGCGCATTCGTTGATTGACAATCGATCCCAAACTTTGTTGCATTGAGTGATTAAAGCATCGAGAATACAATTCTCCATCATAATTTCCGTCAGCTGGTACATCAATTGAAAGAGATTCCGATGCAATTTTTACCATAATATCATCACGACTAACCACAATAAACCTGACTCCGTGTTGATCGAACATTGGTTGCAATACATTCTTAATAAAATGGGTCTTGCCCGAAGCGGATCTTCCTGTAATTGTTAGAATTAGATGATTCCCGATTTGAACTGATATGGGATCTCTCTGGATAAAACTCTTAAACTTATTTCTTGAGTCTAGGAAGTTTAGATCGTTTTCATAATTGTAAATAGAAGGGATTGGAATAGCTCCAAGTTTATCACCAACTGATAAAAATTGTAAAATCTCTTTTACCGGCAAAGTTTCGAATGAAAGATGACTCCACTTTACTCTGGTATTCAAATTCTGATTTGGGTCAGTGTCGTGGTATCCACACATGTGAACACCTACAGCGCGACACAGCGACTCCCATTCTTGAAAAGTAAAACCAAAAGCTTCATTGTACATACTAGACAAAGTCAGTTGACCGTGTAGTGCGTGCCCTTTGAAAGATGTAACATTCTTTGTGTGATCTCCGTCAACAATTTTAGTGCATGAAACCGTAAATAGCTTTCCAACGTCATGAAAAAGTGCAGTAGCGCCAATCAAACGCGCCGTACGATGGTCATGTATGGTATTTTCAGAATAATAATTCCACAATGAAAACAAGCAAGCAAGCACACTGTGGCAAAACAATGATTCTTGGTGGAAATCACAACCGTACGTCGTTCCCTTCTTTACTGTGGTATGGCAATGCTCTCCCCTAATCTTATTAAACAGATCGTTCAATGTCGTGCGTACTTCCTTTTGAACAAATTCTTCAGTCTTTCCGTTCTTTACCTTGGCCACCACCGTTTGAGTGAGTTCAGTAGTCAAAATCACCCTGAGCGACGCCACAGTTTCAGTAATCATCCTCGCAATATTAATCCCGTCACCGATTCGATTGATCAGTCGAGCTGATAGGATATGATGGATAGTTTGCGGATCAATTTGTGTCCCACTCAAAATACAATCGAACACATGCCCACACATTTCTTCAATTTGTTCAACAGTCAAAGTGGTAGCCATGATGATAATCTAGCTTTGGAGCTAGGATACCTAAATGTGTAATTTCAATTATTATATAATCTTCGCAATCATATAATAATTTCAATTTTTTTATAAATAAATTAAATTATATAGCAACGATATTATCATTAAACACTCTTATCACGGACAGGAGCATAACTTACTAGTTGCTGCAACACGTTCCAGTGAAGAACATGATCATATCTGCCTAATTCCATTTCCATGCATCCTATCAATCCCCACAAAGAAATAAGAAGAATAATAGTATTAAAAAACCACAGTGATTGTTCCTCAGTATTGTTCGTTGAGCGAAATTGTGTAAAGTTTGAGCTAATATTTGACAATGATTGTAAAATGAGACAAAGCACTGGGCTTCTATATCCATTTTTTAAATTATAGTCAATTCTATCAATAAAAAATTGAAGCCATTTACAAAGATAATTGTAATTAATAACGATTTGATTAAACGAAGAATTAAAATCAATGACACCTTCTGGATCAAATTCACATGCTACGCTGTAGTTAATCTGATCAGGTTGATCAGGTTTTTTGTCAGTCATGAGAAAGAATGACTAATTAGATTTTTTTTGTAGGTTGTCCTTGTGATTATGCATGTAAATGAATGGCATTTGCAAAATATGCAAATTTTCAATTTTTTTTATAAAATTCTCTTTTGTTGTTTCGATTTATGATATGTCTTTTCAAACATCTTTTTTCCATCGTACAATCTTTTGAAATATTGTGCCTCGTCTGTTGACTTGACTGGGAATGATTCTATTATTAGTCCTCCTTCCGTTATAATATTTTTTTCGTAACTTGGTAAAACTATATGATAATACTCGATGGTAGTCATTTTTTTTTGTTTAAATAAATGACTCGATCGTGGGTGTATCCAATAATTCATTATATTGTGTTTAATTAA